>NZ_CEEDMJ010000001.1:0-382288 GCF_979255925.1 Kineococcus sp. AC630
GCGGGGGCCGAGGGGGCGAGGAGGGCGACGGTGGGTCCGGACCCGGAGACGATCCCGGCGAGCGCCCCGGCGCGACGGCCGACGGCGATCGTCGCGGCGAGACCGGGGGCCAGGGCGAAGGCGGCGTCCTGCAGGTCGTTGGACAGCGCCGCCCCGAGGGCGTCGGCGTCGCCGCTGCGCAGCGCCGTCTCGACGGCCTCGAGCCGGCCGGGGCGGGGTTCGTACCCGCTCGCGCGCTGCCGGTCGCACTCGGCGAAGACGGTGGGGGTGGACAACCCCTCCTCGCCGAGGACGAAGACCCAGGCGAAGGAGGCGTTCGTCAGGACGGGTGCGAGGTGTTCGCCCCGGCCGGTGCCGACGGCGGTGCGACCGTGCAGGCCGAAGGGGACGTCGGACCCGAGTTCGGCGCCTAGTTCGGCGAGCGCGTCGAGGCCGGAACGCAACCGCCACAGCGCGTCGCAGGCCACCAGGGCCGCGGCGGCGTCGGCGGAGCCGCCGGCCATGCCGCCGGCGACCGGGACCTCCTTGCGCACGTGCAGGTGGACCGCGTCGGTGACGCCGGCGCGCTCGGCCAGCAGTCGCGCGGCCCGCACCGCGAGGTTGGTGTCGTCCAGCGGCACGCCGCCGACGTCGGTGCCGCCCACACCCTCGACGGTGACGGTGAACTCCTCGGCGGGGGTGACGGTCACCTCCTCGTGCAGCGAGACGGCCTGGAAGACCGTCACGAGGTCGTGGAAGCCGTCGTCGCGTCGGGGGCCGACCTGCAGGAGCAGGTTGACCTTCGCGGGGGCACGCACGGTGACCGAGGGGAGCTCGGGGGGTGCGCTGCGGGGACTGCCGGACACGAGGTCCGACCCTACGGTGTCCGGGACCGCTCCCCCGCCGCGACGGTGCCCTCAGCCCACGCGGTGCGCGGCGATCCGGGCGAAGTCCTCCACGCGGAGCTGCTCGCCCCGCACGGACGGCTCGATCCCCGCCGCCCGCAGCGCCTCCTCGGCCAGCGCGGGCGATCCGGCCCAGCCGGCGAGCGCCGCGCGCAAGGTCTTGCGGCGCTGGGCGAAGGCGGCGTCGACGACGGCGAAGACCTCTTCGCGGGTGGCGGTCGTCTCCGGGGCGGGGCGCGCGGTGAAGGCGACGAGGCCGGAGTCGACGCGGGGCACGGGCCAGAACACCGGCGGGGGGACGGACCCGGCGCGCCGGGCCTCGGCGTACCAGGCCGTCTTGACGCTGGGCACGCCGTAGGTGCGGCTGCCGGGGGGTGCGACGAGCCGGTCGGCGACCTCGGACTGGACCATGACGAGGCCGCTGCGCAGGCTCGGGAAGCGCGCGAGCACCGTCAGCAGGACGGGGACGGCGACGTTGTAGGGCAGGTTCGCGACGAGGGCGGTGGGCGCGGGGCCGGGCAGTTCCTCGACCTGGAGCGCGTCGGCGAGGACGACCTCGAACTCGGCGCCCGCGCGGCCGCGGGCCGCGACGGTGGCCGGGAGTTCGGCGGCGAGCACCGGGTCGATCTCGACGGCGACGACGCGGTCGACGGCCTCGAGCAGGGCGAGGGTCAGCGAACCGAGCCCCGGACCGACCTCCACGACGACGTCCTCGGACCTCAGGTCCGCGACCCGCACGATCTTGCGGACGGTGTTGGCGTCGACGACGAAGTTCTGACCGAGGGTCTTCGTCGGACGGATGTCGAGCTTGTCGGCCAGGTCGCGAACGTCCCTGGCCGACAAGAGGGAACTCAGAGGTTCTTGCCGCACACGGGCCATTGTCCGGCACCGGCGCGCTGGTAGAGCAGCTTGGCGCGGTAGGTCTGCTCGCCGGCGGACGCCTGGCTCGGCAGCCCGCTGCCGCCGACGGCCTTCCAGGTGGAGACGCTGAACTGGTAGAGGCCGTGGTACTTGCCGTTGCTGGAGACGATCGAGGGGTTCCCGCCCGACTCGCAGCGGGCCAGCGCGCCCCAGTTGAGGCCGTCGGCGCTGCCGCCCACGGATCCGCCACCGCCCGAGGAGCTGGAAGAGCTGGGGGCCGCGGCCGGCGCGGCGACCGGGACGGGCTTGGGCTTGGCCTTCGTCCCGACCTGCACGACCTCCTCGACGGGCGCGGCGTCGACGACCTCACCGGTCACGTCGTGCTGGCTGCGGACGCCGTCGCGGAAGACGTCGGCGTAGCTGACGGTCTTGGACCCGTCGACGCCGGGCGTGACGACCTTCTTCTCGCCCGTGAAGAGGGCGTCGGTGTTCTCGGTGCGGCTGCCGTGGGCGATGGCCACGGTCTCGGTGCTGGCGGAGCGGTCGACGCGGACGACGGTGACGACCATGCCGGCGCTCAGCGCGTCGGCCCCGGCGTTGGACATCTCGTCGCCCGGGCGCATCGTGACGCCGGCCTCGGCGAGCAGGCCGTTGACGTCGGCGGCGGTGCTGGTGAGGTTCTTCGTCTGGCCGTCGGCGAGGACGGTCACGGCCTTGGGGGTGGTGACGTCGAGGGCGAGGCCCGCACGGCCCAGCGGTTCGGAGCGGGAGGCGGAGAGCTTGGCCCCGTCGGCACGGACGTCGAGGTCGGACAGCGCCGCGTCGACGGTCTGCGCGGTGGTCCAGTAGGTCTTGGTCGCACCGTCGACGGTGAGGGTCAGCTGGCGGCCGTAGCGGACCACGATGGTCTGGCCGTCGGAGACGTCGGTGGTCGCGGCGGGGGCGACGAGGTCGTGCTCCCCGACGGTGATGCCCTGCTTCTCGAGCACGTCGGCGACGGTGCCGCCGAAGGCGCTCGCCTGCGTCCGCTGTCCGTCGGCGTCGATGACGACGTCCTTGTCGAAGGCCGTGAAGGCCACGGTGCCACCGACCACGGCGGCGAGGCAGGTGCCTCCCGCGGCGATGCGCACGGTTCGGGAGGAGCGGCGGACCGCGGAGGCGAGGGGGAACGGCACGAGGGATCCTTCGACGATGTGCCCGGGCACGAGTTCCCGGACGCAGGCTCGCGCGGAGGGACCCCCGTCCCCACGTCGAACCGTTCGGTCCGGCCACCTCGATCCGGCCGACAGGAGCGGACCGTAACCGCTCCGAGACCTTCTCGACAAGTCCCCGTGACCGCTTGAGCCGCCGGAACCCCTTCGGCCCCCTCACCAGGGGCCGTAGACCGCCTCCGTCGTGGCGGTGATCGCGGCGCACAGCTCGTCGAGGTCGCAGTCCAGCGTCGCGGCCATCGACCGGACCGTCAGCGGCACCAGGTAGCCGGCGTTGGGCCGGCCGCGGTGGGGCGTCGGGGTCAGGTACGGGGCGTCGGTCTCGACCATGATCCGGTCCCGCGGGGCGGCCCGCAGGGCCTCCCGCAACGGGTCGGCGTTCTTGAACGTGACCGTCCCCGCGAACGACAGGTAGTACCCGGCGTCGCCGCAGACCCGCGCCATCGCGGCGTCCCCGGAGAAGCAGTGGAACACCGTCCTCTCCGGGGCACCCTCCTCGCGCAGGACGCGCAGGAGGTCGTCGTGGGCGTCGCGGTCGTGGATCTGCAGCGCGAGGCCGAGTTCCTTGGCAAGGCGGATGTGGGCGCGGAAGGCCTCCTCCTGGACCTCGACGCCCTCGGGACCCGTGCGGAAGTGGTCCAGGCCCGTCTCGCCGATGACGCGGACGCGCGGGTGCGCGGCGAGGGTGCGGATCTCCTCGAGGGCGGCCTCGTACTGCCCTGCAGCCACGAGGCCGGGGATCTCGTTGGGGTGCAACGCGATCCCCCCGAGCAGCTCCGGATGGCGGTCGAGGGCCGCCACCGTCCAGCGCGCGGCGGGGAGGTCGCAGCCGATCTGGACGCTGCGCGGCACCCCGGCCGCGGCGGCGGCGGACAACAGCACCGCGACGTCCTCGGGGGTCTCCGAGTCCAGGTGGGTGTGGTTGTCGACCACCGCGACGGCGAGCGGTTGCGGCGCGGGCGGGCGTTCGCCCCTCACTTCTGCAACCGGGCCAGTTCCTCCTCGACGACGGCCGCGACGTCGAGCTTGGTGAAGACCGGCGTCGGGGTGGCCACCGGCGTCCCGGGGACGACCGGGTGGGAGGCCCACTCGGGCAGCGTCTCCCCGCGGCGGTAGTCGCCCGTGAGGATCGGGTAGTCGCGGCCGTCGTCGAGGTCGGTGACCTCGCGCAGCTCCGGCATCGGCGAGACGGTGCCGGTACCGCCGAAGGCCTCGTGCACCTTCTGCGCCGAGTGCGGCAGGAAGGGCGAGAGCAGCGTCCGGCAGTCGGAGACGGCCTGCGCCGTGACGTGCAGCACCGACTTCATCCGCTCGGGGTCGGAGTTCTTGATCTTCCAGGGTTCCTGCTCGGTGAGGTACTTGTTGACCTCGCCGACGACGCGCATGGCCTCGCCGATCCCGGCGCGCTGGCGGTGGTGGGAGATGAGGTCTCCGACCGTCCCGAACCCGGCGCGGGTGGTGGTGAGCAGGTTGCGGTCGGCGTCGGTGAGCTCACCGGCGGCGGGGATCTCGCCCACGTTCTTGGCGATGAGGGACGCCGTCCGGTTGACCAGGTTGCCCCAGCCGGCGACGAGCTCGGAGTTCGTCCGGGTGGCGAACTCCTGCCAGGTGAAGTCGGAGTCGTTGTTCTCCGGGCCGGCCGCGGAGATGAAGTAGCGCAACGCGTCCGGCTGGTAGCGGGCCAGCACGTCGCGGACGTAGATGACGACCCCCCGGCTGGAGGAGAACTGCTTGCCCTCCATCGTGAGGAACTCGCTCGCCACGACCTCGGTGGGCAGGTTGAGGTTCCCGAACCTGCCCGGGGCCCCGCCCTTCGCCCCACGCCCGTCGTAGGCCAGCAGCTCGGCCGGCCAGATCTGGGAGTGGAAGGTGATGTTGTCCTTGCCCATGAAGTAGTACGACTCCGCGGACGGGTCGGTCCACCAGGCCTTCCACGCGTCCGGGTCGCCGCTGCGCCGGGCCCACTCCACCGAGGCGGACAGGTAGCCGATGACGGCGTCGAACCACACGTAGAGCCGCTTGGCGGGGTTGTCCTCCCAGCCCTCGAGCGGGATCGGGATGCCCCAGTCGATGTCGCGGGTCATGGCCCGGGGCTTCATGTCCGCGAGCAGGTTCTGCGAGAACTTCAGGACGTTGGGGCGCCAGCGCCCCGTGTCGGCGCGCGTCTGCAACCACGAGCCGAGGGCCTCGGCCAGCGCGGGCAGGTCGAGGTAGAAGTGCTCGGTCTCGATGAAGACGGGCGTCTCGCCGTTGATCCGGCTGCGCGGGTTCTTCAGCTCGATCGCGTCGAGCTGGTTGCCGCAGTTGTCGCACTGGTCGCCGCGGGCGCCGTCGTAGCCGCAGATCGGGCAGGTGCCCTCGACGTAGCGGTCGGGCAGGGTGCGCCCCGTGGACGGGGAGATGGCCCCCATGCCCTTCCGCGCGACCATGTAGCCGTTCTGGTGGACCGTGCGGAACATCTCCTGCACGACGGAGTAGTGGTTCGCGGTCGTGGTCCGGGTGAACAGGTCGTAGGACAGGCCGAGGCCGTGCAGGTCCTCGGCGATGACGCGGTTGTAGCGGTCGGCGAGCTGCTGCGGGGTCACGCCCTCCTGCTCGGCCTGGACGAGGATCGGCGTCCCGTGCTCGTCGGTGCCCGACACCATGAGGACGTCGTGACCCGCCATCCGCATGTAGCGGCTGAACACGTCGGAGGGGACGCCGAAGCCGGCGACGTGGCCGATGTGCCGGGGCCCGTTGGCGTAGGGCCAGGCCACCGCGGAGAGGACGTGGGTCATGGTCAGGAGTCTAGGCGGGCGGGACGAGCGGGGCGGGCGACCTCCTCCGCGTCGGCAGGGCGAAGAGCCAGCCGGCCCCGACCCGCTGCGCCAGCGTCTGTGCCGCCAGGCAGCACCACACGATCGCGAGGGTCAGCACGAGCGGGTACACCAGCACCAGCAGCAGCTGCGCCGGGTGCGGCAACGCCCCGAACGGGGGTTCGGTAACGGCAGCCAGCGGTCGCTGCACCACGATGAGGACGAGTCCGTGCAGGGCGTAGACCGGCAGGGTCCGTCGCCCCAGCCGCAGCAGCGGGGACGCCGCCCGCGGGAACCACGTGACGAACAGGACGGCCAGCAGCATCCCGGCGACCACGGCCCCCGCCCGGGTGGGGATCTCCAGCACCGCGGCCGGCACCCGCGGGAGGTCCAGGACCCGGACGGCGCCGAGCACCGCCACGAGGACGACGACGACCCCGACGAGGGCCACCGGCCGGGGACGTCGCGACAGCCGCCGGACCTGCTCGGGGAACCGCGCCCCCGCCAGGAACCAGACGAGGTTCTCCAGGACGGAGTGGGTGTCGCCCGCCCCGGGCAGGACGCCGGAGAAGGAGGCGACGGCCAGCGCCGCGGCCAGCGCGACGGGGACGGGCGCCGGCCACGACCGGGTGGCCCGCGCGAGCACGAAGTACACGGCGAGGGCGTAGAGGTACCAGAGTCCCGTCGAGGCGGTCAGCGCCGCACCCGGCAGACCGGAGGCGTGCTCGGGGGCCGTGAAGGTCGGGATCCCGACCGCGAGCGCGACCCCGAAGCCCACCAGCATCCACAGGACGTGCAGGTAGAGGTTCTGCACGACCCGGCCCCGGACCGACGCGCGCCAGGGCCGCGTCAGCGCCCGGGCGGCGAAGAACCCCGACACCGCGAAGAACAGCGGCATGCGCACGGGTCGCAGGACGACGTCGAGGAGGTCCCAGAGCGGCGGTGCGCCGGCCGCCGCGTACCAGCGCGACTCCTCCACGTGCAGGTACGTCACGTGCCCCAGGACGACCAGCAGGATGCAGACGGCCTTCGCGGCGTCGGGCCAGGCCACGCGCGGTGGCGGTGCAGCGACCAGGGACCTCACGGCCCGTTCCGCCGCGGCGTCGTACGCCACGGTTCCCCCTCCACGACAGTTCGGTGGGCACACGGTATCGGCCGGTGGCGGGGCCGGGGACTCGCATCACCCGTCGGCGCGCGCACTTCGTACAGGCGTCGTACGGTCAGCCGGTGAGCGAAACCCCCGACCCCACCCAGAACGCCGAGAAGGACCCCGAGACCTGGGTCACCGGCGACGAGCCCATGACCGGCCCGCAGAAGAGCTACCTGCAGACCCTGGCCCGCGAAGCCGGACGTGAGGTCCCCGAGGACCTCGACAAGGCCCGCGCCTCCGAGATGATCGACGAACTGCAGCAGGAGACCGGCCGCGGGAACTCCTGAACGGCTAGCCTCGCGGGCGTGGACAGCCGCCTGGTGAACGTGGTCGTGGACGCCCTCGATCCCGGCCACCTCTCCCGCTGGTGGGCGCAGGCCCTCTCGTGGCGCGTCGGGTACTCCGACGCGGACGAGATCGACGTCGTCCCGCCGGCGGGCGAACCCGGGCTGGAACTCGTGTTCCTGCACGTGCAGGACGGGAAGGTCGGCCCCAACCGCGTGCACCTCGACCTGGACACCTCCTCGACCGCCGAACAGCGGGAGACCGTGGAGTTCCTGCTCGACCTCGGAGCCCGTCGCGCGGACGTGGGCCAGGGGGACGTTCCCTGGGTGGTCCTGGCCGACCCCGAGGGGAACGAGTTCTGCGTCCTCGACCCGAGGCCGGAGTACGACGGGACCGGCACCGTCGCCGCCGTCGTCTGCCAGGCCCGCGACCCGCAGGGCCTCGCCGACTTCTGGGCACCCGTCGCCGGTTTCAGCGTGGTCCGTTCCAGCCCGCAGGTGTCCGCGCTGCGTGCGGGGAACGGCGGCCCGTTCCTGGAGTTCGTCTCCTCCCCCACCCCGCACACGGTGAAGAACCGTTGGCACCTCGACGTCCGTGCCACCCGGACCGGCCCCGGCCGGGAACGCGTCATCGCCGACGCCCTCGCGGCCGGGGCCCGCCACGCCGACGTCGGTCAGGGCGACGGTGCCGGCTGGACCGTCCTGGCCGATCCCGAGGGCAACGAGTTCTGCGTCCTGAGCGGTTCGCTCGACTAGGGCGTGTCCGATGGGTCAGCGCCGCCGGTACTGCGTCGACGGCGGCGGGTTCACGTCGGCCGGACAGCGCAGTCGGTGGGGAAGGTAGACGTCCCCTCCAACAGCACAGCGGTCGTCCCGTTGTCGTCACGGTGTCGCTCCGCGGGCCGCCCGTGCAGGCGCACGGTGGTCCTGGTACGAACTCCTGGCGGTGATCGAGCCCGTCCGGGCACGCCTTCGAGGCACACTCGCGCTGTGGAACGTCACGACTTCGGTGCAGCTGTGCGCCATCTCCGAGAGAGCACGGACCCCGCAGCCGTCGGACTGCCCGTGGGCGGACGACGAGTCCCCGGTCTGCGGCGGGAAGAGCTCGGTGAGCTGGCAGGCCTGTCGGCGGACTACGTGCGCCGGCTGGAACAGGGACGGAGCCATCCCTCAGCCGGGGTGGTGAAAGCGATCGCCCGTGCGCTGAGCGCCGGGCGGGCAGACTACGAGCGGCTCTCGGCGCTGGCCGGGTACGCCGCCGCGGACGGGCAGGTGCCGACCGATCTCGGCCCCGGAGGGACACGGTTGCTGGAGCGGTTCTCCGACACCCCGATGATCGTCACCGATGCGGCGATGAACCTGGTCGCGGTCAACGGCGCCTTCTTCGCGTTGGAGCACTGGAACCGCATCGGGGAGCGGTGGGAGTGGAACGTGGCGTGGCGGCACTTCTGCAGTCCGTTCGGTGCCTTCCAGCAGTCCGCGGCCGACGCGGCCAGTCACGAGGCGGTCCTGGTGGCCCAGCTGAGATCCGCACTGCTGCGCTATCCCGCCGATGCGTCGCTCGCCGCTCTGGTGGAGGAGTTGCGCAGTCGGAGCCGGCGCTTCGACACGCTGTGGCGGGCACCGCGACCGTTGACGGCCTACGAGAGCAGCGCGACGATCACCCAGTCCGACGGGGACTCCCTCACCCTCGTCGGGAACCTCATCGCCATCCCCGGCGACGACCTGGCTGCCGTCATGCTGACTGCGGCGCCGGGTTCGCGCGATGCGGCCCGGTTGGTGGAGGTGGTCGGTGCAGCCGATGGACGGGCGGTCATCAAGGTGGGCCGATCCGGCCCAGGCTGATCCGGCCGGGACCTGCGACGTTGGATCGGCAAGCACAGCGACGGCTCACCCAGCGAAAGCAGGTCCAGCGATGAAGGCAGTGCGTTTCCACGAGGTCGGCGGTCCAGAGGTTCTGCGCTACGAAGACGTCGCCGTACCCGTCCCTGTAGCCGGGCAGGTCCGGGTACGGGTGGCGGCCTCGGCGTTCAACGCCGCCGACAACGGCATGCGCGCCGGATTCCTGCCCATCCCGGTCGAGCTGCCGCACGTGCCCGGCTACGACGTCTCCGGCACCGTCGACGCGCTCGGCGACGGCGTGGCCGCGGTCGTCGGCGAGGGTGGCCTGCAGGTGGGTGACGCGGTCATCGGGTTCCTGCCGATGGAGCGGGACGGCGGCGCGGCGGAGTACGTGGTCGCCCCGGCGGACGCCCTGGTGCTGGCTCCCACGAAGGTCCCGCTGGCCGACGCGGCAGCTCTGCCGTCGGTGGCGCTGACGGCCTGGCAGGCGCTGTTCGACCTCGGCGAACTGACCACCGGGCAACGGATCCTGATCAACGGCGCCGGAGGAGTGGTCGGCAAGTACGCCGTCGCCCTGGCCAAGCGGGCCGGCGTGCACGTCGTGGCCACCGCCAGCCCGCGCAGCCGCGACGCCGTCCGCGCCGCCGGCGCGGACCAGATCATCGACCACACCACCACCGACGTGCTGGGCGCGGTCGAGGAGCAGGTGGACGTGCTGCTCAACCTCGCCCCCATCGACCCCGATCGGTTCGCCGAGCTGGTGGCCCTGGTCCGTGACGGCGGCAAGGTCGTCAGTACCACTGCGTTCATGGCCACCCCCGGTGACGAGGCCCGCGGCGTCAGCGCGGCCACCGTGTTCGTGCTGCCCAACCGAGACCGCCTGGCCGAACTGGCATCCCTCGTCGACAGCGGGGACCTGGAGATCGAGGTCACCCGCCGCATCCGACTGGCAGAGTTGCCCGCGTTGCACGCCGAGGCCGCCGCCGGTCGCATCACCGGCAAGGTCGTCGTCGAACCTGCGTGACGCCCGCGCGCGGCCTGCGGGCAGCGCCGGCCATCGTCGTCGTGTTGCCGTCGTGTTGCCGTCGCCACCGACCGAGGTCCTGCTGGTGCGGCTCCGAGACGACCTGCTCCACCCGACAGACGTCCTCCTGATCACGATCGGCGACCCAGAGAACGGAGACAGCCATGAGCATGGCCTACCTCGCACGACCCGAGCAGCACCAGCAGCTGGAGTGGCTGGGCGGTAGCACCCTGTCCATCCTGCTCGACGGTGCAGCCACCGATGGCCGGCTCATGGTCGGGCGCTTCGACGTCAGCAGGGGGGAGGCACCGCCGTACCACGTGCACAGCAACGAGGACGAGGTGTTCATGCTGATCAAGGGGTCCGCGCTGGTCTGGGCCGACGACCAGGAGAGTGAGCTGACCGAGGGCGGCATCGTCTTCCTGCCTCGACAGGTGCCGCACTCCTACCGCATCACGTCCGAGAAGGCCGATCTGCTGATCATCACCACACCGGCCGGCCTCGAGGGGATGTTCCGCGAGACCGGACGCGACAGGTCCACCCCACGACCCCCCGACTTCGCGGTCACCCCGCAACCGGCGGTGGCCGAGAAGTACGGCAACACGATCCTGGGCCCGCCCCGCTGACCCAGGCGTTGGCGTTCCCCGCTCAGCAGGTGGTGGACCAGGGCGAGGACCACCTCGTCGGCGTCGTCCTGGATGGCCCGTACCTGCTGGACGGCTGGCTCGGTGGCGCGGGCGGGTCTTCGACCTCACCGGCCACGACGGCGAAGCCCTTGCCGGTCACCCCTAGGGGATCACCAGGAGCTTGCCCGTGGTGCGGCGCGCTTCGAGGTCCTCGTGGGCCCGGCGGGCGTCGACCAGGGGGTAGGTGTGCCCGATCCGCACGTCGAGGTCCCCGGCCGCGATCCAGCCGAAGACCTCCTCGGTCCGCGACACCAGCTCCGCCCGGTCCCGGGTGTAGGAACCCAGCGTCGGACGGGTCAGGAACAGCGATCCCCCGGTGTTGAGCCGTTGGACGTCGAAGGGCGGGACCTGACCGCTCGAACCACCGAAGAGCACCATCAACCCCCTGGGGCGCAGGGCGTCCAGACTCGCGTCGAAGGTGTCCCTGCCCACGCTGTCGTAGACGACGTCGACCCCGCGCCCGCCGGTCAGTTCGCGGGCCCGCGCGCTCGCCCCGTCGTAGCCGACGACGTCGTCCGCACCCGCCGCGCGCGACAACTCGGCCTTCTCCGGGGTCGACACCGTGGTGAGGACGTTCGCCCCGCGCAGCTTCAGCATCTGCGTCAGCAGCAACCCCACCCCGCCGGCCCCGGCGTGCAGCAACGCCCAGGTGCCCTCGGTGACGGCGAAGGTGTCGGTGCAGAGGTAGTGCGCGGTCAGGCCCTGGAGCATCACCGCGGCCGCCGTGGCGGCCTCGACCCCCTCGGGCACCGGGACGAGTTCCTCCTGGGCCACGAGGACCTGTTCCGCATAGCTCCCGGGCGCCTCCTTCCAGGCGACGAGCTGCCCGACGGTGAACCCCTCGACCCCCGGGCCGAGCCGGGCCACCCGCCCCGCGCCCTCGCTGCCGAGCACCGTCGGCAGCTGCAGCGGGTACACCCCGCTCCGGCGGTAGGTGTCGATGAAGTTCACACCCGCCGCCTCCACGTCGACGAGGACCTGGCCGGACCCGGGTTCCGGGGTGGTCAGCTCGGTGACGGTGAGGACCTCGGGTCCCCCGGTCCGTTCGATCTGCACGGCTCGCACGGGCCGATGCTGCCACCCCGCCCCGGTGGCGGCACGGCGGCCGTCAGCCGCCGGAACTCTCCCGGACCACGAGCCGGCCGGTCACCGTGAGCAGCCGTTCCGGGCCGTCGTGCCCGGCGAGGCGGTCGGCCAGCAGGCCCATGGCCAGGTCGGCCATCTCGGACCGGTCCAGCGTGATCGTGGTCAGGGTGGGCGCGCTGTAGCGGGCCTGCTCGACGTCGTCGACCCCCATGACGGCGACGTCCTGCGGCACCCTCAGCCCCAGCCCGCGCAGCGCGTGCATCGCGCCGAAGGCCAGCAGGTCGTTGGCCGCGAAGATCGCGTCCACGTCGGGGCGGGCGGCCATCAGCGCCAGGGTCCCCTCGTAGCCGTACACGCGGTCCCACTCGGGCAGCGGCCACAGCAGCGACGGGTCGAACTTCAGCTTCGCCCGGCGCAGGGCCCTGCGGTAGCCCTCGATGCGCTGGGCCACCACCGGTGGACGCGTCGACGTCTGGAGCTTGTCCCCGAGGAAGGCGATGGTGTGGCGGCCGACCTCGGTCAGGTGGCGGACGGCGATGTCCCCCAGGTCGACGGAGTCGATGGTGACGCGGTCGTAGCCCGACCCCTCGCCGTGCTCGCCGATCAGCACGGCCGGCGTCGAGTCGCGTCGCTGCGCCAGCTCCCCCCCGGGCATGGTCAACGGGACGAAGACCAGGCCGTCGACCAGGCGCACGGGGAAGCCGTTCGCGACCTCGCGCTCGCGTTCGAGGTCCCCGTCGGTCTGCTCCACGAGCAGCGTGATCCCGCGGGCCCGGGCCGCGGTCACCAGGGCGGAGGTCAGCTCGCCGTAGTAGGGACTCGTCACGTTGGGCAGCGCGAGCGCGACCAGTCCCGTCCGGCCCTGCCGCAGTTGACGCCCGATCCCGTTGGGGCGGTAGTCGAGCCGCTCGATGACGACCTTGACGCGCTCGCGCATCTCCGGCCGCACGTGCGGGTGGTCGTTGACGACGTTGGACACCGTCTTGATGGACACGCCGGCCGCCTCGGCCACGTCCCGCAGCGTCGTGGGTCGCGAACCGTTTCGGGGAGGCACCGGCGCATTCTTGCACCGAGCACCTTGACGGCGCTGCAGCTTTCGCGTTGACTGCCTTCCAACGTTGCAATCGTGCTGACCGACCCTTCACACCGCCGTGGCCATCACACAGTCGTGACCGTCAAAACAGGAGACCAACCGTGCGCACCGCTCGTCTCGCCCTCGACCCCGCCTTCACCGTGGGTCCCGTCCCGCGGAGGCTGTTCGGCTCGTTCGTCGAGCACATGGGCCGCTGCGTCTACACCGGCATCTTCGAACCCGACCACCCGAGCGCGGACGAGGACGGCCTGCGGACCGACGTGCTCGAACTCACCAAGGAGATCGGCCCGACCGTCGTCCGCTACCCCGGCGGGAACTTCGTCTCCGGTTTCGACTGGGAGGACTCCGTCGGCCCCCGCGAGGACCGCCCGCGCCGCATCGACCGCGCCTGGCGTTCCGTCGAGACCAACCAGTTCGGTCTCGCCGAGTTCGACGCCTGGGCCCGCAAGGTCGAGACCGAGACGATGATGGCCGTGAACCTCGGCACCCGGGGGCTGCAGGAGGCCTGCGACCTGCTGGAGTACGCGAACCTGAACTCCGGGACGAAGTTCGCGGACCTGCGCAAGGCGCACGGCAGCAAGGACCCGTTCGACATCAAGCTCTGGTGCCTCGGCAACGAGCTCGACGGCCCCTGGCAGACCGGCCACAAGACGGCCGCGGAGTACGGCCGGCTCGCCGCCGAGACCGGCATGGCGATGCGCTCGATCGACCCCGACATCGAACTCGTCGCCGTCGGTTCCTCGAGCCGCTCGATGCCGACGTTCGGCGAGTGGGAGCAGACCGTCCTGGAACTCTCCTACCACGCGGTCGACTACGTCTCGCTGCACGCCTACTACCAGGAGCACGACGGCGACGCCGCCAGCTTCCTGGCCTCCGCGGTCGACATGGACCTCTTCATCGACCAGGTCGTCGCGACGGCGGACGCGGTGCGCGCCAAGGGCAAGCACTCCAAGCGCATCAACCTGAGCTTCGACGAGTGGAACGTCTGGTACCAGTCGAAGCCCCACCACGCCGAGGGTGTCGAACCCTGGGACGTCGCCCCGCGCGTCATCGAGGACGAGTACTCGATCACCGACGCCGTCGTCGTCGGAACCCTGCTGAACTCCCTGCTCCGCCACTCCGACCGCGTCCACATCGGCGCGCAGGCGCAGCTCGTGAACGTCATCGGCCTGCTGCGCAGCGAACCCGGCAAGGAGGCGTGGAAGCAGTCCATCGCCCACCCCTTCGAGCAGATGCGCCGCCTCGCGACGGGCAACGTCCTGCAGGTCGTCACGACCAGCGACAAGTACGAGACGGACCAGTTCGGCGACGTCGACGTCGTGGACGCCGCGGCGACCTACGACGACGAGTTCCTCACGCTGTTCCTGGCCAACCGCGACCAGACCGAACCGGCCTCCGTCGAGGTCCCGCTGCGGGGGTTCGACGTGGACCGCCTCGTGTCGGCCAAGGTCCTCGCGGCCACCGAGGGGCAGGACCGCCACACCACCAACCTCGAGGGCGACCACCAGGCCGTCGGTCTGCGCACCCTCGACGAGGTCACCGTGACCGCCGAGCAGGCGACGATCGTGCTGCCTCCGCTGTCCTGGGCCGTCGTCCAGCTCCGCAAGGGCTGACCTACAGCTCGTCCAACCGCAGGCGCAGCAGCTCGGCGAGTTCCACGGACTCGCCGTCACGTGCGCCGCGACCGACCTGCAGGGGCGGTTCCGAGGGACTGATCACGACCCCCCGGAACCGCCCGGTCAGGCTCGGCGCCACGTCGAGGACGTAGTACTCCCCCGCGGTCCCGACCGCGAGGGAACCGTTGGCGCGCAGGTACCACCCCACGAGGTCGGTCCGGTACCGCGCCGAGCCGGCGCGGGCCCGCAGCGCCTCCGGTGCGATCCCCCGGCGGCGCAGCTCGCCGACGAAGTCGCGCAGCAGCTCCTGCGCCCGGACGGTCTCGGCCGCCCGGGTGCGCTCCCACCACTCCGCCGTCACCCGGCCACTACAGCAGCAGGTCCGCGGGCCGGCCAACGGGGCGCCAGAGCGGGACCTCGCCCTCGGCGCTGGAGACCGGGACCAGCCCCGGCATCCGGTCCGCCGCGACGAGCGGCCCGAAGTCGAGGCGGGTGAGGTCGGTGACGTCCGCGACGGGGACCTGGAACGTCCGGAACCCGCCCAGTTCGGGGACCTCCCGGGAACGCGGCGACCCGACGATCTCCTCCACCAGCGGGGTCTGGTCGAGGACGAAACCGGCGCTGGCGAGCACCGACACCTCCTCGGAGGGGTCGAGGTCGAGGGGTTGCGGCAGCAGGTACGCCGCGATCTTGTAGAAGCGACGCGGGATCCGCACGCCGCGGTACTCGGGGTCGTCGTCCGCGAACACCGGTCCGCTCACCACGACGAGGCGCTGGTCCCACCGCCTGGCGTAGGCCAGGACGTGGTCCTCCAGCCCGAGCCACAGCTCCAGCGACTGGTTGAACGTCGAGGCCTGCGGGGCCGCGTTGGCGTAGGAGAACGTGTCGGCGTTGGCCCGCACCGCCTCCGCCCCCCAGCCGGGGTCGCGGCGGCGCACCAGGTGCCCGCGGTCGAAGTCGTTGCGCGCGTAGAGCTCGGCGCCCGCCTGGTCGTCGGGGCCCAGCCGCGGGTCGAGGAACCACTGGTCCCCCGACCGTTCGACGTCCACCAGGGAGGCGCCGTCGACGGCGACGACCGTCGCGGCGGCGAGGCGCCGGTCCGGCCGCTGCACGATGGAGAAGTGCGTGTACGGCAGGACGACGACCTCGGCCCCGTCGAGGGGTTCGGGCATCGGGATCAGCGGACCCGGCGCCAGGAACCGGGGGTCGAACCCCGCCCGGCCGAGAAGTTGCAGTCCCTGCGCCGTCTGCGTCTCGCTCATCCTCCGAGGGTGCACCCGACCTCCGACACGAGGGCCGTCCTGCGGGTGACGGGAGGGTGTCAGCTCAACGCACGGTCCGCGAACACGTCCGCCGCCCGGGCCAGGAAGTCGGCCGTGCCCGGTCCGGCGGCGTCGTAGACGGCGCGGAACCGCCCGTCCTCGACGTACATCCGCACCAACCCGCGGTACGCGGCCGCGTCGGGGGTCCAGAACACCGAGACCCAGGCGTGGTGGCGCCGCACGAGGTCCTGGACGGCCGGGGCGCCCGGGTCCTCCCCCACGGCGGCGGCCAGACCGGCGGCGATCGCCTCGTGCTCGCGCTGGTGCTCCGCGCGACCCTGCACCCCCAGCTCGGACCACGTCCGGCCGGCGTCGTCGTGGGCGAGGCGCCCCCAGCGCTCGACGACCTCCTCCTCGTACCGTCCTGCGTCGAAACCGTCGAACATCCGAGTCACCTCGATCTCCTTCCCATCAGCCCCGTCGGCCCCGTCGGCCAACGTCGTGCGCACGCTCGCGGCGAGCCGGGCGATCCGGTCCGCCTGCTCCTCCAGCAGGGCGAGGTGCGTCCGCAGGGCGGCGACCTCGTCGACCCGGGCCTCGAGGACGTCGGCGATGGCCGCCAGGCCCAGACCCAGCTCGCGCAGCAGCAGGACCCGCTGCAACCGGCGCAGGGCGACGGCGTCGTAGTAGCGGTAGCCGTTGGCCCCGGTACGGCTGGGGGTCAGCAGTCCGACGTCGTCGTAGTGGCGCAGGGTGCGAGCCGTCGCCCCCGTGGCCGTGGCGACCTCGTGGATCGTCCACTCCCGTGTTCTCGCGTGCACGGGACGACGGTAGGAGTTGACGCCACGACAACTGCAAGCCCGGGACTCAAGGGATCGCCGTCTCGTGACGACACGAACGCTCAGTGGACGGGAACGTCCAGGGCCGACGGAGGAGGATTTCTCGTGCGTGTCACGCGGGCTGTCGTGCTGCTCCCGGTCCCTGCGGGCGACCTCCCCGCGCTGGACGCCTGCCTGGAGCACCTGGCGGCCGCGGCCGACGAGGCCTCCGCGGCCGGCATCCCCACGACCCTGGTGCTCGCGACGTCCTGCGACGCCGGCCCCTTGGCCCCCGTCCTCGGCGACTGGGGCCCGTTGGTCGACCTGCTGGACGACGTGGAGCTGACCGTCGACCACCACCCCGGCGACACGCGCTCCCGCGGGGAACTGCGCGAGCTGACCGCGCGCACCCTGGCCGCCCTCGTCGTGGACCCGTCAGAGGTCGTCGTCCTGACCACCACCTGCGACGTCGGCGTGAGCGTCGGGTGGATCACCGAGCACGTCCGTCACCACCGGGCGGGCGCGAAGGCCAGCACCGGTCCGGTCCGCGGGTCCGAGGGTCCGCACGAACCGGGCGCCAACCTCGCCGTCCGGGCGGACCTGCTGTCCACCGGCGCGCTCGCGCCGGACGGCTGGCGGCAGGTCCACCTGGTCCACGCGGTGACACCCGTCGTGGCGACCCCGCAGGTCATCCTCCGGGCGTTTCCCTGAGGTCCTCGGCGAGGATCCCCAGCAGTTCCCGACGCGCCTTTTCCAGCACGTCACCGGCCCGCACCAGGTCGCCGGGTCGACCCGACATCGCGATCTGGTGGTAGGTCATCGCGATCGAGCCGATCTGCCGGCGCAGCTGGTGCGCACGGTCCCGGTCCGGTCCACCGTCGAGGTTCTCCCACGGCGGCGGCGTCTCGGAGTACTCCTGCTCGACGTACGCGCGGCCCTCGTCGGTCAACGTGAACTGCTTGGGGTCCGCGGGATCCGCAGCCACGAGCCCCTCGTCCTGCAACTGCTGCAGGGTCGGGTAGACCGACCCGGGGCTGGGCTTCCACTCGCCGTCGCTGCGGCGGGTGACCTCACCGATGATCCGGTACCCGTTGCTCGGCCCCTCGGCCAGCAGCACCAGGACCGCGGCGCGCACGTCACCGCGTGGGCGACGACCGCCACCCCGACCGAACCCACGAGGACCGCGGCCCTCGAAGAAGCCGGGCACGTCGAACCCTCCGAAACCCGGGCCGCCGAAGCCGCCGAACCCCCCGAAGGGTCCGCCGCCACCGCCGCCGGGACGCTGTCCACGCATCTGTTCCCACTGCCCGCCGCGCGGGCCTGCGAATCGGTTGCCTCTCATCACTGCACCTCCGTGTCATCACGCGGCCTCGTGCCGTCGCGATGCCTCAACGATATATCGCTATCGGTCAGAAGTGAAGAGGTGAGGGTCAGGAGTTCATGGACTGGATCTGCAGGAGGTTGCCGCAGGTGTCGTCGAACACGGCCGTGGTGACCGGCCCCATCACCGTGGCCGGCTGAGTGAAGACGACCCCGAGAGCAGCCAGCCGGCCGGCCTCGGCCGCAGCGTCCTCGACGACGAAGGACGTGCACGGGATCCCGTCCGCGACCAGCGCCGCGGTGTAGGCGAGCGCCGCCGGGTGCTCCCGGGGTTCGAGGACCAGCTCGACCCCGTCCGCGTCCTCCGGCGAGACCACCGTCAGCCACCGGTACTCCCCCAGCGGCACCTCGGTCTTCTTCACGAAGCCGAGCACCTCCGCGTAGAACGCCAGGGCCTTGTCCTGGTCGTCGACGAACACGCTCGTGTAGGCGATCCTCATGTCGACTGCCACCTCTCCTCGATCTCGGCCAGGAACCTGTGCAGTGGAGACGGGTCCAGGTCCAGGAACGTGTAGCGCCCCTCCCTGCGGAGCACCACGAGCCCGACCTCCTTGAGCACCGCGAGGTGCTGGGAGACGGCCTGGCGGGAGGACCCCGAACCGTGCCGCTCGATCAACCGCACCCGCAGCTCGAAGAGCGTCTGACCGCTGCGCCGGGTCAGCTCGTCGAGGATGGCGCGGCGGGTGGGGTCCGCCAACGCCTTGAACACGTCGTCCACGCCGGGACGATAGGCAAGTTCTCACTTGCCTGTCAAGGGAGGGCGGACGGTGCTAGCGTGGCAGCAAGCGCTTTCCAGTGACGGGAGACGACCGGTGAGCAGGTTCGACGTCGAACCCTGGGGCTTCCGCCGAGAGGCGACCGAGGCCGAACGTGAGGATCAGCAGGCCTTCCACGACGAGCACCCGAAGTGGTCGCTGGGGGTCGACACCTTCGTCAGCCGCCTGGCCGCCGTCGAGACCGACTCCCTGGTCCTGGGTGACCGTTCCTACGTCGCGGCGAACGCCTACCTCAGCCACGACGTCCGCTTCGGCGCCGACTGCACCGTGAACGTCTTCGCCGTGGTCCGCGGCGACGTGCGCTGCGGGGACGGTGTCCGGATCGGGGCCCACACGTCGATCCTCGGGTTCAACCACGGCATCGAACCCGGGACGCCGGTGTTCCGGCAACCGTTGAGTTCGCGCGGGATCGTCATCGGCGACGACGTGTGGATCGGGTCGAACGTCGTCGTGCTCGACGGCGTCCACGTCGGGGACCACGCCGTCCTCGCCGCGGGCGCGGTCGTCACCCGGGACGTGCCCGCCGGCGCGATCGTCGGCGGGAACCCGGCCCGCCGGATCCGCTGGCGGGTTCCGCCGGCCGGGGCGGGCGACGACCTGGCGACCGCGCTGGGGCAGTTCGAGGAACGGGCCAGGTCCCAGGCCGGCGACGTCCTGGCGAGGTGCTGGAACCCGTCGCTGCCCGGTGGCCAGTTCACCGACTCCCCCGGCGCCGGACCCACCGTCCGCGCCCAGGCCGACGCCCTCGAGATCGCCGCCTACCTGCTCGACGACGCCCCGCCGCAACTCCCCCGCGACGAGCAGTTGGCCCGGCTCACGGCGCTCCAGGACCCGGAGACGGGGTTGGTGCCGTTGTTCGGCGCCGACGGCCTCCCCGTCCCGGGAACCCCGGACCCCAGCGACGGCAACGTGCTCTACCACGCGCTCTCCGTGGGCTACGCCCTCGACGTCTTCGGTGAGCGGTTCCCGCACCCGATCGGGTACTTCGCCCGGATGACCGCGCCGGAACTCCTGGAGAACCTCGACGGCCTCCCGTGGGACGGCCGGGCGTGGGGTTCCGGGGCCTGGGTCGACGCGGCGGGGACCGCGTTCCGCTGGAACCTGGCGCGCGGGGAGCGCGGGGTCCCCGGAACCCTGGAGGCGCTCTTCGGGTGGCTCACGACGCGCGCCGCGCCCGGTACCGGGATGTGGGGAACGCCCGCCCCGGGCGAGGGGGTGCTGCAGGTCGTCAACGGTTTCTACCGCGCGAGCCGTGGGACCTTCGCCCAGTTCGGGGTTCCGCTCCCCCACCCCGAACGTGTCGTCGACACCGTCCTGACCCACCTCGCCGACCAGAAACTGTTCGCCCCCGAACGCCGCAACGCCTGCAACGTCCTCGACGTGGCGCACCCCCTCTGGCTCGCGGGCAAGCAGACCCACCACCGCCGCGAGGAGGTGGTCACGGCCGCCCGGGGGCTACTCGCCGACGCGTTGCGCACCTGGCAGGACGGCAGGGGTTTCTCGTTCCTGGTCGGCCGCGAACCGGGCCTGCAGGGGACCGAGATGTGGCTGGCCATCGTGTGGTTGCTGGCCGACCTCGCCGGCTGTTCCGACGTCCTGCGCTACCGCCCCCGCGGCGTGCACCGCCCCGAATCGGCGATCTCCGTCCTCCCGCGCTGAACCCGACCGTCGAGGGGAACGTTCCGCGGCTCGTGAAGCCCACGGGAGCCGCGGAAGGTTCCACTTCCGGCGCTAACCTGACGACATGCCCCAATCCAGCGGACGCCGCCGTCTGCCTCTCTGGGTCTGGGCGGTCCTCGCGTTCGTCACGTACTACGCCTTCGCCGCCTTCGCCGGCTACTACCGCTGGCCGTGGTGGGTGCGGGGCGTCGGGCTCGCGGCGTGCATCGCCGGGTTCGCCCTCCTCGCCCGGCACCGTCGGAGCCGTTCGGACTGACCGTGTCCTACTCGGGCACCAGGCCCTCCTCCACCGCGAGGAGGGCGGCCCGCACCCGATCACGACTGCCCGTCTTGGTCAGCACGTTCGAGACGTGCGACTTGACGGTGCTGAGCGAGAGGAACAGCTTCTCGGCGATCTCCGCGTTGTTGAGACCGGCACCGATGAGGCCGAGGACCTCCGTCTCGCGGCCCGTGAGGTTCAGGTCGACGGGGACCCGCGCCACCGGGGCGGCGCGGAGCCTGCTCATCACCGCGCGGGTCACCGCGGGGGCGAGCACGGAGTCTCCGGCGGCCACCGAACGCACGGCCTGCACGAGGTCCTCCCCGCTGCAGCGCTTCAACAGGAAACCCTGCGCGCCGGCGGCGATCGCGTCGAGGACGTACCCGTCGTCCTCGAAGGTCGTCACCACGATCACGGCCGGCGCGCCGTCGAGCCGGGCGAGCTCACGGGTCGCCTGCAACCCGTCGAGGTGGGGCATCCGGATGTCGACCAGGGCCACGTCGATCTCCACGCCGGAACGGACCGCGTCCACGAAACCTCGCCCGTCCTCGGCCTGGAGGACGACCTCCACGTCGGGCCGGGAACCGAGGATCAGCGAGAAACCCTCGCGGATGATCTGGTGGTCGTCGACGACGGCGACCCGGATCACGCCGGGGCCCGGGACGCGTGCAGCGTGCGCGGCAGGAACGCGTCCACGACGGTGCCACCGCCCGGCCGGAGGGTGATCGACAGGATCCCCTGCAGGGCCGCCACCCGCTCGGACATCCCCACCAGACCCGAACCCCGCTCCGGCGTCTCGGGGATCCCGACGCCGTCGTCGCTGACCCGGAGGCGGAGGAAGGCGTCGCCGAGGTCGACCTCCACCCAGACCGTTCCCGCCGAAGCGTGCCGCGTGACGTTGGTCAGGGCCTCCTGGACGACCCGGTAGGCGGTCAGGGCACTGACCTCGTCCACCGCGTCGTACTCCCCACCGAGCCGGACCTCGACGGACAGGCCGCTGCGCCGCAACGGCTCCGCCAGGAGTTCGTCGATGTCGGAGAGCCGCGGCGGGGCCGTGACCGCCAACGGCGCAGCCGGGTCGCGCAACTGGCGCACCAGGACGTCGAGTTCCCCCAGCGCCACGCGACCGCGGTCGGCGATCGCGCGCAGGGCGGCGGAGTCGGTGCCGACCTGGCCTGCTTCCGCGGTCACCACCATGGCGGTCACGTGGTGGCCGACGACGTCGTGGAGCTCCCGGGCCAGGGCGCTGCGCTGTTCGTGCCACTGCACCTGCGCCGCACTGGCCGCGGCCTCGGCTCGCAGCGAGCCGGCCTCGCGGGACAGCGCCGCACTGCGGTCGACGGTGCGGACGAGCATCCCCAGCACGCCACCCAGCAGGACCGCGAGGACGCCGCTCATCGTGTCGACGGCGAGGAAGGCCGACACCAGGACGCCCGTGGCGCCGGCCGCGAAACCCGGCCAGGGGATCCGCCGGGCATCCTCGGCGACCGCGAGGTGGACGAGGGCCACCACGGCCGGCCAGGTGAGGACCGCCCCCTCGACGCAGGCCACGGCGACGACGACCAGCAGCAGCAGCAGCGCCCGCCGGAACCTCGGCAGCCGCCACGACAGCACACCCACCACCGCACCGACGACCACGACGACGTAGGTGCTGTCGGGGGCGATCCCGTAGTGGTCGCCGGTGGCCCGGTTCAGGAAGGCCCACCCCAGCGACAGCACCACGACGACCAGCGCGATCCGCCGCGCCAGGGTCCGTGCCCCGACCGCGCGGGCCAGCAACGACCGGCCCGTCGCCTGCAGGCGTTCCCGCACGAGCGCCCAGTTCACCACGTCCACGCGGGCCACCCTCCTACACCGGGGCGGCGAGTTCACCCACAACGCCCCGGAGACGTCGGATCCGGTACCCGGGTACCGGATCCTCCGACGGGGGTGACCTCGGCGGCGCGTCAGCCCATCGCGGCGACGAAGGCGGCGGCCCGCTCGGTGATGCCCGCCCAGTCCGCGGCGGCGACCAGTCGCGGCGGAACGACTCCGGTGCCCGCGGTGACGGCGGCCGCACCAGCGGCGAGGTACTCCGCGGCGTTGCCTGCGCTGACCCCGCCGGAGGGGACGAGCCGGACGTCGGGGTAGGGGCCGTGCAGATCGGTCAGGTAGCCCGGCCCGAGACGACCCGCGGGGAACACCTTGACCGCGGCCGCACCGGACTCGTGCGCGACCAGGACCTCGCTGGGGGTGAACGCGCCCATGAGGAACGGGATCCCCGCCGACACCGCGGTCGCCGCCACCGCGGGTCGCAGGCCCGGGGTGACGAGGAACCGGGCTCCGGCGTCGATCGCGGCCCGCGCGTCGTCGTCGTCCAGGACCGTGCCGACGCCGAGGGAGATCCCCTCGGCACCGGCGGCCTCGCGCAGGTGGCGCAGGACGTCGGGGGTGGTGAACGTCAGTTCCACGGTGCGGATCCCGCCCGCGGCCAGCGCCGCGCACAGGGCCCGGGCGTCGGGGATCTCCGGCGCGCGGACGACGGCCACCACCCGGTCGGTGAACAACTGCTCGAGGCTCATGCGGTGACTCCTGTCGAGGGGTGGTGGCGCAGCGCCCGCCCGGGCAGCGCGTCGGTGCGCCGGCCGTCGGCGACGACGGGCTCGCCGCCGAGGAGGACGTGCGGGATGCCGACGGCCTGGCGTCGGGGGTGATCGAAGGTGGCCCCGGCGGCCACCGTCGTCGGGTCGAAGAGGACGAGGTCGGCGACCGCGCCCGGCCGCAGGACTCCGCGGTCCCGCAGCCCCAGTCGCCGGGCCGGACGGGAGGTCATGTGGGCGACGCAGTCCTCCAGCCCGAGGACCCCCTCCTCCCGCACGTAGTGCCCGAGGTAGTGCGGGAACGTCCCCCAGGCCCGGGGGTGCGGGCGGGCACCGACGAGGAGACCGTCGCTGCCGACGGTGTGGCGCGGGTGGGCCATGATGGCGCGGACGTTCTCCTCGTGGCCGACGTGCTGCAGGATCGTCGTGCCGAGGCGGTCGCGACGCAGGACGTCGACGAACATCTCGAAACCGGTGATCCTCCGCCCCACGAGGTCCGCGAGTTCCGGGAGTTCCGGGTGCCGGACCCCGGAGACCTGCACCGTGTCCCAGTCGGCCGTGACGCCGTGGCAGCCGTCGGACCCCTCGACCTCGAGGGCGTACCGGATGCGCTGCAACGCCTCCGGGTCCTCGAGGCGGAGCAGGGTCGCCTCCGGGCCACCCTCGCTCGCCCAGCTCGGCAGCACCGCCGCGAGGGTGGTGGACCCGGGCAGGTAGGGGTAGGAGTCCAGGGTCACGTCGACACCGTCGGCGAGCGCCGCGTCGACGAGGTCGAGGAGTTCCCCGCCGCGGCCTGCGTTGACGCCGAAGTTCATCGTGGCGTGGGTGAGGTGCAGGGCGCAGCCGGCGCGGCGGGCGACGTCGACGACCTCGGCGTAGGCCTCGAGGGCGCCCTTGCCGTAGGAACGCTGGTGGGGGGCGTAGAAACCTCCGGCCGCGCCGACGACCTCGCACAACGCCACGAGTTCCGCGGTGTCGGCGTACATGCCGGGTGTGTAGGTGAGCCCGCTCGACATCCCGACGGCACCTTCGGCCAGGCCGAGTCCCACGAGTTCCCGCATGCGCCGGAGTTCCGCCGCGGTGGCGGGGCGGTCGGTGGTTCCGACGACGACCATCCGCACCGTGCCCTGGGGGACGAGGTAGCAGACGTTGACGGCGGCGCCGCGGTCGACGCGGTCGAGGTAGGCCCCGACCCCGGGCCACCCGAGGTCGTCGTCGGGGATCCCGTTCCACCCCGCGAGCTGTTCGCGCAGGACGGCGAGGGCGGCGGCGTCGACGGGGGCGTAGCTCAGCCCGTCCTGGCCGACGACCTCGGTCGTGACCCCCTGGGTGGTCTTCGCGAGGTGCTGCGGGTCGGTGAGCACGGCGAGGTCGGAGTGGGCGTGCATGTCGATGAAACCCGGCGACAGCACGAGCCCGTCGGCCCGCAGTTCCCGCGCCCCGGCGGTCGTCCCGACGTCCCCGAGTTCCGCGATCCGGCCGTCGACGACGAGGGCGTCTCCGCGACGGCCGGGTCTCCCCGTGCCGTCGACGATGGTGGCCCCGCGGACGACGAGGTTCACCCGAACACCGTGCGCACCCAGTCGACGAGCACGGGTTGCGAAGCGAGGGCGTCGTCGACGACGGGCAGGAGCTGCCACTTGTCGAACGTCGTGCAGGGGTGGGACAGACCCAGGCGGACGACGTCACCGACCCGCAGTTCCCGGGCGTCCCCGGTCAGGGACAGGAACGTGTGCTGGTCGTTCATCGCGGTGACGGTGGCTCCCTCGAGGGGTTCGGTGTCGCCCGTGGCCGCGCGGCGCACCGCCTGCACCTCGGGGAGCCCCTCGTCGAAGGCGAGGTCGCGCTTGCCCGCGTCGCCGAGCGCGAGGCCCGGTTCGGGGCGGGAGACGATGCGGACCCACCCGTGGAGGGCGGCGCGCAACTCCCCCTCGCTGCCGCGGTTCATCGGGGTGATCCCGCGGTAGAACCCGTCGTCGTGGGCGACGTAGGCGCCGGCGCGCACGACGACGCGTGTCGGGGCTCCGCGCACCCCGTCGGGGTCGTGCACCGCGGCGAGCACGTCGGCCACGGCGTCGAAGTAGGCGCTGCCGCCGGCGCTGACGACGAGGCCACCGGGCACGTCGCCGTACAACCCCTGGTCCAACAGCGTCCGGTGCAGCGCGGCGAGGTCGGAGAGGTAGGTGCGGACCACGACGAGGCTCGCGGGGCTCGCGTCGTGGGCGAGCGCCCCCTCGTAGCCCGCGACCCCGGCCAACCGCAGACCGGGGGTCGCGGCGACGGCCCGGGCGACCTCCACCGCGGCGCCGCGGGAGCGAGCGCCGGTCCGGCCCCCGGTGGCCCCGAGTTCGACGAGGACGTCGACGGGTGCGACGGCGTCGGCGACGTGCGGGGCCATCGCCTCGACGACGTCGACCCCGTCCACCCAGGTGAGGACGCGGGCGGTGCGGGGCCTGCTGAGGAACCGCAGCACCTGCGGGTCGAGGACGGGGTAGGCCGCCAGGACCCAGTCCAGCCCCTCGCGCAGGGCGACGGTGAGCTGCCACCCCGTCGCGACGGTGATCCCGATCGCGCCGGCCTCGAGCTGGGTCCGCCAGATCGAGGGGGCCATCGTCGTCTTGCCGTGGGGGGCGAGGTCGACACCGGCCGCGGCGGCCCAGGCGGCCATCGTCGCGATGTTGCGGGTCAGGGCGGTGGCGTCGAGGGTGACGAGCGGGGTGGGGAGGTCGGCCAGGCCGGGACGGGTCGCCACGAACTCGTCGGCCGGGACCCCCCAGGCGTCGACCGGCACCGCCTTGCCCTCGGCCGGGAGCGCACCGATCTCCGGGGCGTCGTACACCACACCGACCTCCACTGCGTCGTGACTGCGTTGCGCGCCGTGCAACGGACGTTGCAGCAGCGGTCGAGGCCGTTCTAGCATCGCGCCGTGTCCCGGTCAAAGGTCCTGTGCGTCGGCGAGGCGATGGTCGTGCTGACGCCCGCCCAGGACGTCCCCCTGGCCGAGGCGGACCTCTTCGTCCGCACCGTCGGCGGAGCGGAACTCAACGTGGCCCTGACCCTCGCCCGCCTCGACGTGGACGTGAGCTGGCTCTCGCGCCTGGGCGAGGACGGGTTCGGTGAGCACGTCCTGGCTCTAGCCGACGGGGTCGGCGTGGACGTCGGCGCCGTCGAACTCGACCCGGACCGGCCGACCGGTCTCTACGTCAAGGCTCCGGGGGTCGCCGCCGACGGGTCCCGGCGCTCGCGCATGCACTACTACCGCAGCGGGTCGGCGGCCTCGGCCCTCTCCCCCGCGTTCCTCGACCGGCCCGCCGCGCGCGCGGCCCTGGCCGAGGCCGACACCGTCCACGTCAGCGGGATCACGCCCGGCCTCTCCGAGTCCGCGGCCGCGTTCTGCGCCGCACTCGCCGACCGGGTGCGGGGCAGCGCCACGACGCTGTCGGTGGACCTGAACCACCGCCCCGCGCTGTGGCGGGGACGCAGCGAGGAACCGCTGCGCCGGATGGCCGCCGCGGCCGACGAGGTCCTGCTCGGCGCCGACGAGGCGCGGGTGGTGTTCGGGACCGACGACCCGGCCGCGCTGCGCGCGGCCCTGCCGGACGCCCGGCGGATCCTGCTGAAGCAGGAGGAGCACGGCGTGCTCGTGCTCGAACCGGGGAACCCGGACCGCCACGTCCCCGCCCTGACGGTCGACGTCGTCGAACCCGTCGGCGCGGGCGACGCCTTCGCCGCCGGCTACCTCGCCGGCCGCGCCCACGGGTTCGCCGTCGACGCCGCCGTCGGGTTCGGCCACCGCTGCGCCGCAGCCGCCCTCGTGACCCGGGGCGACCGCCCCGCCGAGGTCCCGGCGTTGACGGGGTGAGCCAGTCGCTGCTGCGCGCCCTCGGGCTGCTCGACCTCGTCGCCGGCGGTACGGCGACCCTGGGGGAACTCGCCGAGGCGACGGGGGCCCACAAGAGCACCGTCCTGCGGTTGCTGCGGGTCCTCGAGGACGCGGGCTACGTCCACCACGACGAGCAGCACCGCTACGCCCTCGGCTCCCACCTGTTCCGCCTCGCCCAGCAGGCCCTGGACTCCTTCGACGTCCGGGCCGTGGCCGCCCCCCGGTTGCGGCGCCTGCGCGACGACGTCGGGCAGACCGTCCACCTGGCGGCCTTCGACGGTTCCGTCGCCACCTACGTGGACAAGCTCGAACCCCGCAGCGCCGCCGTCCGCATGGCCTCACGCATCGGGAACACCGCCGCGCTGCACTGCACCGCCGTCGGGAAGGTGTTCCTCGCCGACCTGCGGCCCCCCGACCGGGCGGAACTCGTGGCGACCCTGGAGTTCTCCCGGCTGACCACGAGGACCCTCACGGGTCCCGAGGAACTGCTCGCGGAGGTCGCGACCGTGGCCGAGGCGGGCTGGGCGCAGGACCACGCGGAGAACGAGACCTTCGTCAACTGCGTCGGCGCCCCCGTCCGCGGCGCCGACGGACGCGTCCTCGCCGCGGTCTCGATCTCGGTGCCCGACGTGCTGCTCCCCCACGAGGCCGTCCTCGACCTCGTGCCCGCCCTGTTGTCCGCGACCGCGGACATCTCCCGCTCCTGCGGGTTCCTCGACCACCCCGACGAGAAGGAGAACTCCTGATGACCACCCGCACCGCCGTCACCACGACCGACGCCCCCGCCCCGGCGCACACGTTCTCGCAGGGCGTCCGCAAGGGACCCCTGCTGCAGGTCTCCGGCCAGGGCCCGGTGGACCCGGTGACCAACGAGTACCTGCACCCCGGTGACGTGAAGGCGCAGACCCTGCGGACCCTGCGCAACGTCGACGCGATCCTCCGCGCGGGGGGCGCGAGCTTCGACGACGTCGTCATGCTCCGCGTCTACCTCACCACGCGCGACGACTTCGCCGCGATGAACGAGGCCTACGGCGAGTACGTCGGCGCGCACTGCACCTCCGGTGTCCTGCCCGCCCGCACGACCGTCATGACCGGCCTGCCCCGCGAGGAGATGCTCGTCGAGATCGACGCGCTCGCCGTCCTGGCCGACTAGGGCCCCGGGCCACCTCGGCGGAGTCGCCGCAGACTCCCGTGGTTCAGGACGTCGGGTGGGGGTAGGTTCCGGGGTAGGGCCTCGCCACCTGTCGGGTGGCCGGCCGCAGTCACCGGTCCAACAGCGGGCGCGCCGTCACACCCACCTCGGGGGCACGCATGGACTTCTCCGTCGACCAGCACCGCGAGGGTGATCTCGCGGTCATCTCGTTGCAGGGCAGTCTGACCACCGAGACCACGGGCCGGCTCTCCGCGTGCCTCGACACCACGTTGCCCACGACCCGGTCCCTGGTCATCGACCTCAGCCGCACCACCGCGTTGGACGAAGGGGGTCTCGCGGTGCTGCTCGACGCGGAACGCCGGGCACGTCGTGGAGGTGGCGCCGTGCGAGCGGCCGGAGTCCACGGCGCCGTCGAGGACGTGTTCGAGGAGTTCGACGCCTGGCACAGCCTCGGAGGCCGGCACACCCCGGACGAGGAGGTGCGACGTCTCCACGCCCCCGACGCGGCCCGTGACTACTTCCGCCCCGCGGTCCCGGCGGACCTCGACGGTGACCGCCACCACCACGGCGCTCGCGGGCCCGCATGACCCTCGCCGACCACTTCCGCGAGGCCTACGTCTTCCACGCCGGCTGGGACGACGCCGACCTGGTACCCACGACCCTGGCCCGGACCGTCGCCAGCGTGCTGGAGGTCGACGCCGCGAGCATCAGCTTCTTCGGCGGTGACCACCGGGTCCTGCTGGGGGCCAGCACCTCCGAGGCCGTCGCCGCCGAGCAGTGGCAGTACACCCTCGGCGAAGGACCCTGCATCGCCGCGTTCCAGCACTCCGCGCCGGTCGTGGCCGACGAACCGTCCTTCGCCCGCCGCTGGCCGGCTCTGCACCAGCGGGTCCGGCGGCACAGTCCCTACCGCTCCGTGGTCGCCGTGCCGCTGGTGCTGGGGAGCGACGGCGGCGGCATCGGGGCGATCGACCTCTACTCCACGGAGGCGCAGGTGCGCCCGGGTTTCGACGTGGATTCCGCCCAGGCCGTGGCGGGCATGGCCTGTTCGGTGCTGCTGCAGGCCACCCTGCGAGGTCACGCCCGTGCGGAAACCGCCGACGGCGAGGGCGGAGAGGTCGAACTCACCCTCCCCACCGAGTGGCTGGACACGCACGCGGCGAGTCGGCGCTACCGGGTGTGGCTGGCCGTCGGGATCCTCAACTCGACGCTCCAGACCGACACCCCGAGTGCCTTCGCGTTGCTGCGCGCCCACGCCCACTCCCGCGACCAGACGCTGGAGCAGGTGGCCGAGGACGTCGTCAGCGGCCGGACGCCGGTCGCCGACCTCGGGGACCGGCCGCACTCCTGACCCCCGGAGGCCGCCGACAGCTCGACCCGGATGGTGTCACCGGCCTCGGGGAAACCCTTCCGAACCCGAGCTCGCCACCCGGCGGTAGGCGCTTGCCGGTGACCGCGGGGCCGGGCATGCTGTGCACCGGCTGAGCGGCGACCCGCCGCCGTACCCCGATGTCGTGGAGGAAGAACCCGTGCTGCGCATCCCCTCGTCCCGCCGGCTGGTCGCCACCCTCGCCGCGCTCGCCGCCACCGGTGGCGCCCTGCTGAGCGCCGCCACACCGGCCACCGCCGCCACCTGTTCCGACGTCGAGGTCGTCTTCGCGCGCGGCACCGGCGAGACGCCCGGTCTCGGCATCGTCGGCTCGCCCTTCGTCCGGGCCCTCACGAGCGAGCTGTCGGACCGGACCGTCACCTCCTACGCCGTGGACTACGCCGCCAACACCTCCCAGACCAGCGCCGGCCCCGGTGCCACCGACATGAGCGCCCACGTGCGCGAGGTGGCCGCGGCCTGCCCCTCGACCCGCTTCGTCCTGGGGGGCTACTCCCAGGGCGCGACCGTCACCGACATCGCGGTGGGCATCCGCACGGGCACCACCACCGGCACGCCCGTCCCCGCCGAGCTGTCCGGTCGCGTCGCCGCGGTCGTCGTGTTCGGCAACCCGCTGGGGCTGAGCGGACGCACCATCGCCACCGCCAGCACCACCTACGGGCCGAAGTCGAAGGACTACTGCAACAGCAGCGACACCGTCTGCGGCAGCGCCCCCAAGACCGGGACGGGCAGCCACCTCAGCTACCCCAGCAACGGGGCCACGACGGAAGGTGCCCGGTTCGCGGCGGGTCTGGTGCGCGCCGGGGGCGGACCCACCACGCCCACCCCGACCCCCACCCCGACGAGTTGCGTGCGCGACAGCACCCGGGCCCACGTCGCTGCCGACCGCGCCGTGAGCCTGTACGGCTACGCCTACGCCCGCGGTTCCCGCGACGCCCTGGGCCTGACCAGCAGCTACACCATCGTCTCGCTGCGCCAGGTCGACGGCGGCTGGACCCGCGTCGCCGCCTGCTGACCGGCACGTCGGTGGACTCCTTCACCCGGGCCGGCCTGGACTTCTCCACCGGCGACCACGGCCCCGCCGACGGGGACGTGGTCGTCTGCCTGCACGGGTTCCCGCAGGGCCCGGAAGCCTACGACGCCGTCGTGCCCCGGCTCGTGGCGGGCGGGCTGCGGGTGCTCGTGCCCGAACAGCGGGGTTACGGCGCGCGCGCCCGACCCCCGCACCGCCGCGACTACGCGCTGCCCGAGCTCGTCGCCGACGTCGTCGCGTTGCTGGACGCGGCCACGCCGAGCGGGCCGGCCCGGCCGGTGCACCTCCTCGGCCACGACTGGGGCGGGGTGGTCGCCTGGGCCCTGGCCGCGACGCACCCGGAACGGCTCGCGTCCCTGACCGTCCTCTCGCAGGCCCACCCGGCCGCCTACCGGCGCGCGGTGACGTCCTCGACGCAGGGGCTGCGCTCGACCTACGTCGGGTTCTTCCAGCTGCCGCTGCTGCCCGAGCGGCTGCTGCTGGCCCGGGGTGGTGAGCTGCTGTCAGCTTCCCTGCGGCGCAGCGGGTTGCCCGCGGACCTCGCCGCCGGGTACGCCCGCCGGCACAGCGCACCGGGAAGCCTGCGCGCGGCGCTGGGCTGGTACCGGGCCCTGCCGTTCGCCCGTCCCGTCGGCGACGTCGAGGTGGCCACGACCTACCTCCACGGTCGACGGGACCCGTTCTACGCCCGCGCCGCCGTGGACCGGACCGCCGACCACGTCCGCGGTCCCTACCGCCACGTCGAGCTCGACACCGGCCACTGGGTGCCCGAACTGGCCCCGCAGGCCGTCGCGGACGCGGTCCTGTCCGCCGCGGGCCGGCGGGCCTAGGCCTGCTCGGCGCGAGGCGCGCTGTCAACGACCGGCGTCAGCCCCCGTCGAGGACCGGCTGTCCGTACCTCCGACGTTCACCGACCAGCACCCCCGGTGCCGGCTCGTCGGCGACGTCGCATCGACGATTCGCTATGATGACGACGTGCCCGTCATCGAGTCCGCCGAGGTGCTGCTGAAGGACGCGCGTCGGCGCGCCGGACTGACACAGGCCCAGCTGGGCCAGCGCGCCGGAGTGACCCAGAGCGTGATCAGCGCCTACGAGTCCGGACAGCGTCAGCCCTCCCTGCCGACGCTGCTGCACCTGCTGCGCGCCAGCGGTCACCTGCTCGATGCCTCACTGATCACCATCGACTCCCCACCCACCACCGCGCTCTCCGGCCCCCTGGGGCGGCGCCTGCGCCGGCACCGGCGCAAGGTCAAGACGATCGCCGCCGCTCACGGCGTGCACCACGTCCGTGTCTTCGGCAGCACCGCCCGCGGCACCGAACGCCCCGACTCCGACGTCGACCTGCTCGTGGACCTACCCCCGGGGACGGGACTGTTCGCGCTCGGAAGCCTGCGCCGGGACCTGGAGGACCTCCTGCACGTCCCGGTCGACCTGATCCCGGAGGACGGGCTCAAACCCGAGGTGCGGGCGAACGTCGAGGCGGACCTGGTGTCCCTGTGAGTGCGACGACAGCGACGATGGGCAGGGCCGTGGTGTTCACGTGAGCCGGCACGCCCGCCAGCGACTGTTGGACGTACAGGCGGCCCTGGACGCCATCGACGCTCACACCCGCCGCGGTGACCTTTCCGACGGTCTCGTCTTCGACGCCGTCCGGGTACGACTGATCGAGATCGGTGAGGCCGTCAAAGCCGTCCCGGACGAGGTGCTGACCGGTGAGCCGGACCTGCCGTGGTCGGAGATCGCCCGCATGCGCGATCACCTCGCCCACCGTTGCTTCGACACCACCCACGCCATCGTCGCCGCTACCGTCACCCAGGACCTGCCCGAACTTCGGCGAGCTGTCGAACGGCTCCTCGAGAACCTCGGCGACTGACCTCGGAACGCTCGGTCATCCCGCCGACTGCGACCTACCGCAGTTCGACGGCGGCGCCGGCCATCCCTTCGGTGCGGGCCCAGGCCAGTGCCTTCTCGGCCGGCAGCGGACGGGCGAAGAAGAACCCCTGGAGTTCGTCACAGCCCAACGCGCACAACCGGTCCGCGGAGGCGAGGGTCTCCACGCCCTCGGCGACGACGACGAGTCCGAGCTGGTGGGCCAGGGCGATGACCGAGGACACGATGACCTCGTCCTCCGGGTGCGCCACCATCTCGGAGACGAACTGCCGGTCGATCTTGAGTTCGTGGACGGCGAGACCGCGCAGGTGGCCGAGGCTCGTCGAGCCCGCCCCGAAGTCGTCGACGGAGACGCGGATCCCGCGCTCGCGCAGCTTCGCGACCGTGGCCCGTGCGCCCTCGGGGTCGTTGATGATGGCCGTCTCGGTGATCTCGAGCACCAGTGCGGACGGGGTCCACCGGGTGAGGGCCAGGGCCTCCTCGACCACACCCAGCAGGCCCGCGTCGAGGGTGACCGCGGAGATGTTCACCGACATCGAGACGTCGACGCCCTGGGCCCGCCAGGTCGCGGCCTGGCGCAACGCCGTGATGAGCACCCAGCGCGTCAGCGGGTGGATGAGGTTGGTGCGTTCGACGAACGGCAGGAAGTCGGCGGGCAGCAGGAAACCCCGCGTCGGGTGGTTCCAGCGCACCAGCGCCTCGAAACCCACCAACCGGGAACCGTCACCGGAGACCTTGGGCTGGTAGTGCAGTTCGAGCTGGTCGGCGTCCATCGCCCCGCGCAGCTGCCCGAGGAGTTCCAGGCCCCCGGCCGAGTGCGGGTCGCTCGCGGCGTCGTAGCGCAGGACCCCGAGCCGGCTCCGCTTGGCCGCGTACATGGCGATGTCGGCGTGCTGCAGGAGTTCTCCGAGGGAGTTCCCGTCGACCCCCGCGACGGCGATCCCGATGCTGCCCTGGAGGTCGATCGGGACGACCCCGGCGTGGAAGCTCCCGACGGAGAGGGCGGCGAGGAGGCGTTTCGCGACGACCTCGAGGTCGTCGCCCGGGCCGGGCGCGGGGACGAGGACGGCGAACTCGTCACCACCGAGGCGGGTCACCGGACCCCGGTCGCCGACGGTGGCGGTGAGGACCCGGGCGACCTGGACGAGGACCTCGTCCCCGGCCGCGTGCCCGAGGGTGTCGTTGACGTCCTTGAAACCGTCGAGGTCGAGGAGCAGCAGCCCCAGACCGCGCCCCGAGGCCAGCAGCGGTTCACCCGACTCGACGAGCGCGCGGCGGTTGCCGAGCCCGGTGAGCGGGTCGGTGCGGGCGAGTTCATCACGGGCCCGGTCGCGCTGGCGGACGAGGACGGTGAGGAGGACGGAGGCCACCACGATCACGAGCACCGAGGTGGTCCAGGCGATCGAGGCGGCTGTCACACGAGCCCCATCGGCACGCGGAGTGACGACTTGAGCCGTCCGGCTCACCCGAGCGGCGGAACGCTCCAGCGGACCAGCACGGGCCGGCCGTGCTCGCGGCCGAGTTCTCCCCAGGTGCCCGCCTCGAGGGCGAACAACGCCCCGGCGGTGGGCGAGAGCCCCAGCCAGGTCGCGAGCAGGATGCGCAGGAAGTGCCCGTGGGCGACGAGCACCACGTCACCCTCGCCCTCGGCGGCCTGCGCCCGGTCCAGGACCGCGCGGGCGCGGGCGGAGACCGCGTGCACGGTCTCCCCCGGCGTCTGCCCCGGGACGACACCGTCGTGCCAGACCGACCACTCGCGTCCGAGCTCGGCCGAGATCTCGGCCGTGGTGCGGCCCTCGTAGCCGCCGTAGTCCCACTCGACGAGGTCGTCGTCGATCGTCACGTCGCTCAGACCGGCGAGTTCGGCGGTGCGCCGGGCCCGCTGGCGGGGGCTGACGAAGACGGCCGAGACGCTGCGGTCGGCGAAGACGGGGGCGAGTCCACGGGCCTGCACCTCGCCCGCTGCGGTGAGCGGGACGTCGGTGCTGCCGGTGTGCTGCCCCGAGAGGCTCCACTCGGTCTGGCCGTGACGGACGACGAGGATCGACACAGGGCGACGATACGCGCCCCTTGTGCCGCCGGGTCCGACGGGTGAGGATCGTTCGATCATCGCGACGAGGCGGGAGATGCCCCATGACGGTCGACGGCCCGGTGGCCAGGCGTGAACGGATCACCGCCCTGGTCACGTCCCGCGGCAGCGCCCGGGTCAGCGACCTCGCCCTCGAACTGGGGATGGCGGCGGTCACCGTCCGTCGCGACGTCGAGGCGCTCGCCGAGCAGGGTCGACTCACCCGGAGGCACGGGATCGTGACCGCCGCGTTGCCCGGTGGTCCGGTCCTGGGCACCGTCGTGGCGGTGTCGTCCTCCTCGGGGGCCTACCTCGGCGAGATCCTGCACGGCGCGCGCGAAGCCGTCGCCGCGCACGGCGGCCGCTACGTCCTCGAGGTCGCCCGCGGGCCGGTGGCGACGCGGGCGGCCATCGAACGGGCGGCGGGCACCCGCGGGGTGTCCGGCATCCTCTACGCCCCGCGGTGGCACTCTCCCGAGGAGGTGAGCGAGGACGTGAGCGTCCCGTCCTGGCCGACGTCACCCCCGCTCGTCCTGCTCGAACGGTTCGCTCCCCGCGGATCCGCACTCGCGCAACGGGACGCCGTCCGCAGCGACCACGCCACGGGGGTCCACCTGGCCCTGTCGCACCTGCGCGCGCACGGCCACCGGCGGATCCTGACCTTCTGCCGCGACGACTCCCCGACCTCGCGCACCGTGCGCGCCTGCCTGCCCGACGCCCTGCGCTCCCTCGGTCTGCCGGTGCTCGCCGAGCCGTTGCTGTCGGCCGACCACGCCGACCAGCAGCACCGGCTGACGGCTCCCGACCCGGTCGAGGCGGTCCGCCGCCACGGGGCGACGGCGATCCTCGTGCACGCCGACCCGGACGCCCTGTCCATGCTCCCCCGGTTCGCCGGCGCGGGGATCCGGGTGCCGGACGACCTCAGCATCGTGACCTACGACGACGTCGTGGCGGGGCTCGGCGAGGTGCGCCTCACCGCCGTCGCACCGCCCAAGCGCGAGGTCGGCCGGGCCGCCGTGGACCTGCTGGGGTGGCGCACGACGGCCTCCGACGCCCCCTGCCGTCACCTGGAGATCGCACCCCGGCTCGTGGAACGGCACAGCGTCCGAGCGATCGATCACCGGTGATCGAACGCTCTTGACCTGTCCGGCCCGGCGCCGGGACGGTGACCCCGTGCCAGCGAAGATGCGGGCCGCGCTCGCCATGAGCGCCGCCAGTCGCGACCGGGTCGTGGACCGGACCTTCCTCGACCGGCTGCGCGCGGTCGTGGACCTCGACGAGACCCTGCTGAGCGAGTTCACCAGCCCGCGGGCGCTCGGGGTCCTCGCCGGGGTGGACGTCCTGGTCACCGGGTGGGGGTGCCCGGTCCTGGACGCCGACGTGCTCGACGCCGCGCCCCGGTTGCGCGCCGTCGTGCACGCGGCGGGATCGGTGCGTCACCACGTGAGCGCGGCCTGCTGGGAACGCGGGATCCAGGTGTCCTCGGCCGCGGCCGCGAACGCCGTCCCCGTCGCGGAGTACACCCTCGCCATGGTCCTGCTCGCCGGCAAGGCCGTCCTGCCCGCCGCCGACGCCTTCCGCGTCGAGCGCACCCGGACCGCGATGCGGTTCAGCGAGGCGGCCGGGAACTACCGCTCGACCGTCGGGATCCTCTCCGCCTCCCTCGTCGGTCGCCGGGTGCTGGAACTCCTGCGCCCGCACGACCTCGAGGTCCTCGTCCACGACCCGTTCGTCCCGGACTCCGAGCTCAGGGCGCTGGGTGCCGAGCCCGTGGGCCTGGCGGAACTCGCCCGGCGCAGCGACGTGTTCAGCGTCCACACCCCCCTGTTGCCCGAGACCCGCGGTCTGGTGGACGCCCGGGTCCTCGCGTCGCTGCGGGACGGCGCGACCCTGGTCAACACCGCGCGGGGTGCCGTCGTGGACCCCGAGGCGTTGACCCGCGAACTCCTCAGCGGCCGACTCCGCGCCGTCCTCGACGTCACCGACCCGGAACCCCTGCCGCCGGGTTCGCCCCTGTGGTCGTGCCCGAACGTCCTGCTGACCCCGCACGTCGCCGGGTCGCTGGGCAACGAGATGCGCCGGCTCACCGCCGCCGCCGCCGACGAGGTCGAACGTCTCGCGGACGGCCTGCCGCTGGCCCACCCCGTCGCCCACCCCGCCCTGTCCCGCACCGCCTGAAGGAGTTCCGCTGGTGTCCCTCCTCGAGAACGTCCCCGAGGACCGCGTCCTCTCCCCGATCACCGGCTGGACCCGCGCCCACTGGCTCGCCGTGGCCGACGACCTGCTGCTGGCCGTCCGGCCGTGGGCGACCCCGGAGTTCGGGCGCATCGACCTGCCTGGGGAACCCGCTCGCGCGGGGTGGGTCTCCGACGGCCTGGAGGGTTTCGCCCGCACGTTCCTGACCGCGGCGTTCCGGGTCGCGGGCGAGGGGGGCGCAGACCCGCACGGGCACCTCGGGAACTACCGACGAGGGCTCCTCGCCGGAACCCAGGACCCTGGTTCCGACGACGCGGAGTCCTGGCCGGTGATCGGCTCCGTCCGGTCCGGCGGGCAGCCGATGGTGGAGTCCGCCTCCATCGCCCTGGCGCTCGACCTCACCCGCGAGTGGTTGTGGGACAGGCTGTCCGGCGAGGAGCAGGACCGGGTCGAGGCGTGGCTGCGCGGCAGTCTGCGCCACGAACCCGCGCCCAACAACTGGTACCTGTTCCCGATGGCGGTCGCCTCGTTCCTGACCGGTGCCGGACGCGGGGACACCGAGACGGAGGCAGCGATCTCGCGCGCCCTCGACCTGCTGGAGGGCTGGTACCGCGGGGACGGGTGGTACACCGACGGCGACGGCCGGATGTTCGACCACTACGTCGGCTGGGCCATGCACCTCTACCCGGTGCTGTACTCCCACCTGCGCCGCGACGAGGAACTCGGGAAGCGGTTCGGCGCGCGACTGCGGGAGTTCCTCACGACGTTCGCCCTGACCTTCGACGGCAACGGCGCACCCCTGCACCAGGGACGGTCGCTGACCTACCGGTTCGCCACCGTCAGTTCGATGGCCCTCGGGGCGGTCACCGGGAACACCCCGTGGGCGCCCGGCGTCAGCCGGACGCTGCTGAGTTCCGGGGTCCGCTACTTCCTGGACCGCGGCGCCACCACCGACGGGCTCCTCACCCGCGGGTTCCACGGCCCGCACCCCGCGAGCGTCCAGGGCTACTCCGGACCCGGTTCCCCGTACTGGTCGTCCAAGGCGTTCTCCGCGCTCCTCGCCGGTCCCGACCACCCGCTGTGGACGGCCACCGAAGAACCCGTTCCCGCGCTCGCCCCGTCGCGGACGACCCCGATCGCCCCCGCCGGCTGGCTCGTCCAGAACACCGCCGACGGCCTGGTCCGCGTGCACAACCACGGGTCTGACCACCACCGACCGGGCGGCCCCGACGGCCGACCCGACCCCTTCTACGCCCGGCTCGCCTACTCCACGAGGACCGGTCCGACGTCGGCCCACAACGTCGCCGACAACACCGTCGTCCTCGGCGCGCGCGGGCTCGAGGGGGTCCGGCACGCCTTCACCCCCGCCGGGACCGGCCCCGGCTGGGCCGCCAGCCGGCACCACCCGGAGTTCGTCGGCACCGAACTCCCCCAGGCGGAGGTCCTCTCCCTCGTCCTCGCCCACGACGCGTGGGAGGTCCGGGTCTTCCGCCTCGACGCCGTTCCCGCCGGGACCGCCGTGACGGTCACGGGCTGGGCGGTGGCCGCGGACCACCCCGGCCTGCTGGAGCAGCAGCTGGACACGACCTCGATCACCCTCACCGCCCCCGGTCCGAGCAGCCGGTTGCTCGCCGTCCGCGGCGTTCCCGACCTCGACGTCGTCCGCGCGCCCGCGGGCAACGCCTTCGGCGCCTGGGCCCTCGTCCCCCGAGCGCGCGGCCACGCCGGTGACGGCCCGGCCGTGGTCGCGGTCTCACTCTCCGCGGTCGACCCCGGCCCGGCCCCGGAGGTCGTCCTCGACGGCGCCCGGGTGCGGGTGACGTGGGCCGACGGCACCCGCTCGCAGGCCGACGTGGACGGGCCCGTTCCGCAGGTCGAGCCGGGATGGTGAGATGTGCGGTGTGGATCCCTTCACCGACGTCCTGACCGCCAACGCCGAGTACGCGAAGACCTTCGTCGACGACGGCCGCCCCGGGGTGGCCGGCTCCGGCCTCGCCGTGCTGACGTGCATGGACTCGCGCATCTCCCCGCTGGAGATGCTCGGTCTGGCCAAGGGGGACGCGAAGATCCTCCGCAACGCCGGCGCCCGGGTGACCGAGGACGTGCTGCGCACCCTCGTCCTCGCGCACTACCTACTCGGCGTGGACCGCGTCCTCGTCCTCGCCCACACCGACTGCGGCATGACGAAGAACACCGACAGCGACGTGCACGCGAAGGTCCTCGCCCAGGGCGTGGACTCGCGCAGCATCGACTTCCGGACGATCTCCGACCAGCGCACGACGCTCGTCCACGACGTGCAGCGCATCCGGTCGTGGCCGTTCCTGCCGCCGAAGATGCCCGTCGCCGGCGGGATCTACGACGTGCGGACCGGGGCGATCGAACTCGTCGTGGACGCCGACGCCACCGCCGAGGAACCGCCCCGGATCCCCTGACGGGTCACGGAGTCACCCGTCGCCGCAACGCGCGCACCTGATCGCCGCCGAGCCCGATCGAGCGCAGGTACCCGGCGCTGGACCCGTGCACGTCCCGGACGCGGTCGAGCATCGTGACGGCGTTCCGCGCGTCCGGGGCCGTTCGGTCGCCGGGGCTGAGGTCCGGCGGGGTGTGCGCTCGGACGACCCGCCGGTCGGGCACGGTGGTCCCGTCCGCCAGCGGGAGACCACCGAGGTCCGCGGAGTTGTCGAAACCGGCGAGAACCCCGCGACCCCGGGGAGACCCGGGCTTCATCGACTCTCGTCGGCCGCACCCGGTGGACCGTTCCGCACCCACGTGACCTCTCGCACCCCGTCGACCACCTGTCCGGACCCGGTGGGTGCGAAACCCCGCTCGCGGTAGAACGCCTGCGCCCGGCGGTTCGGCTCTGCGACCTCCAGCACCGCGGGTTCGGCCGGCAGGACGACGGCGTCGAGGACAGCCGACCCCGCGCCCGGACCGTGGTGGGCCGCGTCCAGGTAGATCAGGTGCAGCTGCCGAACGCCCCCGCTCGACGGACCGGACATCGCGATGCCGACCACCACGTCGTCGACCTCGGCGACCGCGATCCGGTTCGCGCTCCACCGTTCGTCGGTGAGGGCGGCGATCCAGAACCGTTCCCGGGAACTCAGCAGCCCCGGGTCGTCGAGCACCGCGTCCGCCACAAGACCCCGGTGGGTCTGCCGCCGGGAGTCGACGTGGACCCGCGCCGTGGCCCGCGCGTCGGCGACGAGCGCACGTCGGACGAGGAACCCCGCGGTCACGGGCCGACCCTGGTCTCGTCCCAGCACCGCTGCTACGTTCCGCACGACTGCACGTGCTCGCCCCACCACAACCTGGAGCCGTCGTGACCGCACCGTCCCGTCGTTCGTTCGTCACCGCGGTCGCGGGGGTGGGTGCCGCCGCCGCCGCTGTGGGCGGCGCACCTGCCGCCTCGGCAGCCGAGGAGACCACCGCGCGCCGCCGACCGCCCCTGACCGCGTCCGTCACCCTCGCGCCGGGGCTGACGCCGAAGGCGGTCACCGGCCGCGTCTACGTCATCCTCACCACGGACGCCGGCAGCGAGCCGCGCGAGCAGGCCGGCGACGTCGCCGACGGGGTGCCGTTCTGGGGCCTCGACGTCACCGGCCTCGCCCCGGGCCGCAGCACCACCGTTCCCCTGGCGGCCCCGGCCGTCGGGTTCCCCCTCGCCGACGCCTCGTCGCTGCCCCCCGGCACCTACCGCGCACAGGCGTTCTTCAACGTCTACACGCACTTCTCCCGTTCCGACGGTGCGGAGATCGACCTGCACCTGCCCGGCGGCGACGGCCACGACGTCTTCGCCTCCACCGGAAACCTCTACGGCCCCGTCGTGGAGGTCACCGTCCCCGCGACCGGGGGCCGGGGAACCGTGCACCTCACGCTGGACACGGCCGTGCAACCCTCCGAACCGGTCCCCGCGGGCGGCACGTCGCAGCAGGGCAACCCCGAGGAGTCGCAGCACGTCAAGCACGTGAAGATCCGCAGCGCGGTGCTCTCGGAGTTCTGGGGCCGCGACACCTACGTGGCCGCCGACGTCCTGCTGCCGCTGGGTTACGACGAGGCGGCGAACCGGACCGTGCGCTACCCGATGGAGCTGAACCACGGTCACTTCCCCGGTGACGCACCGCGGGGGTTCACCGAGGACGGCAGCAACGCGTTCAGCGCGTACTGGCTCTCCGGCACCGCACCGAAGTTCATCACCGTGACCTTCCGCCACGAGAACCCCTACTACGACGACTCCTACGCCGTCGACACCGCGAACATCGGCCCCTACGGCACCGCACTGAACACGGAACTGCTGCCGGAGGTCGACCGTCGCTTCCGCACCATCGGCGCGCCGTGGGCCCGCGTGCTCTCCGGCGGCTCGACGGGCGGTTGGGAAGCCGCGGCCACGCAGATCTTCTACCCCGACCTCTACCAGGGCGCCTGGGCCGGTTACCCCGACCCGCTGGACTTCCACGCCCACCAGCTCGTCGACGTCTACGGCGACGACAACGCCTACGTCACGCACCACGCCTACCTCGACGTGCCCGTGCCGTCGGCGCGCGAGGTCAGCGGCAAGTCGCAGTACACGATGGGGCAGGAGAACGGCTGGGAGCGCGCGCTCGGCAGCCGCGGCCGCTCCGGACTCGGGCAGTGGGACGTCTGGCAGGCGGCGTTCTCCCCCCGCGGTGACGACGGCTACCCGAAGCCGATCTGGGACAAGACGACGGGTGAGATCGACCACGACGTCGCTGCCTACTGGCAGGACCACTTCGACCTCGCGACCTACGTCGAGAAGCACTGGGACGACCTGCGCGAGAAGCTCGACGGCCAGCTGACCATCTACGTGGGCGACGCCGACACCTACTTCCTCAACGACGGCGTCAACCTGTTCAAGGAACGCGTCGACAAGCTCGCCGGATCCAACGTCACGTACCGGTTCGGCCGCAACCAGCCCCACGGCTGGGAACCCTGGACGACCCGGGAGTTCTACGACCTGCTGGCCGACCACGTCGTCGCCCACGCCCCTGCCGCCCAGAAGGGCTCGCTGACCTCCTGGCGCGCCGCCGCGAAGCCGGCCGACGCGACGGGCAACGCAACGCTCGGCTGATGGACGAGGGGATCGGGCAGAGGGGGACAGCGTCCGGGTTCCTCCTCTGCCCCGGCTCCCCTCCGGCGCTGCGGCGGCATCCAGCGGAGACGGGTACCGACAGGGACTCCCTGCCGGGCTCGGCGTCTCCTACCGTGGAGGACGGCCCGTAGGGGTCGCCGCAGCACGTCACCCGACGACGACGGCGGCACCACCTGACCCCACCGATCGACCCGCACCCGACACGCCCAGGAGAACCTCCCTTGTCCAGCACGGCACGGACGCCGGCCGGGAGCGGACCCTCCACGCCAGGCATGACCCCCGCCAGGACCCTGCTGTTCGCGATCGCCAGCGGTACCGCCGTCGCGAACCTCTACTGGTCCCAGCCCTTGTTGGAGGAGATCGGCCGCTCCCTCGGGGTCTCGAACGCGAAGGCGGGAACGCTGCTCACCGTCACCCAGGTCGGCTACGCCCTGGGCATCCTGCTCGTGGTGCCCCTCGGCGACGTGCTGGATCGACGCGGCCTGGTGCCGATCGTGCTGACCGTCTCGGCGGTCGCGCTGGGCCTGGTCGCCGTCGTCCCTGGTTTTCCCCTCGTGCTGGGGGCACTGGGGCTGGTCGGCTGCACGACGGTCTCCGCCCAGATCCTCGGCCCGCTGGCCGGAGACCTCGCCGAACCCGACCAGCGCGGCCGTGTCGTGGGCACGGTCGTCTCCGGTGGGCTCATCGGCATCCTGCTCTCACGCACCATCGCGGGGGTGGTCGCCGATCTGGCGGGCTGGCGCAGCATCTACGCCGTCGCCGCCGTCGCCGCGCTGCTGCTGGCCGTGGCCCTGCGCCGCGCCATCCCCGAACTACCCACCCGCCCGGGCGTTCCCTACCCGCGCCTCATCGCCTCGGTCTTCACCCAGGTTCGCCGGCGACCGTCGGCCCAGGTCACGATCGTCCTCAGCGTCGTGAACTTCGGGGTCTTCACGATGTTCTGGACGGCCCTGACCTACCTGCTCTCGGCGGAGCCCTACTCGTACTCCCTGAGCACGATCGGCCTGGTCGGTGTGGCCGGCCTGCTCGGGGCTCTCGCCGCCCGCGGGGTGGGCCGACTCCACGACAGGGGCTGGTCGGTACCGGCCAACGGGTTCACCCTGACCCTGGCTCTGCTGTCGATGGCGGCAGCGGGTCGGTTCGGGCGCCACGTCATCGCGTTGCTGGTGACCATCGTGGTCTTCGACGTCGCGGTCCAGGGCACGAACGTGCTGAGCCAGACCCGGTTGTTCGCCGCCGCACCCGAGGCCCGCAGCCGGTTGAACACCGCCCTGGTGACGGCGAACTTCGTCGGCGCCGCGTGCGGTTCCGCCGCCGCCGGTGTCCTGTGGCGGGCCGGGGGCTGGAACGCGGTGACCCTCGCCGGGGTGATCGCCTACGGCGTGGCGTTGCTGGTGTGGGTGGTCGCCCGGCGGAGCCTGCGGACTCGACCGCCGCCACGGTCGGTGCACGCAGGTTGACGCGCTCGCCGAGCGGTGGTGATCAGGCACCGACGACGGTCGACAGCGACCTCAGATCGGCCACGGTCCAGTCGAAGGCGTCAGCGACCGTCGCCACCCCTTCCCCCGCACGCTCGACGAACGCCGTCCGCAGGCCGCGTTCCGCGGCGGCCCGCAGGTCCCAGGGGTGGGCGGCGACCATGACGACGTCCTCGGGGTCGAGGCGGAGCAGGTCCAGGACGAAGTCGTAGACCCGCGGGTCGGGTTTCGCCGATCGGACCATCTCGCTCGAGAGGGCGGCGTCCCACTCGATGCCGGCGGCGCGGGAACACTCCACCAGGGGCAGCAACCCGGCGTTGGAGAGGGCCACGACCCGGCAACGAGACCGCAGCGCGCGGATCCCGGCCGCACTGTCGCCCCACGCCGGTAGCCGGCGCCCGACGAAGCGCAACGCCTCGGGGTCCTCCACCCGGACGTCGTCGGGCACGGTGCGGGCGAGGGCCTCGGCGATCACCTGTTCCCAGGGACGCCACGCCGCCGCACCGGAGGCGATGGCCGCGATGTCGCCGTCGACCTCTCCCAGCCACCGGTCGGTGAGTTCCGTCAGTTCCGACCCGGTCGCTCCCGCGGCGGCGAGCGCGGCGCGGAAACCTCCCCGTTCGTCGAGCACGGTCCCGAGGACGTCGAAGACCGCGACCTGGGGTGTCATCACCGCACCACCTCCTCGAAGTGGCGGAGCATCCGCTCCGCGTCGGGTTCCACCCCGGTGAACCAGCGGAACGCGTCGACGGCCTGGAAGACGGCCATCCCACCCCCGGTCAGCACCCGGCACCCGCGGGACCGGGCTGCGACGACGAGTGGCGTCTCGAGCGGTCGGTACACGACCTCCGCGACCCACTGCGCGGGGCGCAGCAGCGACACGTCGAACGGGAATCCCGGGTGCGCGGCCATCCCGGTCGGTGTCGCGTGCACGATCCCGGTGGCGTCGGTCAGGAGTTCCGGCAGGTCGGCCGGGCCGTGGGCGGAACCACCGACCACCGCGGCGACGGCTGCAGCGCGGGAGGGGTCCACGTCGACGACGGCCACCGACCGGACCCCGGCACGACGCAGCGCGTGCGCCACCGCAGCACCGGCGCCGCCGGCCCCGACGAGCAGCACCCGGTCGAGTTCGGCGTCGGGCAGGAACCGGGCCAACGATCGCCGAAAACCCGTCGTGTCGGTGTTGTGCCCGACCGCCCGCGTCCCGTCGAAGACGACGGTGTTCACCGCACCCAGTTCCCGGGCGTCGGGGTCGAGCTCGTCGAGGTGGGCGAGGACGAGCTGCTTGCACGGGTGGGTGACGTTGACCCCGGCCCACCCCTGCGAGCGGACCTGGTCCACTAGCCGCCCGGAGTCCCGGGCGGGCACCCGGAGGACGTCGAGGTCGAGACGCCGGTACTCGCAGTGCATCCCGAGTTCAGCCGCCTCGCGTTCGTGCAGGGCCGGGGTGAGGGACGGCCCGATGCCGCTGCCGATCAGCCCGACGAGGTACCTCACCCCTGCGAGAGCTCCGAGAGGTGCTGCCACCGCTTCCACTCCGCCAGCCGCGACTCGTAGTCGGCGCTGGCGATCCCGATCGGGGCGGTGCCGAAGAACACCCGCAGCGGCGGGTTCGGATCGTCGACGAGGGCGAGGACGGCGGCGGCACTGGCGGCGGGGTCGCCCGGCGAAGAGACCCGGCGCTCGCGGGCCTCCGCCGCCTTGACCCGGAACTCGTCGTAGGCCGGGAGCGGTGCGGAGTGCTTGGCGGAGGATCCGCCCCAGTCGGTGGAGAAACCACCGGGTTCAACGAGCGTCACCTTGATGCCGAAGTCGGCGACCTCGGCGGCCAGCGCCTGGCTGAAACCTTCGAGCGCCCACTTGGAGGCGTTGTAGATGCCGATGTTGGGGAACGCCGAGATCCCCCCGATGGAGGAGACCTGGAGGACGTGCCCGCCGCCCTGGGTCCGCATGACGGGCAGCACGGCCTGGGTCACCCAGAGCGCCCCGAACACGTTGGTCTCGAACTGCGCGCGGGCTTCGGCCTCGGTGATCTCCTCGACCATCCCGAACTGGCCGTACCCGGCGTTGTTCACGGCGACGTCGATCCGCCCGAACCGTTCCACGGCCCGGGTCACGGCCGCTTCGACCGCCGCCTTGTCGTCGACGTCGAGGGTCAGCGCGAGCAGGTGGTCGGGGTAGCGCGACACCAGGTCGTCGAGGCTGGCGGCGTCGCGGGCGGTGGCGACCACCTGGTCACCGCGTTCGAGGGCCGCGAGCGTCCACGCCCGTCCGAAACCGCGCGACGTCCCGGTGATGAACCACGTCCTGATCATGCGGGCATCATGCGCCGCGGCCGGAACGCCAACAACCCGGAGGCGGCCAGGACACCCCCGACCACCATCGCCAGCCGCAGGTCGACCGCCAGCAGGACCCCGCCCAGCCAGGCACCGCCGGCGATCCCGACGTTGAAGGTGGCGTTGACGACGGCCGGGGCCGCGTCGCTGTCGCGACTGGCCCGGAGGGCGGCGGTCTGGGTCAGCGTCGGCAACGCGCCGAACGCCGCGCCCCAGACGACGACCAGCACGACCACGACGACACCGTGCGACCGCAGGACGGCGGCGGCCGCCAGCAGGCACGCGGTCACCACGAGCACCGTCCCCGCCAGCGATCGACCGGGGTAGCGGTCGACGAGGTTCCCGGCGACGACCAGTCCGGCGAGACTCGCTGCGCCGTAGCCGAAGAGGACGATGCTGATCCCACCCTGGGGAACCCCCGCGGCCAGGACGACCGGGGTGATGTACGTGTACGCGGTGAAGTGCCCGAGAGCCACGATCGCGGCGCCGAGGGCGACGGCCAGCAGGCGTCGCCCGCGCAGCGCCGTCAGCACGGAGGGCGGCGGTTCACCGGCGAACCGGGGGTCGTCGCGCGGCAGGACCACGAGGGCGGCGAGGGCGAACCCTGCGAGCAGGACGGACGCGGTGCCGAACGCCCACCGCCACCCCACGGCCTCCCCGAGCGCGGTGCCCAGCGGCACCCCGGCCGCCAGCGCGAGGGCGACCCCGCCGTTCACGACCGCCAGCGCCCGGCCGCGACGCTCGGGAGCAACGAGCGCGACGGTGGTGCCGACGACGACCGAGAAGATCCCGGCGTGCGCGACCCCGCCGAGCAGTCGGGCGGCCACCGCCCAGCCGTACCCCGGGGCGACCAGGATCGCCGCGTTGCTCAGGGCGTAGAGGCTCAGCAGGCCGATGAGCACCCGTCGCCGCGGGAACCGGGCCAGCCACGCCGTCAGCGGGATCGCACCCAGCGCCACGACGACCGCGTACGCCGAGACCCACCAGCCGATGCGGGAGCGGTCGACGGCGAAGGCCTCGGCGAGCTGCGGCAACAACCCCACCGGGAGGACCTCGGTGGTCACGGCTCCGAACAGCGAAGCCGTCAGGAGGGCGAGCGGTGCGACGGGGAGTCGCTGCGTGGACGGCACAACCCGTAATATACTTGCGCATCGAGCAAAAGGAGCGGGATGTCGAACCGGCGGAACCTGGGCAGCGAACTGCTGCGGCTGACCCACCTGCGTCCGGGCCTCACCCGCGCCGACGCCGCCCGGGAACTCGGCACCGGGACGGGGACGACCGCCGAGATCGTCGTCCGGTTGCTGGCCGACCACCTCCTGTCCGAGGGCGATGCCTCCTCGGAGGGCCGGCGCGGGCGACCGACCCGCCCCCTGCTCCCCCACCCGGACGGCCCGCTCGTGCTGGCCGCGGAGATCACCCACGAGGACTGGCGGCTGCGGGTCGTCGAACTCGGCGGGGCGACCCTGGCCGAGGCGGGCGGTCCGCACCCCTCGCACTCCCCCGACCCCGTGCTCACCGCGGTCCGGGCGGCGGCGCGCACGATGCTGCGCCGCTTCCCCCGTCGGGTGCGCGGCGCGGGACTGGCCGCTCCGGGCGTCGTCCGCGACGGCCACCTCCTCGAGGCGCCCCTGCTGGGCTGGCGCGACGTCGACCTGCGGACCGCCTGGCCGCGCTCCCCGGACCTGCCCGCCGAGGCCGTGCTCGCGGGCAACGACGCCCGGTGCGCCGCCGCGGCGGAGTCCGTCCGCGGCCGGGCCGTCGGGGCGAGGCTCGCCCTCCACCTGCACCTCGACGCCGGTCTCGGCGGTGCCCTGACCGCCGACGGGGAACTCGTCGACGGCGCCCACGGCAGCGCCGGGGAGTTCGGTCACCTGCCCTTCGGGGATCCCGCCCGTTCCTGCGGTTGCGGTGCCCGCGGTTGCTGGGGCACGGCCCTGGACGGAGCCGCCTTCGCCCGGTCGCTGCGGCAGGACGAACCCCACGACCCGGTCGCCTTCAGCCACCGCGTCCTGGACCGCGCCCGGCGCGGTGACGTCGAGGCGCTGCGCGCGGTCGCGGAGATCGCGACGAACCTCGGCCGCGGCATCGCGGGTCTGGTCAACGCGCTCGACGCGGACCTGGTCACCGTCGGGGGGTTGGCCGCACGCCTGCACGACGCGGCGCCCGACGCCGTGCGCGCCGCGCTCGAGGAGGGGTCGATGACCCTGCGTCGCAGCACGCCTCCCGTGCTCACCAGCGGGGCCTTCGGCGCGGACGGTCCGCTCGTGGGGGCCGCGGAACTGGTCTGGTCGCGGTCGTGGGACCGACTGGAACGCTCCCGGGGTGCAGGATGAGCCCGTGCCGGGGCCCATCCAGTCCATCGAACGCGCAGCGGCCGTGCTGCGGTTGCTGGCGAGCGCCGGGCAGGGTCTCGGGGTCGTCGACATCGGCAACGCGCTGGGCCTGGCGAAGACGACGGCGCACGGGATCGTCCGCACCCTCGTCGACGTGGGTTTCGTCGAGCAGGACGAGTCGGGCGACTACCGCGCCTCCCCCGGGCTGGCGGACCTGGGCCGACCCCGCATCGACGCGAACGACCTGCGCGCCCGGGCGGTGAACTGGGCCGACTCCCTGGCCAGCCGGACGGGGGAATCGGTGCGGTTGGCGATGCTGGCGGAGGGGCGGGCGCTCGTCGTGCACCACGTGTTCCGGCCCGACGACAGCGCGCAGGAACTCAGCACGGGCGCCTCGTTGCCGGCCCACGCGTGCGCGCTCGGCAAGGTGCTGCTGGCCTCGGCCCCGGTCCGTCCCCGGGGACGGCTCACGGCGATGACGGCGCGGACGACGGTGGACCCGGCGGCGCTGCGGCGCACCCTGGCCGCGGTCCGGGAACAGGGCTGGGCGCTGGACGTGGAGGAGCTCGAGGTCGGTGGCGCGGGCATCGCCGCCCCGGTCCGCGACCTCGGCGGCCTGGTCGTGGGGGCGATCGGGATCGACGGCGACGCCGACCGGCTCGTGGACCCCCAGGGCCGACCGCGGGCCGGACTGGTACCGGCCGTCCGCCACGCCGCGCGGTCCATCTCGCGGGGGCTCGGCGCGCGTGACCGCTGAACGAGCGGCATCGGGCAGGATGACCGGAGTGACCGAACAGCGCCCGGAACACCGCGGTTACGTCATCGCGATCGACCAGGGCACGACCTCGACCCGCTGCATCCTCTTCGACCACGCCGGCCGGCTGGTGGCGATCGCCCAGCGGGAACACCGTCAGCACTACCCGAGACCCGGCTGGGTGGAGCACGACGCGGCGGAGATCTGGCGCAACGTGGCGCGACTGGTCCCGCAGGCCATGGCCCAGGTGGACGCCACCCCGGCCGACGTGGTGGCGATCGGGATCGCGAACCAGCGCGAGACGGTCGTCGCGTGGGACCGGCGCACGGGGGATCCGGTGAGCCCGGCGATCGTGTGGCAGGACACCCGCACCACGGAACTCGTCGAGGGTCTGGCGGCCGACGGCGGGGCCGACCGCTACACCGACGTCTGCGGTCTCCCGCTGACGACGTACTTCGCCGGGCCGCGCATCGGGTGGATGCTCGCCCACGACCCGGCCCTGCGGCGCCGCGCCGAGCACGGTGAGGTGCTGTTCGGGACGATCGACTCCTGGCTGGTCTGGAACCTGACCGGCGGTCCCGACGGTGGGCGCCACGTCACCGACGTGACCAACGCGAGCCGCACGATGCTGATGGACCTGGAGACGCTCGACTACTCGCCGCAGATGCTGGAGGTCTTCGACGTCCCACGCCGGGCGCTGCCGGACATCGTGTCGAGTTCACAGGTCTACGGGAAGGCGACCACGGTCGTGCCGGGGGCCCTCATCGGCGCGGCCCTGGGCGACCAGCAGGCCGCCCTGTTCGGCCAGACCTGCTTCTCCCCCGGGGAGGCGAAGTGCACGTACGGGACGGGCAGTTTTCTGCTGATGAACACCGGCACGGAGATCACCCGGTCGACCCACGGGTTGCTGACGACCGTCGCGCACCGGATCGGCGACGAACCCCCGGTCTACGCGTTGGAGGGTTCCATCGCGATCACCGGTGCCCTGGTGCAGTGGTTGCGCGACAACCTCGGTCTCATCTCGACCGCACCGGAGATCGAGACCCTCGCCCGCACCGTCGAGGACAACGGGGGGTGCTACTTCGTGCCGGCGTTCTCGGGGTTGTTCGCGCCGCACTGGCGCTCGGAGGCGCGGGGTCTGGTCATCGGTCTCACCTCCTTCGTGACCAAGGGCCACATCGCCCGCGCGGCGCTGGAGTCCACGGCTTGGCAGACCCGCGAGGTCGTCGAGGCGATGGACGCCGACTCGGGTCTGCGGCTGGCGTCGTTGCGGGTGGACGGGGGCATGACGTCGAACAACCTGCTGATGCAGACCGTGGCCGACGTCCTGGACGCCCCCGTGGTCCGGCCGATGGTCAGCGAGACGGTGTCGCTGGGTGCGGCCTACGCGGCCGGGCTGGCCGTGGGTTTCTGGCCCGACCTCGACGCCCTGCGCCGACGCTGGCACCGGGCCGGGCAGTGGTCACCGTCGATGGCGCCCGAGGAACGTGAACTCGGCTGGGAGTACTGGCAGCAGGCCGTCCAGCGGACGTTCGACTGGATCCGGCACTGACGTCCGGCGCTGACGTCCGGCACCTCGGTCAGCCCGCGTGGATCCGGGGACGCTGCGCGGGTTCCGGAACGGCACGGCGCACGACCTCGCGGGTGACGGGTGCGACCTCGCCGAGGCCCAGCAGCAGGAAGCGCGCGAAGTTGACCAGCGGGTTCCCCTCCGACCACTCGAACCAGACGTCGGGCAGCACCCCGGTCCGGTCGCGGACGGCGAGCGAGACCGCGGCGACGGAGTTCGCGACGGCCGAACTGCGCACGGTCAGGACGCGGTGGCCGAAGCGTTCCTCCCCGTGGACCTCCAGTTCGGTCTCGAACTCCGAGGCGTCGGTGACGGTGACCTCGAGGAACACGGCGGGCTCGTCGGAGGGGATGTGCTGGTCGCGGCGTTCGTCGTACATCTTCTCGGCGTACTCGGCCTCGTCCCGGGCGTCGGGTTCGTTGGCGATGATGTTCAGCGCACCCCGGGCCGCGGCCTCGTCCAGGAACCTCCGGGCCACCTCGTCGAACTCGACCCCGGTGGCCCGCAGCTCGAACGCGCGACGGGCCCGGGAGACCAGCGAGACCACGATGATCGCCGTGATGAAGCAACCGGCGATCTGCACCCCCTCGGGTCGCTCGATGACGTTGGCCACGGTGGTGTAGAGGAACACCACGGTGATGGCGGAGAACGCCACCGTCGCCCGGCGTCGGCCCCGGCGGTGCGCGGACAACGTCACCGCCACGGTGGCGGAGGTGATGAGGACGAGGACGCCGGTGGCGTAGGCACCACCCTGGGCGTCGACGTCGGCGTCGAACAACCAGGTCACCAGGAAGGCGATCGCCGTGAACACGAGGACGAGGGGGCGCACCGCGCGGGCCCACTGCGGGGCCATCCCGTAGCGGGGCAGGTAGCGCGGGACGAGGTTCAGCAGGCCGGCCATGGCCGAGGCGCCGGCGAACCAGAGGATGGCGATGGTGCTGACGTCGTAGGCCGTGCCGAAGGCTCCCCCGAGGTACTCGTGGGCGAGGTAGGCCAGGGCGCGGCCGTTCGCCTCGCCGCCGGGCTGGAACTCCGCGGCCGGGATGAGCACGCTCGTCGCGAAGCTGGACGCGAGCAGGAACACGCTCATGACGATGGCCGCGACGGCCAGCAGGCGTTTCGCCCCGGCGATCCGGTCACCGCTGATCTGCGGCATCACCAGGACACCGGTCTCGAAACCCGACAACCCGAGCGCGAGCTGCGGGAAGACGACGAGGGCCGCACCGATCACCGCCCACGGCGACGACCCCTGGTTCAGCACGGCGTTCCACCAGTCCTGCACCGACACGGGGTGTCCCACGACGTGCGTGAGGGCGTCGACCACGACGACGGCGTTCAGCGCCAGGAAGGCCACGACGAGGACCACCGCGACCCCGATCGCCTCCGAGAAACCCCGCAGGAACACCGCCCCCAGCGCGGCGAGCAGCACCAGGGTCACCAGCACCTGGTGCCCCTCGAGGAACTGCGGGACGTAGGGGTTCTGCAGGGCGTGCTTCGTCGCGTCGGCGGCGCTCAGCGTCATGGTGATGAGGAAGTCGGTGGCCGCGAAACCCAGGAGCACGAGCACGAACAGCTTGCCGCCCCACCAGGGCAGGACCTTCTCCAGCATGGCGATGGACCCCTCGCCGTTGGGGCTCTCCTCCGCCACGCGCCGGTACACCGGGAGCGCACCGAGGAGGGTCACGACCACCAGGACGAGGGTCGCGATCGGGGAGATGACGCCCGCGGCGAGGAAGGCGATGGCCGGCTGGTAGCCGAGGGTGGAGAAGTAGTCGACCCCGGTGAGGCAGACGACCTTCCACCACGGGTGACCCGGGTGCTCGACGCGCCCCTTCCCGTGCGGTCCGGGGTGGCGGCTCGCCCGTTCCTCCGATCCCGACATCAACCACGAACGACAGACCTCAGCGGCACGCACGCTCCCATCAGCGCAGGGGGCGCCGACGAGAGCAACCAGGACGCACCTCCTGCCGCGGATCTTGACGCGTTCCTTACGCCGGGACGACCTCCACCCGGACGCCGGCCGCCACCAGTCCCGCGATGACCTCGGCCGGGGCGGAGGAGTCCGTCACCAGCACGTCGACCTCCTCGAGACCGCAGACGACGGCGAGGGCGGTCCGGTGGAACTTGACCCCTTCGGCGACGAGGACGGTCCGCTGCGCACTGCGGCGCAGCGCCTTCTTGACCGCCGCGTCGGCCAGGTCGTGCGCCGTGACCCCCGCGTCGGGGTCGGCCGCGCAGCAGGTCAGCACGGCCGTGTCGAAGCGGAGCTCGGCCAGCGCCCGTTCGGCGAGCGGGCCGACGATGCTGCCCTCAGGATGGCGCACGGCGCCCCCGGGCAGCAGCAGGGAGACGCTCGGGCTGCCGGCGAGGGCGGCGATGCCCTGCACGGACAACGGCATCACCGTCAGCCGGCGACCGGCCAGGGCCTGCGCGGTGGCCGCACCCGTCGTCCCGCTGTCGAGCACCACGGCCTCCCCGTCGCCGATCAGACCGGCGACGACGGCCGCGAGGCGCGCCTTGAGCGGTGCCTCGTCGACCGCCCGGACCTCGAAGGGCAACCCCTCGCCGCGCAACGTCGAGGGCACCGCCCCGCCCCGGACCCGGCGCAGGGCACCGAGACCGGCGAGCACGTCGAGGTCGCGGCGCACCGTGATGGTGGAGGTCTCGAGCCGTCGCGCCAGGTCGGGCACCTCGACCCGGCCGCGGGTGTGCAGCAGGTCGAGGATCACGCGGTGCCTGGTTCCGACATCCATGTTCACAAAGTACCTCATCTGTGATCGAATGGTCATCAACAACGATCACAACGAGGTTCAGGACGCGATGCCCAGCTCGATCTCCCGGTGGCGCAACGCCATCACCGTCTCCTTCGGCCTCGGCGGCATCGCCCTCTCCACCTGGGGACCGCGGCTGCCCGCCCTGAAGGCCGACCTGCAGCTGGACACCGGCGGACTGGGGGTCCTGCTCGCCGGGGTCACCGTCGGCTCCGTCGCCGGCCTGCTCTGCGCCGCACCGGTGATCACCCGGTTCGGGGCCCGTCGGGCGATCCCCGCCGTCATCGTCCTCGTGGCGGCGAGCATCGCCCTCATCGGCTTCGGCGCGGCCCTGCCCTCGGTCCCCGTCGTCGGCGTGGGTTTCGTCGTGGCCGGGTTCTGCATCGGCTCGCTCGACGTGATGATCAACATCGACGGAGCGGCGGCCGAGGAGGCGGCCGGGCGCACCCTCATGCCGCTGATGCACGCCGCCTGGTCCGGTGGGGCGGCGGTCGGCTCCGGGATCGGGGCCGCCTGCGCCGCGCTCGACGTCTCCCCGTCGAAGCAGTTCCTCGGCGAGGCCGTCCTCATCGCCGCGGCCGCGGCCTTCGTCGCCCGCAACCTCCCCGACGGCGTCCGCGCCGGGCAGGAGGCACCGCAAGGGCCTGCCTCGCAACGCCTCCGCACCTGGCTGCGGGGCTGGACGGACGTGCGTCTGCTGATGATCGGCGTCGTCATGCTGGGTGCGGAGCTCGGCGAAGGTTCGGCGAACAACTGGCTGACGCTCGCCGCGGAGGACGGGCACGGTCTCGACCCCGCGCTGGCCGCGTTGTTCTTCACCGTCTTCGCCGTCTCCGAGATGCTGACCCGCATCGCGGGCGGCCCGCTCGTCGACCGGTTCGGCCGGGTCGCCACCACCCGCGCGACCATCGCGCTCGGCGTCGTCGGTATCGTCCTGTTCATCCTCGTCGACAACCCGGTCGTCGTCCTCGTCGGCGTGCTCCTGTGGGCGGTCGGGGTGTCGATGGGGTTCCCGCTCGGCATGACCGCCGCGGCCCAGAGCGGCCCGAACCCGGCGGCCCGGGTCAGCGTCGTCGCCGCGATCGGCTACTTCGCCAACCTCGCAGGCCCTCCGGGGGTCGGTTTCCTCGCCCAGTCGACGGGTCTGCTGCCCGCGCTGTGGCTCATCGCCGTGCTGATGCTCGTCGCCTTCGGGGCCGCGGGCTCGTTCGGAACGCGCACCGGTGAGTCCGTTCACACTTCGAACCGGTAGGTCCGTTCACACTTCGAACCGGTAGGTCCGTTCACACTTCGAACCGGTAGGTCCGTTCAGACCTCGAAGCGGTAGCCCATCCCCGGTTCGGTGATGAGGTGCACCGGAGAACCCGGCACCTTCTCCAGCTTGCGGCGCAGCTGACCGACGTAGACCCGCAGGTAGTTCGTCTCCCGGCCGTAGGCCGGTCCCCAGACCTCCTTCAGCAACTGGGTCTGGGTGACCAGCCGGCCGGCGTTGCCGACCAGGACCTGCAGCAGGTGCCACTCCGTCGGGGTCAGCTTCACCGGAGCGCCGTCGCGGGTCACGGTGCGCCGGGCCAGGTCGATGTGCAGGTCGTCGACGTCGACCACCTCCTCCGCACCGCCACCGGGCACCTCCCCGCGCCGGACCGCCGCGCGCAACCGGGCCAGCAGCACGTCCATCGCGAAGGGTTTCGTCACGTAGTCGTCGGCCCCCGCATCGAGGGCGTCCACGGCGTCCGCGGCCGCGGTCCGCGCGGTGAGGACGATGATCGGGACCCGGCTCCAGCCGCGGATCCCGGCGATGACCTCGAGGCCGTCGAGGTCGGGCAGGCCGAGGTCGAGCAGCACCACGTCGGGGTGGGTGCTCGCGGCGGCCTCCAACGCCGACCCGCCGTCGGCGGCGACCGTCACGTCCCAGCCGCGGGCGGTCAGGTTGATCGACAACGCCCGCCGCAGACCCGGTTCGTCGTCGACCACCAGCACCCTGCTCACGACGGCGATCCTGCCAGGGGGAGGTCGAGGACCATCGTCAGGCCACCCCCGGGGGTGTCCACCGCTTCGAGGCGGCCCCCGACCGCCTCGGTCAGTCCCCGGGCCACGGCGAGTCCCAGACCCAGGCCGGCCCCGGAGCGGTCGCCCAGCCGCTGGAACGGGGTGAACGCCCGTTCCTTCGCCGCGCCCGGCAACCCCGGACCGTGGTCGACCACGAGCAACCGCACCACGCTGCGGGCGTCCTCGGTGGCCACGGCCGCGCCGAGGGCGACCACACCCCCGCCGTGACGCACCGCGTTCTGCACCAGGTTCGCCACGACCCGCTGCAGCAGCCCGGGGTCCGTCGCGATCGGCGGCAGGTCCGCGGGCAGGTCGAGGCGGACCCGGCCGGGTTCGACGTCGCGCAGCGCCGCACCCACGACCTCCTCGAGGTCCACGTCCACGACCAGGGCCTCGACGACCCCGCTGCGGACCCGGGTCAGGTCCAGCAGGTCGTCGATCAGCGCCTGCAACCGGTCCGCGGAGTTCCCCACCTCGGCGAGGAGCTCGTCCCGCAGGTCCTGCGAGAGGTCGATGTCCGTGGCCCGCAGGCTGTCCAGCGACGCCTTCAACGTGGCCAGCGGGGTCCGCAGGTCGTGCGAGACCGCGGTCAGCAACGCCCCCCGGACGGCATCCCCCTCCTCCAGGCGCCGCACCTGGGCGGCCTCGGCCCGCAACCGCTGCCGTTGGCGGACGGCCGCGACCTGGGTGGCGAAACCCTCCAGCACCCGGCGGTCGTCGGCGGAGAGCAACCGCCCCCGCAACGCCAGGCACGTCAGGTCGTCGACGACGACCTCGGCGTCGGAATCGCTGGGGCGCAGGCAGACCGGATCCCCCTCGGAGGCGACGAGGCGCCAGGCGGACGTGGGTCCCTCGCGTTCGAGCAGCGACACCGAATCGACGGCGAACGTCTCGCGGGTGTGGCGCAGGGCCTCGGTCAACGGATCGGCCGCGAGCAGCGCGGTGCGGGTGAGCACGGACAACGCCTCCGACTCCGCCCGGCTGCGGGTCGCGTCCCGGGTGCGGCGCGCGGCCGTGTCGACCGTGCTGGACACGGCGACGGCAACCAGCAGGAAGACGACGAGGGCCACCGCGTTGGTGGGCTGGGCGATGGCGAGCTGGTGGTAGGGCGGGGTGAAGAACCAGTTCACCGCGAAACTCCCCAGCAGGGCCGCGGCCAGCGCGGGCAGCAACCCGCCGACCAGGGCCGCGGCGACCACGACGACCAGGAAACCCAGCAGGTCCGTCGCGAGGTCCTGCGTGGGGACGGCGAGCAACAACCCGGTGACCACCACGGGCCCGGCCACGGCGAGCACCCACCCCCACGCCCGCCGCCCCGCGGGCAGCGTCGCGCGGGGGCGTCCGGGCAACCGCAGCGGCCGGGCCTGCGCCTCGTGGGTCACGACGAGCACGTCGATCGCCCCCGAACCGCGCACGACGGCGTCCCCGACCCCGCGACGGACGAGCGAGGCGATCGGCCGGTGCCGACTGGCCCCCACGACGAGCTGGGACGCGTTGACGCCGCGGGCGAACTCCAGCAGGGACGCGGCGACGTCGTCCCCGACGACCTGGTGGTAGGTCCCGCCGAGGCTCTCGACGAGGGTCCGCTGATCGGCGAGGCGCGCCGGCGAGGTCCGCACGAGTCCGTCACCGCTCGCGACGTGGACGGCGTGCAGTTCCCCACCGGCGCCCCGGCCCGCGATCCGTGCGGCCCGCCGCACCAGCGTGGCCCCCTCGGCCCCGCCCGTGAGGGCCACGACGACCCGTTCGCGAGCGGACCACGTCGCCTCGATCCCCTGCTGGGCCCGGTAGCGTTCCAGCCCCTCGTCGACCCGGTCGGCCAGCCAGAGGAGCGCGAGCTCGCGCAGCGCGGTGAGGTTCCCCGTGCGGAAGTAGTTCGACAACGCCGCGTCGACCCGGGCCGGGGCGTAGACGTTGCCGTGCGAGAGCCTGCGCTGCAACGCCTCGGGGGTCATGTCGACCAGCTGGACCTGTTCCGCGGCACGCAGGACCGCGTCGGGCAGGGTCTCGCGCTGCTGGATCCCCGTGATGTTCTCGACGACGTCGTTGAGGGACTCGAGGTGCTGGATGTTCACGGTGGAGACGACGTCGATCCCCGCCTCCAGGAGTTCCTGGACGTCCTGCCACCGTTTCGGGTTCCGCGAGCCGGGGGCGTTCGTGTGGGCCAGTTCGTCGACGACCGCCACCTGCGGGTCGCGGCGCAGGACGGCGTCGACGTCGAGTTCCCCGCACTCGACACCGCGGTGCACGACGGTCCGGCGGGGCAGGACCTCCAGGCCGCGCACCGCCGCCGCGGTGTGCTCGCGGCCGTGGCTCTCGACGAGGGCGACGACGACGTCCGTCCCCCGCGCGGCGCGGCGGTGCGCCTCGTCGAGCGCGGCGTAGGTCTTGCCCACGCCCGGCGCCGCGCCGAGGAAGACCCGGAGTCGTCCCCGGCGGTTCTCGTCCACCCCGACAGTGTCACCGACACGGCGGTGCTCACCACCCTCTCCACCGCCGGCGACCGGCGCGAGCACCCGGGTGGGGGTCTGCCCCGGAACGCGTTCAGGTGGACCACGGTGAACACGTGCTCGTCACCGTCGTGCGGGCTCGTCGGCCCGGACTCGAGCGACTCCCGAGCCTAGGCCACGACCTGCGTGAAGATCTCCTGTTCGACCCGGCTCCGCGCCTGCACCAGAGCCCCGGTGACGACGGCCTTGTCCCCCAACGCCGACAGCCGCACGTCCGGCGGGAAGAGCAGGTGCTCCTCGAACTCGGCTTCCAGCGCTTCCTGCAGGACGGGACCCGCCAGCGACATGCCGCCGCCGACCACGACGGTGGCCGGGTTCAGGACCAGCAGGGCGGGAGCGATACCGGTCACCAGAGTGCGCGAGATCCTCCGGACCGCTGCGATCGCCGCGACGTCGCCGGCGCCGGCCGCCTGAGTGATGATCTCGGCGGTCACCGGGACGGCACCGTCCGCGTAGGCGGCACCCAGTCGCGACTCGGGGTGCTGAGCGACCGCCTGACGCCCCGCCTCCACCAGCGCGGGAGCGTTGACGGCAGCCTCCAGCGGGCCGTAGCCGGCATCGTGCGCTCCTCCTCCGCGCACCGCTCCGTAGCCGACCTCGCCACTGGCGCCGTGGTGGCCACGAACGAGCTGACCGTTGGCGATGACCCCGGCCCCCATGCGCTCGCCCAGCAGCAGGTAGAGCAGGTCCTCGGACGGTCCCTGGGTCAGATCACGCTCGGCGAGGGCAGCGAGGTTCGCGTCGTTCTCCAGCTCGACGTCGCAGTCGATGACATCGCGCAGCGACTCCAGCAGGTCGAAGTTCGACCACCCGACCAGGCCCGGGGACTTGACCACGTGTCGCCGCTGCCGGTCGAGGATGCCTGGCGTCCCGATGGTGCAGGCCAGGGGGTCGGCTGCACCGATGCCCGCGGAACGAAGGGCAGCCGTGATCGACTGCCGCAGGACCCTGAACCTGTCCGAGGCCGACGTGGTGGTGGTCACCTTCTCCCGGTCGGTCGCCAGGACGATCCCCCGCAGGTCACTGATGCACACCGTCAGGGTGTGGGCCCCAACGTCGGCCCCGAGGAGGAACCCGGCCCGGGCGTTGAACTGGTACGTACGGGCAGGACGCCCCAAGCGCCCTCCCCCTTCAGCCGGATCGCTCAGGCTGAGCCAGCCCTGCTCGAGCAGTCCCTCCGAGAGGGTTTCGACCGTCGGGCGTGAGAGGCCCGTGACCGCGCCGATCTCCGTCACCCGCAGCGGGTCCGCCGCGCGGTACAGCGCGCGCAGCACAGCGCAGGAGTTGCGCTGTCGCAGTGAGGCGCCCGATCCCCCCGAGGGCAGTTGAGCGGACGACGTTGACACGGCCACACCCCGACCCTATGGTCCCTGACATACGAAAGGCAATTGCCTTTCGGAAAGGCCCGGGCCACGGTCCCAGTGAAGGAGCCTCCCTTGCCCGCTTCTGCCTCCCCCCACGCGGACCGCGCACCAGCCGGCGTGACGTCCCGCAACCGCACACCGTCGCGCTCGACCGCGCTCAGGCGACTGGGCCTCTGGCTCGTTCTGGCGATCATCGTCCTGCTCTTGTCGATCGCCTCCCCGACCTTCCGGTCGACCTTCAACCTCCAGAACATCCTCGAGCAGAACGCCCTCATCGGCGTCGTCGCCTGCGGCATGACGATCATGATGATCGCCGGCGGCTTCGACCTCTCCGTAGGAGCCACCGGAGCCACCGCAGCCGTCACCGGCGCGGCGGTCGCCAACCTCGGATGGGGGACCGTGCCCACCGTGGCAGCAGCCCTGCTGGTCGGCCTGGTGATCGGCCTGGTCAACGGCTTCCTCATCGCGAGGCTGAAGATCAACGCCTTCGTGACCACTTTCGCGATGGCCAGTGTCGTCCTCGGTCTCCTCTTCGTCGCCACCGGAGCCCAGTCGATCCCCGGAGGCTCTCCCGCCCTGCAGTGGGCAGCGACCGGCCGGCTGGGCCCCCTCCCGGTCAGCTTCGTCCTGTTCGCCCTCTGTCTCCTCGTCGTGTGGGTCCTGCTGACCCGCACCAAGTTCGGGCACTACGTCTACGCGGTCGGCGGCAACGCCCAGGCCAGTCGTCTCTCAGGTGTCCCCGTCGAGTTCGTCCAGGTCGCCGCCTTCACCCTGGGGGGCGTCCTGGCCAGCGCCGGCGGGTTGATCCTGCTGGGGCAGACGAGCGTGGGCCAACCCTCCGCCGCCGCCGACTGGCCGCTACGGGCCATCGCCATCTGCGTCGTCGGCGGCGTCGCGCTGACGGGAGGCATCGGGCGCATCGAGGACGTCCTGGCCGCCACCTTGCTGCTGGGAGTCATCGCCAACGGCATGAACCAGCTCGGCATCGCCAGCGACTGGCAGCCCATCGTCACCGGCCTGGTCATCCTCTTCGCCGTCGTCCTCGACCAGTACAGCCGACGCAAGCGAGCCACAGCCCCGGCACCGACGCCGGCGACTGCAGGAACCGCAGCACGAGGAGAGATCGCCGGCCCGCCGGCCTCCGCCTCCACCTCCCGCAGTGCTTCCTGACCTCCCCTGACCTGGAAAGCGAGCAGCTCATGAACCAGCACCTGACCCGCCGCACCCTCCTCCGCTCGGCGTCCGGCGCCTTGGCACTGGCCGCCGCCACCACGGCCTCCGCCTGCGGCAACTCCCAGGCCGGCACCGGCGACAAGCGCCTGCTCATCGGCGTCGCCCAGGCCGACACGACCGTCTCGTTCCTGGCCACGCTGGACAAGGCCATCGAAGACGAAGCCGAGAAGCTGGGCATGGACACCGTCATCCTCAACGGTGAGTACGACAACGCCATCCAGGCCGCCAACGTCAACCAGCTCGTGGCCCGCAAGGTCGACCTCATCCTGGTCATCTCTTCCAGCCCCACGGCAGTCGTGCCCGCCATCGCGAACGCCAAGAAGGCCGACATCCCGGTCATCGCGGTCAACGCCCGCCTCGACGACGCCGCCGAGATCGTCACCTTCGTCGGCGCGTCCGACTTCGACTACGGCAAGGGCGAAGGCGACATGCTGGCCCAGGCGCTTCCCCGGGGCGGAAAGGTGGCCGTGATCCTGGGCCCTCTGGGGTCCACTCCTCAGGTGCAGCGCTTGAACGGCCTGAAGGAGGCCATCAAGACTCGCCCCGACATCCAGATCATCGCGACGCCCAGCGACGACTTCGACAGCAGCAAGAACCTGGCCGTCACCCAGGACCTGCTGACGAAGTACCCCGAGGGCCAGCTCGCGGCGATCGTCGCCCAAGGTCCTCAGATGTACGTCGGCGCCGACTACGCGTCCAAGAACGGCCGGAACGACATCACGTTCATCGCCGGGGACTACTCCAAGCAGGTCGAGGAGTCCATCAGGACCGGGTCCATGTACGGCACCGTCAACCAGAGCCCTGAACTCGAGGGGCGATTGGGAGTCCAGTACGCCCACGCGTGGTTGACGGGCAAGCAGAGTGAGGTGCCTCGGCCGGAACACCTCATCCCCCTGCCTGCCATCACCCAGGAGAACGTCGCGGGCACCCCGTCGACCTGGAGCAACTGATGAACGCCATCGACGACGGAGAAGGGACGGAGTGACACGGTGTCCGATCGAAGAGCGCCCTCGGAACCCCTGCAGCACGACCTTCCAGAACCGCTACCCGGTGGACCTCGGACGCACCGCGCACCGCGCCTGACGATGACCGGGATCTCCAAGAAGTTCGGCACGACCACCGTCCTGAACGCCGTCGACCTCACGGTCGATCGAGGCGAGATCCATGCGCTCATCGGTCAGAACGGCGCCGGGAAGTCGACCCTGGTCAAGACCCTCGCCGGTCTGTACCCCGACTACTCCGGTGAGATCCGTGTCGATGGACGACCGGTGGTCATGCGCAACCCGCGTCAAGCTCGACGAGACGGCGTGGCCGTCATCCACCAGGAGTTCAGCCTCGTCTCCAGCCTGTCGGTCGCCGAGAACCTGCTGCTGGGACGCGAACGCTCCGGGCCCGGATTCAAGCTCTCGCAGGTGCAGAAGGACGCTGCAGAGCTCGTGCAGCGGATCGGCATCGACATCGGGGCGGACCTGACCGCTCCCACCGAAGGACTCAGCCCGGCTGTCCACCAGCGCATCGAGATCGTCAAGGCGCTGGCCGAGAACGCCTGCGTCCTGGTGATGGACGAACCGACGGCTCGTCTGTCCGAAGCAGAACGCTCCTCCCTGTTCTCACTCGTGCACGACCTGGCTCGACGCGACGTGGGCATCGTCTTCATCTCCCACTACCTGGACGAGGTGCGGGAGGTGTGCAGCAAGGTCACCGTCATGCGGAACGGTTCCGTCGTCGACACCAGGACGACGCAGGCACTGACCGTCTCGGCCATGGCGACCCTCATGCTCGGGGAGGAGCTGGCGCACGACCTGCACACGGATGCCCCGGACGGTCACGGAGGCGACGGGGAAGAACTCCTCGCCGGTCACGGCCTGACGTCTGCCGGCTACCTGCACGACATCGACGTCTCCCTGCGGCGGGGAGAGGTCCTCGGCATCGCCGGCCTGGTCGGATCGGGGCGCACCCGCCTGTGCCGGCTCCTGGCCGGAGCCGACCGACCGACGTCCGGGAACCTGTCCCTGCGCGGCCAGCCCGTCGACTTCCGATCGCCCCGGGCAGCCATCCGACGAGGGGTCGTCCTCATCCCTGAAGACCGCAAGCACCAAGCGCTGAGCATGGAGGCCTCACTGTCACAGAACGTGGTCCTGATGGCCATCCAGCGCGGCATCGGGCGCTGGGGCTTCGTTTCGCGCCGATCGGTGCGGCGTTTGAGCACGGAGCTGATCCAGAGTCTCGAGGTACGTCCGGGCAACATCAACGCTCCGGCGGGCACGCTCAGTGGCGGGAACCAGCAGAAGATCGTGCTCGGCAAGGCGCTGCTGGCCAATCCCGAGGTCCTGATCATCGATCAGCCGACGGCCGGGGTCGACGTCGGCACGAAGGTGCAGATCCACCGTCTGATCAAGGAGCGAGCCCGGGCCGGTGCGGCCGTGGTCGTGGTCTCCGACGATCTCGAAGAACTCCACGGACTCGGCGACCGGTTCCAGGTGCTGCACCGAGGTCGCACGATCTGGACCGGCAGCTCCCGCGAGGTCACGTACGACCAGTTGGTGCACGCGATCGCCAGCGGCGAGGCGCCCCGTGCCGCCTGAGCCCCCACCGCCGATGACCTCGACCCGAGGTGCCTTCCTGGCCCTCGACATCGGCGGGACCACGGTCAAAGGCGCTGCGGTCTGCGACGACGGAACTGTCGTGACCGAGGCCGCGGTCAGCACCGGACGGGGGGCGGACGCAGTGCGCACGGTTCAGGTCCTCGCGCACCGGCTCGTGGCCGCGGCTCAGGCGGACACCGTCCGGAGCATCGGTGTGTCAGTGCCCGGCCTCATCGATGCCACCTCAGGAACGGTCTCCTACGCCGCGAACCTGGGGTGGCGCGACCTGCCCCTGGCCCACCTGCTCCGCCAGGAGTTCACCACCCCCGTGCGCCTCGAGCACGACGCCCGCGCCGGCGCCATGGCTCACCTCGACGACCGCACCATGGGACCGTCGCCCACCTTCCTCTTCGTCCCGGTCGGAACCGGGATCTCGGCGGGCGTGGTCGTCGAAGGGCGGCCGGTCGGCGGGGCAGCAGGTGAGTTCGGTCATGTCCCCGCTGTCCCCGGGGGGGACCTCTGCACCTGCGGCGCAGACGGCTGCGTCGAAACGTACGCGTCGGCGGCCAACATCGTCCGCAGGTACCGGAACCGGGTCGGCAGCAGACGCAGCCCTCACAGCGCCGCTGACATCATCGCGAGGACCGAGAGTGACGCCGATGCGGCAGCCGTCTGGTCCGAGGCGATCGATGCCCTGGCCACCGGCTTGATCGGTGTCACCGCGTTGCTCGACCCCACGCGCATCGTCCTGGGCGGCGGAGTCTCCAGGGCCGGTGAGAAACTGCTGGAGCCCCTGACCGGCGCCATGCGGCGACGGATGCCGTGGCGCCCGGTGCCGCAGTTGCAGATCAGTCCCTACGCCGACAGGGCCTCGCTCATCGGCGCCGGCAGTCTGGCTCTCCGCGACCTGGTGGACTCCGACACCCACCGCGACCTCGTCCAACGGCTCAGTGGACACGTCGCCCACTCCGGCAGCACGACGACTGAACAGGTGACCACAACCTCGTGAACCACGACTCCTCCGCCCTGCGCGTCGGTTTGATCGGCGCCGGCGGCATCAGCCACCACCACCTCCCCCACCTCCTACGTCTTGGTGCCGACGTGACGGTCTTCTCCGGGAGCGGCGCCCAGGAGTTGGTCCAGCGGTACGGCGGATCGACCGCGGCCTCGCTCGAAGAACTGCTCGAGCGCGTCGACATCGTCACTGTCGCGACTCCCACCCACACGCACGCGGACATCATCCGCACCGCTCTGTCCCACGGAAAGCACGTCATCTCGGAGAAACCGCTGACCCGTCACTACGCCGATTCGCTCAGCGTCCTCCGAGCCGCCGAGGACAGCGGCCGGATCCTCCTGCCCGCGCACGTCGTGCGCTTCTTCCCCGAGTACGCCCGGCTCAAGGCGGCGGTGGACGAAGGCCTGCTCGGCGACCTGGCGGTACTGCGTTTCACTCGATCCGGCGCTGCACCGACCACCACCGCTCCGTGGTTCGCCGACGAATCCTCGTCCGGAGGCATCATCGTGGACCAGATGATCCACGACCTCGACATCGCGCGGTGGGTGGCCGGGCCGGTGCACACCGTCTCGGCGGCCGCCACCCGCAGGGGTGGGGCACGTTCGGCTCACGTGACCCTCAGCCATCACAGTGGCGCCATCACCCACGTGTACGGCGAATGGGGCGCCCCGCACCTCACGTTCACGACCTCCTTCTCGGCGACCGGAACCAACGGCCAACTGCGGCACAGCAGCCGCGGGGAATCGACCGTCTCCGAAGACCTCGATCGATCCACCACCGGCGGTTCCCTGGTGCCGGTCGTCGACGCCACGGCCAGTCCCTACTTCCTCCAGGTCGAGGAGTTCCTGCGGCAGTTGAGGACGGGCGAGCCGGGTCGCGTCACGGCACGCGACGGCGTGGAGGCCGTACGACTGGCCGTGACAGCCCTCGAGTCCGCCACCTGCGGCCAACCCATCCACCTCGGGGAGCCCGGATGACCACCACCGCTGACCGTCCGCTCCGCATCGGCCTCTTGTCGCTGGCCCACGTGCACGCGGAGACCTACGCCCGGATCCTCAGCCGCCGGGACGACGTCCACCTGCTGTCCTGCGACCCGGGCCCCTACCGGGACCCCGAGCACACGCGAGGCTCCGCCCTGGCGCGAACCCTCGGCGTGAACTACGCGGACAGCTACGACGACGTGCTCCGGTGGAAACCGGACGGGGTCGTCGTGACGGCCGAGAACACCCGTCGGCCGGCGCTGCTGGCTGAGCTGGCCACCCTGGGCATCCCCGTCCTGACCGAGAAGCCCCTGGCGACCACGAGCGTCGACGCGTCCGCGGTGCGCGAGACCGTGCGGGAGCACCAGCTCCCGTTGATGCTCGCCCTCCCGGTGCGCTACGCGTCCGACTTCGCCCGCCTCAAGAGGGACCACCTCAGTGGTGCCCTGGGCGACATCGTGTCGATCCAAGCGGTCAACACCGCTCGCCTACCCGATCGACGCAGCTGGTTCACCGACGAGGAACTGTCTGGTGGCGGTGCACTCGTGGACCACCTCGTCCACGTGCTCGACCTCGTCGACCAACTGACCGGTGACACTCCGCTCGACGTGCAGGCCGTCGGCAACACCATCCTCCACCCTGCAGCAGGTCCGGTGGAGACCGCCGCGCTGGCCACCATCAGGTACGCCTCCGACATGATCGTCAGCATCGACTGCTCGTGGAGCGAACCGGAGAGCGCCCCCACCTGGGGTGGGCTGCACCTGCGAGTCGCCGGCACTCGCGGGGTGATCGAGATCGACTTCTTCCGCCCGAGGTTGCGGGGACTGAACCGGCTCGCCGGGACGCCTCTGGAGCTGCCGTACGGCCCCGACCTCGACGAAGTCATGCTGGACACCTTCCTGAGGCGCGTGAGAGGCCTCGAGGACCACACCACCGAAGCAGACCTGGCGTCCGCATCCCGGGTCGTCGCCGTCATCGAGGCCGCTCAGGAGTCTCTGCGCACCGGCGCCACCACCGGTGTGGCGTCGCCGTCGTGGGACGTGTGATGTGGAGGTCGTCATCGACGAGCGACGCCGACTCGGTGATCTCGCAGCCGAACTGATCCTGCAGCGTCTGCGGGCCGGACAGCTGAAGGTCCCGGGTGTGGCGACAGGGTCATCGCCTGTGCCCGTCCACCGAGCACTCGCGGCCAGCGGGGAACCTTCCCTGTCCTCGCTCCGCGTGTTCGCTCTCGACGAGTACGTCGACCTGCCCCACGACCACCCGGAGAGCTACCACGCTGTCGTCGACCGCGAGGTGACCCGGACACTGCGTCTGGAACCGGACGACGTGCACGTTCCCGACGGGGTAGCTGCTGATCTGGACCTGGCCGCCGATCACTACGAGGAGGTCATGACGCGCGCCGGCGGTGTCGATCTGCAGATCCTGGGGTGGAAGACGTCCCCAGTTCCTGTCTCACGCAGGGCCTGGGCACGATCCTCGACGCACGTGAGATCGTTCTGACCGCTTCCGGGTCGGCCAAGGCGCGTGCCGTGGCAGAAGTGGTGGAAGGGGCGATCACCGGCCTCTGTCCCGCTTCGGTCCTGCAGCAGCATCCCGGAGTCACCGTCTTCATCGACGAGGAAGCCGCTGCAGAACTTCGCCCTGCGCGAGGCCCCCGAAGCCTCAGATCGAGGTTCCGCACGTCGTGGGTGAACCAGCTCCCGACTCCTTCGCACGGGGGCGGCGCGAGAGACTGCTCATCGTCGTTGCGCCTCGCTCCGATCTGGTACGTGGACCACCACGCAGAGCCCACGGGTGCGGAACACGCTGAGGAGGCGCCCGAGCGAGCCGCCGCGTGGAGTCCCTCCTGAACACCGCGCGGAAGGGTCAACAACCATCTGCTGTCATGCGACCACCCGAGCGAGCACCTCTCGCTCGACCTTGGCGCGTCCCTGCAGAACGGCTCCGTCCAAGATGGCGTCGACTCCCAGAGTCGAGAGGACCACATCCGGTGGGTAGAGGACGAGGTCACGCAATTCACCGACCAGCGCCTCCTGGAGCGCGGGCCCCGCGTCGCCCATGTGGCCACCCAGCACCACGATCTCGGTGTCCAAGGCCAGCAGGACAGGAGAGATGCCCCGGGCCAGCTCCCGTGCCATCTCGTCAACGCTGCGCACTTCGGCGGGACTCACGCCGTTTCGTTCTCCACGACCGACCGCCCGTGCTGACGACGACCGGAGATCCCGCTGTTGCCCGAGGTCTGCAGCCGCCACCAAGTTCGGTGCGTTGACGATCGAACCCAGCGGGTGGACGTCCTCGCTCCGAGGCTTCGACACGCCACTGCGCACGTGCCACAGTTCGCCGCTGGCCCCGTTGTGCCCACGAACCAGCTGGCCGTTGACGATGACTCCTGCCCCCAACCGCTCACCCAGGAGGAGGAAGATCAGATCACCAGGCTCCGCCGGTCCGCCACCGCGGTGCACGGCACGTTCGGCGACAGCAGCCAGGTTGGCGTCGTTCTCCAGCTCCACCTCGCAGGCCACCAACTCCTCGAGTGAGCCGCGAAGATCGAAATCCGTCCAGCCAGACAGGCCGGGAGAGGTGAGGATCCGCTGACGAGCGAGGTCCAGGATGCCTGGGGTTCCCACCGTGACGGCGAGGGGATCTTTCGGCGTGAGGCCGGCCGTCGTCAAGCAGGAGCGCAGAGCTCGCTCCAGGACGGCGAAACGCCGGGTGGCCGGGGTGTCGGGGGCGACAGCCTCACGAACGACAGCGACCTGAACGCCGAGCAGGTCGGCGACGCAGACAGCCACCTCCTCGGCGCCCACATCGACACCGACGACGTGACCAGCTCCAGCGTGGAACTTGTACGTCTTCGCCGGCCGACCCAGCCGTCCCCCACCCCCGGCAGGCTCGACCAGAGTCAGCCACCCTTGAGCTGTCAGCCCTTCGGCGACGGTCTCGACCGTGGGGCGAGACAGGCCGGTGTTGCTCATGATCTCCGTCACACGCAAAGCCGGTACCACCTCACGGCACTGCCCGTACCGGTACAACGTCGTGAGGACGGCTTGAGAGTTCTGCTGACGCAAAGACGTCCCGGAGCCAGCGCCTGGCTGACCACCAAAGGCTGACAGGTCCACCCGGCGACCGTACCCCCAGCCGTCGGCAGACACAAATGATTCACATCTCAGCCGCGAACCCGTGCACGCATTCAATTTCATCGAGCACTTCGCAACAGCAATGCGGTCGTCGCGATTCATCGTGTCGTGCGCCGTGGTCGAGGTGTTGCGGGACAAGGCCTGCGGCGGCGAGGAATCCGATCCGCCATGGACAGGAATGACTTCTTCTCGAACGCGGTAGTTCTCCAACCAGGCGTTGCCCTGCTCGGCGCGGGCTCTGGCGTGAACGCAAACGAGGTTGAACTGTCGCTGATCAGCGGTGAGTTTCGTGGTGGTGGAGGTCTCGAACGGCAAGAACCACCCCGCGATCGAGGGTGGTGGACCAGCGACGATCAGTGCCTCTCGTGGCGCGGTGACAGAAGCACAACACGTGCAGAAGGTGAGTGCGTGCTCCGAAGGCATCGCGGCGCACACCTCACGGGGCCCGTCCGGAAGACCTGGAAGCGTTCACCAGCTCGGTGGCCGGGCCAGCCGTCGTCGACCACGACGCGAGCGAGCTCCGGGCGTCCGACGGGAGTGGGAGCAGCGTCGCGAGGCACGGAGACTTCCGATTGCTGGTGCGGTTCCTCGAGCGCTCCGCACCCCGCTCGGAGGACTTCCTCACGTCACGGACCCGGTGGCCTTCGGCGTGTCACCAACGTCGGCGGTCAGGACACCTGACTGGTCTTCGAAGCCGTGGAAGCCCCCGCAGCCGACCGGCTGCGGGGGTGGACGTGCTGCGCGATCAGGCGGGCAGCGGGACCCGGTGCGTCCCGCGCAGGCGGAACACCCGGTCGGGGGCGCCGTTGGTCCCGTCGAAGCCGAGGCGGACGTCGCTCACCCAGGCGGCGCGGATCTTCAGGTCGTCGCAGGTGCTGCGGGGGTTCGGGAACTGGAAGCCGGCGTTGAGCCTGGCGGCGTTCGTGCCCTGCCGGGTGTAGCGGTTCGTGGTGCCGCCGTAGCCGCCCCAGATCCCGGACGGGGCGAGGGTGGTGCTCAGCCACCGGACCCGCGTGCTCGTCCCGCACGTGTACCGCTCGGTGAGGCGGGCCGAGGAACCCGGACCGCCGAAGCCGCCGAGCTGGTTCTGGCTCGACGGGTCGTCGCTGAGGCCGCCGTAGGCGTCGAAACCGGAGACCGTCGCGGTGACGTAGACGTAGCCGCAGTCCGAGGACGGCGGGTGGATCGACTGGCAGCCGAAGAAGACCGGGTTGGTGGCCGGACCGTAGACGCCGACGTCCACGGCCGACAGCGTGAGACCGGACCGTGGGCCGGCGGACGCCGCCGGCGCCACCCCGACGAGCAGGACGAACGTGGCCGCGAGCGCGGCGAAGACCTTGCGGTACATGGGATTCCCCCCGAACCAGAGACGTGTGGACGACAGGCGACCACTCCCCCCGGCGGTGGCCGTGGCGAACAGCCTGCCACGTCCACTAGGCCGAACGGGTGACTTCCCCGGAATCCGTCCAGCCGTCGCGGACCTGCCGTGGCCGTAGGCTGCCCCGGTGCTGGTCGTCCACGGGCTCTGGACCCGCGCGCAGACGCTCGCCCTCTGGGTCGAGGTGCCGCGCCGGCGTCCCGGCACCGCCCGGCCCGCCGACCTGGCGGCCCTGGCCTCCCTCGCACCCCGCGCCACGGCGCTGGCCGACGCCCTCTCCCGCCCGAGCAGCCGGACGGTGACGCTGCTGCTCCCGTGCACCCCGGCGGGGCGTCCGGCCGCCTCCACGGGGCGAGCGCGCGAGGACCTGCGGCTCGCCCCGGTGGAGGTGGACGTCGTGGAACTCCCGGGGGCCCGGGCCGTCGAGGTCCTCACCGAGGTCAGCGCGCAGCAGCCGCCCGTCTCCGACGGGTTGCGCTGGATCGCGCACGTCGCGGCGGGCGCCCGGGCGGCCGTCGACGCGGGGCACGTCGTCCCCGACCTCAGCGGCGACGGTGAGCGGTTCACCGCCCGCTGGATCCCCCTCCCGGACCGCGCGTTCCACCGCTGGCGCGCCGCCGTCGCCGAAGCCTGCCCGCCGGTGCTGCGCGCCGAGCCCGGACCGGGACGCCACGACGGACCGCCGGCGGCCACCTCGGTGCTCGACGACGTCTGCACGCTCGTCGTCGACGTCCTCACCGCCGAGCGCACCGAGCGGGTCCGGCTGCACGAGGTGCCGGAGGGCCCGAGCGTGCAGGCGTGGATCGGGGCACTGCAGCGGGGGGAACCTGTCCCGGACGCCGGGAACCTGCGGGCGCTGTCGCGGCGGGTCCGCGAGTGGCACCGCAGCGGTGACGACGCCGGCTACGACGTCGTCCTGCGCGTCGTGGAACCCGAACCGTGGGAGGACGTCCCCGAGGAACTGGCCGACGGGAAGCTCGACACCCGCGAGTCCGACCGGGTCGCGGACCTGAACTGGCGGATCCAGACCCGGCTGCGCCCCTTGGACGACCCCAGCCTCACCCTCACCCTGGATCAGGCGCGGGCCGAGGGGGCGAGTTCCCCCGACGGCGAGGACCCGTTGCTGCTGATGCTCACGGGGACCGCCCGCGCCGGTGCCGTCCACCCGCCGTTGCGGCGCATCCTCGGCGGAACGTCACGACGCGGGGACGCGGCCGCCGAGGCCGGGGTGGAACTCTCGATCGAGGAGCTGCTCGACCTCGTCGAGAACGGTGGTCCGAAGCTCGCCGCCGCGGGGATCCCGCTGCAGCTCCCCCGGCACTGGACGAAGAAGGCGCTGTCGCTGTCCCTCAACGCCTCCGCCACCCACCCCGGGATGATCACCGATCCGCAGGTGCGCAAGGACGACCTCATCGCCTTCCGGTGGCAGGTCGCCCTCGGGGACTCCCCGATCACCGAGGCCGAACTCCTGGCCCTGGCCGCCTCCAAGGCCTCGCTCGTCCAGTTCCGCGGGGAATGGGTGCAGGTCGACCTCGAGACGCTGCGGCGCAGCGCGACGTTCCTCCGCACCCGGGGCAACGGCAAGGCGTCGGTGCTGGACGTCCTCGCCATGGTCGGCGCCGGACGTGACCTGCCGGCCCCGGTCACGGGGGTCGACGCCCGCGGGATCCTCGGGGACGTGCTCTCGGGTGACGCCGCCCAGCGGTTGCCGGAACTCCCCGACCCGCCGGGGCTGCGAGCGGTCCTGCGGCCCTACCAGCGCCGCGGTCTGACCTGGCTCGCGACGATGTCCGACCTCGGCCTCGGTGCCGTCCTCGCCGACGACATGGGGCTCGGCAAGACGTTGCAGCTGATCGCGTTGCTGCTGCACGAGAAACCCCGCGAACCGGGACCGACCCTGCTGGTCTGCCCGATGTCGGTCGTCGGGAACTGGGCCGCGGAGGCGTCCCGGTTCGCGCCGGGGCTGCGGGTGCACGTCCAGCACGGGACGGGACGGCCCCGGGGTACGGAGTTCGCCGCGGTCGCGGCGCAGCACGACCTGGTCGTCACGACGTACGGGCTGCTGGTCCGCGACGTGGCCGACCTCGCCGCGGCGACGTGGCACCGGGTCGCCCTCGACGAGGCCCAGTACGTGAAGAACGCCAACACCCGACAGGCCCGCGCCGTGCGCGCGATCCCGGCCGCGCACCGGGTCGCCCTCACCGGGACCCCCGTGGAGAACCGGCTGGAGGACCTGCGGGCCGTGCTCGACGCCACGAACCCCGGACTGCTGGGCAGCGCCGCGAGCTTCCGGGACACCTTCGCCGTCCCCATCGAGAAGCTCGGCCACGAGGAACCGGCCCGCCGGCTCGCCGTCGTCACCCGCCCGTTCGTGCTGCGCCGGGTCAAGACCGACCCCACCGTCGCCGGCGACCTGCCCGAGAAGATCGAGATGACCGTCCGGGCCAACCTCACCCCCGAGCAGGCGGCGCTGTACCGGCGTGTCGTCGACGAGCTCGTGAAACGACTCGCGGACAATGACTCCGACCCGGGCGGGATGTCCCGTCGCGGCTTGATCCTGGCCACGCTGACCCGGTTGAAGCAGATCTGCAACCACCCCGCGCACTACCTCGGCGACTCCTCCGGGGTCCTGCACCGCGGGCGGCACCGGTCGGGGAAGCTGGAACTCCTCGACGACATCGTCACGTCGGCGCGCTCCGAGGGTGAGAAGGTCCTCTGCTTCACCCAGTTCGCCGAGTTCGGCCACATGCTCGGTCCGCACCTCGCCGATCGCACCGGGGAACCCGTGCCGTTCCTGCACGGCGGCGTCTCGCGACGGGGCCGCGACCGGATGGTCGCGGAGTTCTCCGAGTCCGGCGGTCCGGGGGTCATGCTGCTCTCCCTCAAGGCGGGCGGCACCGGGTTGAACCTCACGGCGGCCAACCACGTCGTGCACGTCGACCGCTGGTGGAACCCCGCCGTCGAGGACCAGGCCACCGACCGGGCCTACCGGATCGGGCAGCACCGCCAGGTCCAGGTGCGCAAGCTCGTCAGCGTCGGAACGGTGGAGGAACGGGTGGACGCCGTCATCACGCGGAAACGGGACCTGGCCGACTCCGTCGTCGGCAGCGGCGAGGGCTGGATCACCGAACTCGACGGGGACGCCCTGCGCGAACTCATCAGCCTCGGCGAGAACGCGGTGGGCGACTGATGCCCGACTGGGAGCAGTACGGCCGGCGCCGCGCGGGCGGGGGCCCGAAGCTGCGGTCGCAACGCGGCCGGATCGCGCAGAACTGGTGGTCCCAGCGGTTCACCGCCGCGCTCGAACGCACCGGTGACGCCGGGAGGCTGGCCCGGGGCCGGACCTACGCGCGGGCGGGGCAGGTCGTCGAACTGACCCCGCGACCAGGGGCGGTCGGCGCCCGGGTGCAGGGGTCCCGGCCCCGGCCCTACCTGGTCGAGATCCTCGTCCGCCGGTGGTCGGCCTCCGAGGTCGAGGCCGTCGTCGCGACCGTCGTCGAGAACCCGCTGCTGCTGGCCCCGCTGTTCGAGGGTGACGTCCCGCCGGGACTGGTGGACCTGCTGTCCGGCATCGGGATCGAGCTCCTGCCCGAGGACGCCGAGGTCGAGTACGACTGCAGCTGCCCCGACGACGGGGAACCCTGCAAGCACGCCGCGGCCGTCGTCTACGCCCTGGCCGAACGGCTCGACGCCGAACCCGCCACGACGCTGACCCTGCGCGGGGTGGAACTCGGGGACCTCGTGCGTCGCATCACCACCGCCGCCTCCGGACCCTCCGAACCCGTGGAGGACCTGTCCCGCCACGTCGCGACGTTCCACCGCAGCGGCGGGCCACTGCCCGAACTGGGGGTCCGACGCCGGATCCCGGGCCGGACCGTGGTCGACGACCTCGACGACCTCGTCCTCGGTCCCGGCGCGGCGGGGATCGCCGACGTCCTGCGGCCCTACTACGTGGCCTTGAGCTCCCGCTCGTCGCGCCGGTAGCGCCGCACGAAGCCCCGGAGCAGCGCCGTCGCCGCCGTGGCCTGGGAGCGGCGCAACTGCGCGACGACCTCGTCGTACTCCGCCGGGTCGAAGTACCCCTCGTGCCGGTAGACCGCGACCCGCTCCAGGATGCCCTCGACGTCGAGTTCGGGGTGGAACTGGGTGGCGTACTGGTGGTCCCCGACGCGGAAGGCCTGCACCGGACACGTCGGGGAGGACGCCAGGACGACGGCGTGCGGGGGGACGTCCCGGACCGCCTCCTTGTGACCGACGAAGGCGTCGAACGTCGACGGCAGGGAACCGAAGAGGGGGTCGGCCCGACCGGCCGCGGTGAGCGTCACCGGGACCGTGCCGATGGGTTCGCCGTGGGTGTGGTCGACGGTCCCGCCCTGGTGCACCCCTAGGGTCCCCACGCCGTAGCAGGCGCCGAGGAACGGCACGTCCTCCTCGATGACCCGGTCCATCAGCCCGGAGAGTTCGCGCTCCACCCGCCGCTGGACCGGGGACTTCGTCTCCTCCGGGTCGCTCGTGCAGAACGGGCTGCCGCCGAGGAGGATCCCGGAGAACTCCGCCAGGTCCAGCTCCGGCAGCGGGTCGCGTTCCAACCGGATCCGGCGCAGCTCCCCCGGCCCGAACTGCCCGTAGCGCAGGAACGCCTGGATCTCCGACTCCGCGACGGCGTCGTCGGCGCGGGTGGCCAGCAGCAGGAACGGTCTCACGGACGTGACCCTAGATCGCGCTCCCGCCCGGCGCAGGGTGAACGCCGCAGGCCCCCACCCCGTCGGGGTGAGGGCCTGCGGGCTCAGCGGATCAGACGGGGACGATCTCCGGCGCCTGCAGCCGCACGGCGTCGGCGGAGGCGTCGTCCGGCTGTTCCTGCGAGGCGCGTTCGGCGGCCACGCGCTGCTGGTAGGTCTTGACCTCGGTGGAACGACGTTCGTCGTCCCAGCCCAGCGGCCCGGCCATCAGGTCGGCCGCGAGTTCCGCGGTCTCGGTGCCGCGGTCGTAGGTCTCGATCGAGATCCGGGTGCGGCGGGCGAGGACGTCGTCGAGGTGACGGGCGCCCTCGTGGGTCACCGCGTAGACGACCTCGGCCTTCAGGTAGTCGTCCGCGTGCGGCAGGGCCTCACCCAGCGTCGGGTCCGCCGCGACGAGCGCGAGGACCTCGTCGATCGCCGAGCCGTAGCGGTTCAGCAGGTGCTCGACGTGGTCGACGTGGATGCCGGCCTGCGCCGCCAGGGCGTGGCGACGGTTCCACATCGCGTGGTACCCCTCGGCCCCGACGAGCGGGACGTTCTCGGTCGTGGAGACCGGGATCTTCCCGTCGAGACCGTCGACGGCCACGTCCACGGCGTCCTTGGCCATGACGCGGTAGGTCGTGTACTTGCCGCCCGCGACGACGACGAGACCCGGGACGGGGTGGCCGACGACGTGCTCGCGGGAGAGCTTGGAGGTCGACTCCGACTCCCCCGACAGCAGCGGACGGAGGCCCGCGAAGACGCCCTGGACGTCCTTGCGGGTCAGCGGGGACTTCAGCACCGAGTTGGCGTGCTCGAGGACGTAGTCGATGTCGGCGCTGGTCGCGGCCGGGTGGGCCTTGTCCATCGTCCAGTCGGTGTCGGTCGTCCCGATGATCCAGTGCCGGCCCCAGGGGATGATGAAGAGGACGGACTTCTCGGTCCGCAGGATCACACCGGTCTTGGACTGGATGCGGTCGCGCGGGACGACGAGGTGGATGCCCTTGGACGCCCGGACCTTGAACTGCCCGCGGGCGTTCACCAGTTCCTGCGTCTCGTCGGTCCAGACACCCGTCGCGTTGATGACCTGCTTGGAGCGGACCTTGATCTCGGCCCCGGTCTCGAGGTCCACGAGGACCGCACCGATGACGCGCTCACCCTCGCGGATGAACTCCTTCACCCGGGTGCGGTTGGCGATCATGGCCCCGTAGGTCGCCGCGGTGCGGGCGATCATCATGGTGTGGCGGGCGTCGTCGACCTGGCCGTCGTAGTACTGGATCGCGCCGACCATGGCGTCCTTGCGCAGACCGGGGGCCTCCTTGGCGACACCGCGCCGCGTGAGGTGGCGGTGCAGCGGGAAGCCCTTGTTGTTGCCCCCCGAGATCGCCATGCCGTCGTAGAGCGCGATGCCCGAGCCGATGTAGGGGCGCTCCACGAGGCGCTTGGACAGCGGGTAGAGGAACGGCACCGGCTTCACCAGGTGCGGGGCGAGCTTGTTGCGCAGCAGACCGCGCTCGCTCAGCGCCTCGTGCACCAGCGCGAAGTCCAGCATCTCCAGGTAGCGCAGGCCACCGTGGATCAGCTTCGAGGACCGGCTCGAGGTACCCGACGCCCAGTCCCGTGCCTCGACCATCGCGGTGCGCAGACCGCGGGTCACCGCGTCGAGCGCGGCTCCCGTCCCGACGACGCCGCCACCGATGACGAGGACGTCGAGTTCACCTTCTGCCATCTCGCGCAGCGCGTCTTCCCGTGCCTGCGGTGACAGTGCCTTGATCTCCACGTCCTGCTCCTCAACCTCTTCTTGCGGGTTCTGCTCCATGGTGTGCGCCGGGCGCGCATCGCGCGCGCCCGACGCGTTCAGGGGTGGGTCAGTCGACGTCGACCCAGTTCAGCGTGCGCTCCACGGCCTTCTTCCAGCCGGTGTAGCCGTCCTTGCGCTGCTCCTCGTTCCAGGTCGGCTCCCAGCGCGCGCCCTCGTTCCAGTTCTCGCGCAGCTCGTCGAGGTTCTTCCAGAACCCGACGGCCAGACCGGCGGCGTAGGCCGCGCCCAGCGCCGTCGTCTCGGCGACGACGGGCTTGGAGACGGGGACGCCGAGGATGTCGGCCTGCAGCTGCATGCAGAGCTGGTTGGCGGTGATGCCACCGTCGACCTTGAGCACCTCGACCTCGACGCCGGAGTCGGCGGTCATGGCCTCGGTGACGTCGCGGCTCTGGTAGCAGATCGCCTCCAGCGCGGCCCGGGCGATGTGCGCGTTGGTGTTGTAGCGCGAGAGCCCGACGATGGCGCCGCGGGCGTCGGAGCGCCAGTACGGCGCGAACAACCCGGAGAAGGCCGGCACGAAGTAGCAGCCGCCGGAGTCCTCCACCTGGCGGGCCAGCGACTCCGACTCCCCGGCACCGGAGATGATGCCGAGCTGGTCGCGCAGCCACTGGATGGCCGAGCCGGTGACGGCGATCGAACCCTCGAGGGCGTAGACCGGCTTCTCGTCGTTGAACTGGTAGCAGACCGTCGTCAGCAGCCCGGCCTTGGAGCGCACGAGCTCCTCACCGGTGTTCAGCAGCATGAAGTTGCCGGTGCCGTAGGTGTTCTTGGCCATGCCGGGGTCGAAGCAGACCTGCCCGACCATGGCGGCCTGCTGGTCGCCGAGGATGCCGGTCAGCTTGACCTTGCCGCCCAGGGGGCCGGTCTCCAGGGTCTCGCCGTAACCCTCGGTGTAGGAGGACGGCTTGATCGTGGGCAGCATCTGGCGGGGGATGCCGAAGATCGCGAGCAGCTCGTCGTCCCAGTCGAGGGTCTCGAGGTCCATCAGCATCGTGCGGCTGGCGTTGGTGACGTCGGTGACGTGGGCACCGCCGCGCGGGCCGCCGGTGAGGTTCCAGATGAGCCAGGAGTCGGTGTTGCCGAAGATGGCGTCACCCTTCTCCGCGGCCTCGCGCACCCCGTCGACGTTCTCGAGGATCCACTGGATCTTGCCGCCGGAGAAGTACGTGGCGGGCGGCAGCCCGGTCTTCTGGCGGATCTTCTGGCCGCGCTCGTCGCGGTCCAGCGCAGAGGCGATCCGGTCGGTGCGGGTGTCCTGCCAGACGATCGCGTTGTAGTACGGGCGACCGGTGGTCTTGTTCCAGACGACGGCGGTCTCGCGCTGGTTGGTGATGCCCAGGGCGGCGAGGTCCTTGTACGTCAGGTTGGCCTGGCGCAGACCGGACTGGATGACCGAGCTGGTGCGCTCCCAGATCTCGATCGGGTCGTGCTCGACCCAGCCGGGCTTGGGCATGATCTGGGTGTGCTCGAGCTGGTACTTGGCGATCTCGTTGCCGCCGTGGTCGAAGACCATGAAACGGCTGGAGGTGGTGCCCTGGTCGACCGCGCCGACGTACTGAGGTCCGCTGGTGTCCGTCATGTCTTCTCGTCCGTCTCTCTGCGTTGAGTGGTCGGGTCAGTCTTCGGTGAGGACGCGGCCCTCGGGCTCCGGGGCGTCCTCGTCGGGCAGGTGGCGCTCGACGAGCACCTTGTACAGCGCACCGCCGATGAGACCACCGAGGATCGGGGCGACGATCGGGACCCAGAAGTAGAACGCCCCACCGGGTTCGCGCATGGCGGTGGAGTACCCGGTCACGAACGAGGCGAGCCGGGGGCCGAAGTCGCGGGCCGGGTTGATGGCGTAGCCGGCGTTGCTGCCCCACGCCATCCCGATGCCGACCACGATGAGGCCGACGATGAACGGCGTGAGGTTCGCGCCCGGGGGCATGGCCTTCGCCTGGGAGACCGCGAAGATCAGGAACACGAGGATCGCGGTGCCGAGGACCTGGTCGAGGAACGCGCCACCGACGCTGACGTCGGCGCCGGGCAGGGTGGAGAAGATGCCCTGGCTGGTGTACGTGTGACCCGGGTCGAGCGCGTCGATCGGGCCGGCGTAGACCCAGCGGACCAGCAGCGCGGCCACGAACGCCCCGAGGAACTGCGCCACGCTGTAGGGCAGGACCTTCTTCCAGGAGAAGCCCTGGAACACGGCGAGCGCGATGGTGACCGCGGGGTTCAGGTGGGCACCGGTCGTGCGGCCGGCGACGTAGATGCCGAAGGTGACCCCGAGGCCCCAGGCCCAGTGGATCGAGTCGGCGCCGCCGTTCTTGCCGGCCACGACCTGGGCGACGACACCGACGCCGAACAGGATGAGGATCGCGGTACCGGCGAACTCGGCGAGGAGCTCACCGACGAGCGTGGGTTTGCGACGGATCGTCGCCGCGGGCGCGGCGGACTCCGTCGAAGAACTGTGGGACATGGGAACTCCACGTTGAGTCGGGCGTGCAGACGGCGAAGTTGCCGTGGTCTGGAAGGTAGGAGGGGGCAGGACCGGCGTCAACGCGTCCGGTTCGACCATGTCGAACGATCTGCGCCGGTAGCGGACGGTGCGTCACCGTTCACCCGTTCGGGCTCAAGCTCGTGGCCCAACGTGCCGACGTCGACCGGGTGACCCCGCTGCGCACCGACCCCACGAGCGCGCCCGGCCCTGCGCTCGGGCAGGTGCTGCGCGAGAACGCCCTCCGCTCGGTGTTCCAGACCGTGGTCGACCTGGCCACCGGCGAACCCGTCGCCGTGGAGGCCCTGGTCCGCGGTCCGCACGGTTCCGCCCTCGCTTCCCCGGAGCAGTTGTTCACGGCGGCTGCGGACGCCGGCCGGCTCGCCGACCTGGACGCCGCCTGCCTGCGCACGGCGCTGAGCACGTCGACGGGCGCGGCCACCCTCTTCGTCAACGTCTCCACGGACCTGGTGGAGGTCCCGTCCGGAGACCACGCCCACGTCGTGGCGGACCTGACCGAGCGGGCCCTCACCACGCGGCCGGGTGACGTCTTCCGGCTCGCGGCCCGCCTGCGCGAGCGCGGGTGGGGGATCGCCCTGGACGACCTGGGCGCGGACCCGGCGGCGCTGGCCCTGCTGCCCGTGCTGCGTCCCGACGTCCTCAAGCTGGACCTGCGTCTGCTGGCCGCCCGACCCGAGGCCGAGGTGGCCACGATCGTCCAGGCCGTCGGCGCCCAGGCCGAACGGGACGGCTCGCTCGTGCTCGCCGAGCGGATCGAGAACGCCGCGGACCTGCGGACCGCTCGCGCCCTGGGCGCCACGCTGGGGCAGGGGTGGTTCTTCGGTCGGCCGAGCGAGGACGCCACGGCTGCGGCCCGCGAGCCGCTGCGGCCGGCCGCGCGACCGGCACCCCTCACCGGGTCGCCCTTCGCGGCGGTCGCGTGCCGACGGGCCGCGCGACGCGTCGACGCGGACGTCGTGGAGGACACCCTCCGGCACCTGGAACGGCACGCGCTGCGCAGCGTCGAACCCACCGCGGTCGTCAGCCTCGGGACGGCGTCGGCCGAGCGCGTCGCCCGGCACGAGCAACTGGCCCGGCGCGCCGGGTTCTCGCTGTCCCTGCCCGGCGCCGACGAGGTGGGCGCGGTCGTGCTGGGGCCGCACTTCGCCTCGATCGTGCTCGCCCGGCCCGTGGGCGCAGAGTTCGACCTCGTCGTCTCCCACGACCGTGACCTCGTGGTCTCGGTCCTGGCGGGGCTGCTGGAGCAGGCACCGGAGCGGACCCCCGAGCGCACCGGCGAGGCGTCCCCCGCGGTCGTGGACCTGGCCCCGGCCGGGCAACGGGACCTGGTGGCCACGGTGTCGCAGGCGATCGACGACGACCGGCGGGTCGGCACCGGGACGGGTCTGCTGGTGGTCGGCGTCGACGGCTCCGAGGGCTCCTCGACGGCGTCGCGCGCCACGGTCGTGGCCCGGATGCGCCGGGCGGTGCGCTCGGTCGACCGGTGGATCCCGGTCGGCCCCGACCTCTTCGCCGTCCTCCTGACCGGGTTGCCGCGGGCGGGCAGCGAGGGTGTCGTCGAACGCGTCGCCGACGCCCTGCTCATGGCGGTGGAGACGTCGATGGACACCCATCCCGACGTGTCGGTGAGCATCGGCGCGAGCCTCGCCCCGACGCGGGCGGCCACGGGTGCGGAGGCGCAGCGGCAGGCCGTCGCGGCGCTGGACGCGGCCCGCCGCGCCGGTGGGCACTGCGCGCGCATCTGGCCCGTCTGACAAGCTCGACCCCAAGGCTGGTGCGGTCGCGGTGCAGCGAGCGCCGAGAAGGAACTTGGTGGGGATGTCGGGGTACTTCGCGCTGTTGCGCGATCCGTTGGTGGCACGTCCGTTCATCTCCTCGGTGGTGGCCCGCATCCCCATCGCCACGGCCCCGCTGGGGCTGGTGCTGCTGGTGCGCGACCAACGCGACTCCTACTCCCTCGCCGGGATCGTCACGGGGCTGTTCGCGGTCGGGCTGGCGCTCGGTTCGCCGTTCTGGGGCCGGGCGCTGGACCGGCTGGGGCAACCGCGCGTCCTGGTCCCCACCGCGGCGGCGAGTGGTGGGCTGCTGCTGCTCCTGACGGGAGCGACGGTGTGGCAGGCGGTTCCGGAGCCGGTCCTGCCCGTGCTGGCCCTGCTCGCCGGGACCGCGTTCCCGCCCCTGAGCCCGGCGATGCGTTCGACCTGGCGGGTGGTGGTCCTGGAGGAACGACCGCGTCGGCGCGGGTACGCCCTCGACGCGGCGGCGGTGGAGACGATCTTCGTCGGCGGCCCCCTGCTGCTCAGCGGGTTGCTGCTGCTCGGGGTCGCCGCGCTGCCCCTGCTGGTGACGGTGCTGCTGCTGTTCGGCGGGACGATGGCCTACGTCCGCTCCCCCGGCGCGCGGCGGCCACCGGCCACCGTCGGGGAGGGTGGGTCGCACGGTGCGGGAGCGGCGCTGCTGCACAGCCCGGGGTTCGTCCTGCTGCTGGTCGTGATGGCCGTCATGAGCATCGGCTTCGGCATCCTCGACGTCTCGATCGCCGGACTGGCCGAGCACCTGCTGGGGTCGGCGGACCGGCTGGGGGTGCTGTTCGCGCCGATCGCCGGCGGGTCGGCCATCGGCGGTCTGCTCTACGGCAGCCGGGACTGGCGCAGTCCGGACCGGCGTCGGCTGCTGGTGACGCTGGCCCTGTTCGGGGTCCTGCTCCTGGCCGTCGCGACGAGCGCCGGGGCGGACGTGCCGCTCGTCGTCCTGATGGTGGTCCTCTTCTTCGCCGGGCTCTTCATCTCCCCGAACCTCATCGCCGCTCAGGGGTTGGTGGACCAGCTGGCCCCGGCCCACCGGCTCGGGGAGGCGCAGGCGTGGCTGTCCACGGCGATCACCGCGGGCGCGGCGCTGGGCAACGCGGCCGCCGGCCTGATCCTGGACGCCGCGGGCCCGCGGGAGGCCCTCACCACGGCCTCCTGCGCGGTGCTCACGGCGGCGGTGGTCTGCCTGGCGGCGCAACGCGTGTGGGGTCGGCGCCCGGTCGCCGTGGCCCCGTAGGCTCCCCCCTCGTGACCAGCTCCACGCCTGCCCGCGCTCCGCGTCCGACCGCCCTCGTCACGGGGGCGACCGCCGGTCTGGGGGCGGGGTTCGCGCACTCGCTGGCCCGCCGTGGTCACGACCTGGTGATCGTCGCGCGCGACGAGACCCGGCTGGAGTCGTCGGCGGCCGCACTGCGGGCCGAGCACGGGGTCGACGTCGAGGTCATCGCCGCCGACCTCTCCGTGCGTGCGGACCTGCAGCGGGTGGCCGAGCGGGTCGCCAGCCCCGAGGCCCCCGTGGACGTCCTCGTGAACAACGCCGGCTTCGGCTTGAAGCAGCGCTTCTTCGACGGTGAGGTCGCCGACCACGAGCGCATGTTCGACGTGCTCTGCCGGGCGGTGATGGTCTTGTCGCGGGCGGCGACGGGGGCGATGGTGCCCCGCGGTCGCGGTCGGATCCTCAACGTCGGCTCCGTCGCCGGTCTGGTCCCGGGGGGCGGGCACTACTCCGCCGCCAAGGCCTACGTGATCGTGCTGACCGAGACCCTCGCGGGTGAGCTGAAGGGCAGCGGCGTCAGCGCGACGGTCGTGGAGCCGGGCTACGTGCGCACCGAGTTCCACGCCCGTTCGGGGATGCGCTCGGGCGGGGGGTCGGGTCTGACCAACCGGATCTGGCTGGACATCGACGACGTCGTCGACTCCGCGTTGGACGACCTCTTCGCCGGCCGCACGGTGAGCATCCCGACGCGTCGCTGGAAGCTCGTCTCGACGGCCCTGGACGTGGTTCCGCGTCGGCTCGTCAGCACCGTCTGGAACGCCATGCCGTCCGGGGCGAAGCGCCGCCACCCCGATCGGCACTGACTGCAGGTTTCTAGAACACGGAGGGTAGTCAGGTAGTAACGTAAATGACATGAACGGTGCTACCTCGGCACGGTCCACCGAGGTGGCTCCGGTCGACGACGAGAGTGCGCGCCTCGCGGCGCTGCGCGAGTACGTGGACGTCGCGGCGGCGCCACCGCACGAACTGCAAGCGGTCGTGCGGTTGGCCCGGAAGGTCACGGGGATGCCCAACGCCGTCGTGAACATCATCGACGACCAGCTCCAGCGGCAGTTGGCCACCGAGGGGTTCGACCGCGCGGACTGCGCCCGCGAGGACTCGATGTGCTACTACTCCCTCGGCTACGGCGGGCTCGTCCACGCCCCCGACGCCCGCCGCGACATCCGGTTCGCGGCCAACCCGTGGGTCGACGGTCGCCTCGGTCGGATCCGCAGCTACGCCGCCGCCCCGCTGCTCACCCCCGAGGGCCTGGCCCTGGGCACGCTCTGCGTCTTCGACGAGGTGTCCGCGGAACTGAGCGACCACCAGCGCACCGACCTCGCCGACCTCGCGCAGCTCGTCGTGTCGATCTTCGACCGCGAGCGCCGGGCCCGCCAGACGGCCTCGCGCGAGGAGCAGCTGCTGCACGCCAACCAGGCCGCCGAGACGGCCCGGGCCATCCAGCTCGCCCTGCTGCCGCACCGGCTGCCGGAGACCGAGGCGGTGCGCCTGACCTCGCGCTACCTGCCCGGGACCGACGGGGCCGAGGTGGGCGGGGACTTCTTCGACGCGATCCCCACGGACCGTGCGTTCGTGCTGTCGATGGGCGACGTGCAGGGCCACAACGCGGCCGCCGCGGCGCTGATGGGCCGCGTCCGCACGGCCGTGCGGGCCTACGTCAGCGAAGGCCACGACCCCGCCGCCGTGCTCGAGCGGACGAACCGGTTGATGCAGAGCTTCGAGGGCGATCTGTTCGCGACGTGCTGCCTGATGTCGTTGGACGAAGGCACCGGTGAGGTCGTCGTCGCCAGCGCCGGTCACCCCGTCCCGCTGCTCTTCGCCCCCGGCCCGGTCCGTGAGCTCGACGTCGAGCCGGGTCCGCCGCTGGGGGTCCTGCCCGACGCGACGTTCCCGCAGGCCCGCCACCGGCTCGTCGCCCGCAGCCGGTTGCTGCTCTACACCGACGGTCTCGTGGAGTGGCCGCGTGACGGCGACGCCGGCGAGGAGACCCTCGAACTCGCGCTGGCCGAGATGGCCGGGGCCCCCGCGGAACTGCTCGCCGACCACGTCCTGGCCCCGGCGCGGCGCACCAAGAACGACGACGCCGCCCTGCTCGTCGTCGACTACGCCGGCCCGGCTCCGGGGACCAGGGAGACGAGCCTGGTGCTGCCTGCGGACGGCCGCGCCGTGCGCACCGCCCGCGACCACCTGCGGTCGACGCTGCAGGCGTGGGACCTCGTCGACCGGGCCGACGAGGCCGAGCTCGTGGTCTCGGAGCTGGTGACGAACGCGTTGCTGCACACCGGCTCCCCCGCCACCCTGACCCTGCGTCACGACCTGGCCGAGTCCCTGCTCTGCGTCGGCGTCGAGGACACCTCCACCCAGCACCCCCAACCCCGCGAGACCGCCGACGACGCGACGGGTGGGCGCGGGATGCTCATCGTCCAGATGGTCGCGGAGCGCTGGTGGGTGGCACCGCGCGGGGACGGCAAGACGGTCTGGGCCGACCTGCTGGTCGCCTAGCCGAGGATCGCCTCGATCTCGGCGTGCAGGCGCTCGTGGTCGAAGGGCGCGAACCCGGACCGCGCCGCGAGGCGCTGCGCGAGCCGCGCGAACAACCGCACGCCGGCCCGCAGCGCCCGTGCGGTGTCCGCACCGTCGAAGCGGCCCCAGCAGTCCTCGAGCTCGCGTTGGACGTCCGGGTCCATCCACTCCCGCATCCGGGACCCGAGGAAGCGGACGTCGACCGCCGCCCCGTACCTCGCCCGGTGGTCCCACTCGACGAGCCGCAGCAGCTGCTCCTTCAGGTCCCGGTCCCGGACCTTGGCCGACCACGGTTCGTCGCGCACGACCGCCTTCGCGCACATCAACGCCGCCGCGTAGCCCCAGTTCAGGGCCTGTTCGACGTCGGCCGCGCTCGGCGGCTCCAGGACCGGCGGCGCGGGTTCGAGACCGGCCGTCAGCCCGTCGGCGTCGACCAGGACCGTGAACGGGCGGTCGCGCACGACGGCCGTCAGCTCCCCCACGGGCACGATCGTGAGGTCCAGCTTGCCGTCGGCGTAGTAGACGATCCGTGACGGGTACCAGCCGGGTGCGTGCAACCTCTCGACGACGAGGACCTCACCCAGCTCCGACCACCACGCGTCGTCGTCCAGCAACGGGGTCGGGTCGTCCACGTACACCTCGAGGTCGCGGTCGGAGAGCGGGTGCGTGGCTCCGGCCGCGGCCGAACCGGTGAGGAGGAGCGCCCGCACGTTCGGGTCGCCACCGGCCCACCGCGTCAGCCGGTCGAGCACGTCGTCGTAGTCCACGCACCGACCGTGCCAGGTCCCACGGGCAGGTGTCAGGGCCGGGTGGCACAGTCCACGCCATGACGGACCAGACGCCCCGGCAGAGTCAGTCGCACGACCCTCGCCGCCCCCTCTCGGGCAGCTCCCGGGCCGCCGCGCCCCGTGCGCGCGACGCGGTCCCCCTCGCCCCCGACGCGTCGATCGACGTGACGCTGGTCCTGCGCCGGCGGGCACCGCTGCCCGCGGAGGTCGTGAACACCCCGCGGGCCCTCTCCCGCGAGGAACTCCGGTCCGGGTTCGGGGCGGACCCCGCCGACGTCGCGACGGTGCGCTCGATCGTCGAGGACGCGGGGCTGCGCGTGGACGCCGTCGACGAGGCCGGGCGGCGGGTGTCGGTGAGCGGTCCGGTCACCGCCGTCACGGCCCTCTTCGACGTCGACCTGCGCGAGGTGGTCTCGCAAGGTCTTGCGGGAGAGGACGTCCGCCATCGGCAGCGGGAGGGTTCGGTCAGTCTGCCGGAGGGGCTGGACGGGATCGTGACCGCGGTGCTCGGCCTCGACGACCGGCCGCAGGCGCGGGCCCAGTTCCGCGTGGCCCGGGCCGAGGCCGTGACGAGCAGCTTCACCCCGCTCCGCCTGGCCGAGGTCTACGACTTCCCCCCGGACTCCGACGGTTCGGGGACGGAGGTCGCGATCCTCGAACTGGGCGGTGGGTTCCGCCCGGAGGACCTCGACACCTACTTCCGGGGCCTGGGCCTCGCGACCCCCGCGGTCCGTGCGATCGGTGTCGACGGAGGGTCGAACTCCCCCGGTGCGGCCGACGGCGCCGACGGCGAGGTCATGCTGGACATCGAGGTCGTCGGGGCGATGGCCCCCGGCGCCGGGCTGGCGGTCTACTTCGCCCCGAACACCGACCGCGGCTTCCTCGACGCCCTCTCCACGGCGGTGCACGCCGACCCCACCCCGGCCGCGGTCAGCATCAGCTGGGGCGGCCCCGAGGACTCCTGGACCGCGCAGGCCCGGGCCGCCTTCGACGACGCCCTCGCCGACGCGGCGGCCCTCGGAGTGACGGTGACGGCCGCCGCCGGCGACAACGGCAGCGGCGACGGGGTCGACGACGGCGCCCCCCATGCGGACTTCCCGGCCTCGAGCCCGCACGCGCTGGCCTGCGGGGGAACGAGTCTGCGCGTCGGCGCGGACGGCGCCGTCGAGCGCGAGGTCGTGTGGAACGGGCGCGGCGCCACGGGCGGCGGGGTCAGCGCGGCCTTCGGACTGCCCGACTGGCAACGGGACGCCGGGGTGCTCGACCGGGTCGGCGGCGGGGCCGGGCGGGGGGTTCCCGACGTCGCGGCCGTGGCCGATCCCGAGACGGGCTACGAGGTCCTCGTCGACGGCCGGCGTCAGGTCATCGGCGGAACCAGCGCCGTGGCCCCGTTGTGGGCGGCGCTGGTCGCGCGGATCGTCCAGGCCCGCGGCTCGGGACTCGGTCTGCTGCAACCCCTCGTCTACGCGGGGGCCAGGGCCGGGAACAGTCCCGAGGGGTTCCGCGACATCACCGTCGGGGACAACGGCGACTACTCCGCCGGTCCCGGGTGGGACGCCTGCACCGGGCTCGGGGTACCCGTCGGGACGACGCTGGCCCGGCGCCTGACGAGCGCCTGAACGTGCGCGGGGCGAGGACGCGACCGGCTCGGGTCGTGTCCTCGCCCTACGGACGTGACTGAGTCCTCAGTCGACGATGGCGCCCGGGTTGAGGTTGCGGCCGGGGTCGACTCCCGTGAACAGCGCACCGATGATCTCGGCCCCCGCCGGCGACACGTCCTCGTTCACCCAGCGCTTGTGCTCACGCCCCACGGCGTGGTGGTGCGAGAGGGTTCCGCCGTTGTCCATGAAGGCCTGCTGGATGGCGCCCTTGACGGCGTCGTAGGCCTCCAGACCGTCGCGGTCCGTCGGCGGCTGGAAGGCGAACGTGAAGTACTGGCACGCCCCGGAGTGGTAGCTGTGGGAGAGGTGGCAGAACACGAAGCCGTTGATGCCGACCTCGGCGAAGGCCTTGTTCGCCGCCGCGACCACGTTGTCGTGCAACGTGTTCAGCGTCGTCCACGACGAGGAGGTCTCGGACACGTCGCCGTAGGCGCCGCGGTCGAGGATGAAGTCGCGGATGTAGGGGGTGTCGAACTTCTTCTGGTCGTAGAGGCTCCCCGGGTTCGAGCCGACCCCGAAGCCGCCGTGCTTCTTGACGATGTCGCCGACGAGGGACTTGTTGCGGCGCACCGACAGGGACGATCCCTCGAACCCGATGAACGACAGGCACATCTGCTCGAGGTCGATGCCCTTGCGCTTGCTCGCGTAGAGCTGGACGCCCTTGTTGAGCAGCTGCCCCAGCGCACTGCCCTTCTTGGAGGTGGCCAGGGTGAACTGGGTCTCGTTCGCGTCCGAGACCCGGGTGATGCTGGGCGTCGCGTCGGAGGCGGCGATGTCGTGCATCGCCTTCAGACCGCTGGCGTAGTCGGGGAAGAAGTAGGCCTGGATGACCCGTTCCTCGGCGATCCGGTGCACCTGCACGGTCGCCTCGGTGATGATCCCGAGGCGACCCTCGCTGCCGAGGATCATCTCCCGCACCGACGGTCCGACGGACTGCACCGGTACCTCGGAGGTCGCGACGATCCCCTTGGGGGTCACGGCCCGCACGGCCCGGGTGATGTCCGCGATGTCGCCGAAGCGGTCGGACTGCATGCCGGAGGACCGGGTGGCGATCCAGCCGCCGAGGGTGGAGTGCTTGAAGCTGTCCGGGAAGTGGCCGATCGTCCAGCCGCGGGCGTTGAGCTGCGCCTCCAGGTCCGGGCCGAGGGCGCCGGCCTGGATGCGCGCGGTCTGGGACGTCTCGTCGAGGGAGAGCACCGAGCGCATGCGGCCCATGTCCAGGGAGAGCACCGGACGCGTCTCCTCGCGCGGGGCCTCCAGCGAACCCACGATGTTGGACCCGCCCCCGAAGGGGATGAGGACGGCGTCCGCGTCCAGGGCGATCCGCAGGGCGGTCTCCACCTCGGCCTCGGTGCCGGGGTAGAGGATCAGGTCGGGCACGCGGCCGAAGTCCCCGCGACGGATGCGGACGAGGTCGCGCATGGACTTGCCGTAGCAGTGCACGACGCGGTCCATGTCGTCGTCGTGGACGTGCTCGGCACCGAGCGCCTCGACGAAGGCGTCGCGCAGCTCCTGCGGGGCACGGGATCCGGGGACGTCCAGCTCGGACAGCTCCGGGACCTGCGCGGGCGGAGCGTTGAAGTCGATGCCGGAGACGCGCTTCACGAACGGCGCCAGGTTCGGCTTGTCCTCGTGGTGGAAGGCCACGCCCTCCTGGCCCCAACCCCACCACTTCATGTGCTCGACCACGACGACTCTCCCCAACTGTCCACACGGCACCTCGGTCGCGGGCGAGCCTACGCGCCACCTCCGACACGCGTGGCCAGGAACCGCAGCGCCAGCTCGTAGCCCTGCGTGCCGAGTCCCGCGATCACACCGGTCGCGATCGGCGTGATGTGGGAGTGGCGCCGGAAGTCCTCCCGCGCGTGCACGTTGGAGATGTGCAGCTCCACCAGTCCGGCCGACAGCTCCGCGCAGGCGTCGCGCAGGGCCACCGAGGTGTGCGTCCACGCGGCCGGGTTCAGCACGACCGGGAGGCGGGCGTCGGCGGCGTCGTGGATCCAGGCGAGCATCTCGTGCTCGGCGTCGGTCTGGCGCAGTTCGACCTCCACCCCGAGCTCGGCGGCCAGGCGCTGCAGCCGGGCGTCGACGTCGGCCAGGGTCGTCGTCCCGTAGACCTCCGGCTGGCGCTTGCCGAGCCGGCCGAGGTTGGGACCGTTGAGCACGAGGATCTTCACCCGGTGGACGGTAGCGACCCCGTGTCGGAGCCGGGTGCCACGCTCGGCGGGTGAGCGTGCAGACCGCCGGACCGTTCCGGTGCTTCGGTGACGGTGATCCCCTCTACTCCGCCTACCACGACGAGGAGTGGGGCCGTCCCGTCCACGGTGACCGGGAGCTCTACGAACGGATCAGCCTCGAGGCGTTCCAGTCCGGGCTCAGCTGGATCACCGTCCTGCGTCGCCGCGACACCTTCCGGACGGCCTTCGCCGGGTTCGACCCCGAGGTGGTCGCGGCCTACGGCGAGGACGACGTCGCCCGGCTCCTGGCCGACCCGGGGATCATCCGCAACCGGCTCAAGGTCGAGGCGACGATCGCCAACGCCCGGACGCTGCTCGCGCTCGCCGAGCGGGGCGGGAGCCTCTCCGACCTCGTGTGGTCCTCCGCCCCGCGACCACGTCCGGAGGTTCCGCGCAGCCCCGGCGACGTCCCGGCCCTCACCGCGGAGTCGAGCGCCTTGTCGAAGGCGCTGAAGGCGGAGGGTTTCCGCTTCGTGGGACCCACGACGGCCTACGCCACGATGCAGGCCTGTGGGATCGTGAACGACCACCTGGCGCAGTGCCCGGCCCGGAACGAGATCGAGGCGGATCGACGATGACCAGCACGACCCCCTGCCTGTGGTTCGACCACGACGGCCTCGCGGCCGCACAGCTGTACGTCTCCCTCTTCCCGGGCTCGGCGATCACGTCGACGTCGCCCGGTGGTCCCGACGGGGCGCCGCTGACGGTGTCCTTCGACCTGGACGGCCGGCCCTACACGATCATCAACGGCGGGCCGCTCTACCCGCAGTCGGAGGCGTTCTCGATCCAGGTCGCCTGCGCCGACCAGGCCGAGGTCGACCGCTACTGGGACGGGCTGGTCGCCGACGGCGGTACGGAGGGCCAGTGCGGCTGGCTGAAGGACCCCTGGGGCGTCTCCTGGCAGATCGTCCCGAACCGGCTGTACGAGCTGCTCGGCGACCCCGACCGCGCACGGGCCGGGCGGGCCACGAACGCCATGATGGGCATGAAGCGCCTCGTCGTCGCCGAGCTGGAAGCAGCCGCCGACGCACCCGCGTGAACGTTCCCGCCCGCGCGGGTGGAAGACTGAGCACCGAAGCGGGAACCTGTCCCGGCGAGTCCAAGAACAGAAGGTGTTCACATGGTCGATCGACAGCGAGTCGTCATCGTCGGGGGTGGCTTCACCGGCCTGTACGCCGGCAAGAAGCTCGAGAAGCTCCTTCCGGCCTCCACGGCGGAGCTGGTGATCGTCAGCCCGACTGACCACCTGAGCTACGCGCCGCTGCTGCCGGACGTGACCGCGTCCGTCATCGAACCGCGTCACGTCGCGGTGTCCCTGCGCCAGGTCCTCCCCCGTCACAAGCTGGTCATCGGCCACGCCACGTCGGTGGACCCCGAGGCCAAGACGGTCACCATCTCCCGGTCCGAGCGCGGCGTCGTCACCGACGACACCCAGGTGCTGTCCTACGACAAGCTGCTGCTCGCCCCCGGTTCGGTGACCCGCCGGTTCCCGATCCCCGGCGTCTCCGAGAGCGCCCGCGGGGTCAAGACGATCAGCGAGGCCGCGTTCGTGCGCGACCACCTGCTCTCCCAGCTCGACGCGGCCGACTCGCTGCCCGACGACCCCCGCTTCGACGCCGAGCGCGCCGAGCGCATGACCGTCGTCGCCGTCGGTGCCGGCTACACCGGCACCGAGATCGTCGCCCAGACCCACCGCTGGCTCTCCCGCGTCGCCGACCGCTGGTCGAGCATCGACGTGCGCGACGTCCGCTGGCTGCTCATCGACGTCGCCCCCGCCGTGCTGCCCGAGCTCGGGCCGCGTCTGGGCCAGTACGCGCTGTCCGCCCTCAAGGGCCGTGGCATCGACGTGCGCCTCGGGGTCTCCGTGGCCTCCGTCGAGGGCAACGTCATCAACCTCACCGACGGGACCCCGATCCCCTCGCGCACCCTCATCTGGGGCGCGGGCATCATGGCCAGCCCCCTCATGGGCACCATGGGTCTCCCGCTGGACCGCGGTCGCCTCATCGTCGACGCCAAGATGAAGGTCGCCGGCGCCGAGGACGTCTGGGCCGCCGGCGACGCCGCCGCCGTCCCCGACCTCGCCAAGCCGAAGCCGGCCGACGGCCCGCAGCCGATCACCCCGCCCACCGCGCAGCACGCGCAGCGCCAGGGGACCGCGGTCGGCAAGAACATCGCCGCCAGCTTCGGGATCGGCCAGGCCGCCGACTACGTCCACAAGGACCTCGGTCTGGTGGCCGACCTCGGCGGCGGCACCGCCGTCGCCAAGCCGCTGGGCATCGAGATGACCGGCCTGCCGGCCAAGATCGTCGCCCGTGGGTACCACCTGTACGCCCTCCCCGCGATGAGCAACCGCATCCGCGTGCTCACCGACTGGGCGCTGCACCTCGTCCTGCCGCCGCAGGCCGTGGCGCTGAACCAGACCCGTCCGGAGGACGCGCTCATCACCCCGGCGCAGAACACGGACATCTACCCCAAGGCCGCCGAGAAGCCCAAGGTCGGCTGACCACTGCTGTCGTGATCAGCGAGGAGGCGGTGGCGCACGTCGCCGCCTCCCTGCGGATCAGCACGAACCGGGCCCGTCGGCTGGCGCACACCGCGCTGCCGGCGGGTTTCGTGCGTTCGGTGTCGCTGACCTCCGAGGCTCTGCTCGTCGAGGGCCCGACCGACGTGGCGGTGTTCTCCGCTCTGGTGGACGTCCCGGTGCTCGCCGTCGGCGGGAAGAACGTCTTGCCGTTGGCCGTGGCCGTGGCCCGCGCCCACGGGTGCGAACCGCGCGTCGTGCTCGACGCCGACGCCCACCACTACCGGGCCCACCGCGGCAGCGAGCGGTTGCTCGACCTGCTCTCCGGGACCGTCGTCCACGTGCTCCCCGTCGACCTCGAAGCGGCGCTGCGCGGCTGGCCCTCCTTCCTGGCCGCCCTGCACCGCACCGGGTCGGGACTGGGAGCGAAGGACCCGGCGGCCTACGCCGCCGCGGTCGGGGAGGCTCGACACGATGACCTGCCGGCGGCGCTCGTCCTAGTCTGAGCGCCATGGCCTGCCACCTGAGCGAACTCGTGCTGGAGTGCCACGACCCGGCGAAGCTGTCGGAGTTCTGGTGCGCCGTCCTCGGCTACGTCGAACTCGACGTCGACGACGGCGCGATCGAGATCGGCCCCGCGAGCGGTTTCGGGGGGCCGGCCCCGACGATCGTCCTGTCCCCCACGACCGAGCCGCGGACCGCGAAGTCGCGCCTGCACTTCGACGTCAACGCCACCGACCGCGACCAGACCGAGGAACTGCAGCGCCTGCTCTCGCTCGGCGCCCGCCCCGCCGACGTCGGCCAGGACGGCACCGAGGGCTGGCACGTCCTGCAGGACCCCGAGGGCAACGAGTTCTGCCTGCTGCGGACGCGGTTGGACGGCGTCGGGTGAACGGATCCGGCGACCCCGTGCGCCTCGCCCTCGTGGGGCTGCCCGTCGTGGGCGCGCTCACGACGCTGGTGGTCGCCGCCCGGTTGACGACCTGGGACCTCGTCACCGAGGACGTCGGCTCGGTCCTCTTCGTGATCGTCTTCGTCGGCTGGGCCTTGCTGCCCTTCGCCGCGGCGGCCGCCGTGGGGATCTCGGTGCGCCGCCACTGGTCGGGGGGTGTCCCCGCGGCGCTGATCGGCGGTCTCGCACTGCCGGTCCTGACCGTCTGGTGGCTGAGGAGCGTCCTCACCTCCGACTCCTCCACCGCGGTGATCGGGCTCCTGTTCGCACCGTTCCTGCAGAGCGCCCTCGTCGGGGTGACGCTGGGCGTCGCCGTCCTGCTCGCGCGACGTCGCCGGGCGGGATCGGCTGCGGGACGCTGAGCCCTACCCTCGCAACCGGTCCGCCAGCCCCGTCGCCCGGGCCAGCGGACGGCCGACGGCCGCGGCCACGGCCTCCGCGGACCCCACCACCCGGACCCGGACCTTCGCACGGGTCAGGGCGGTGTAGAACATCTCCCGCGTCGCCAGCGGGGAACGCTCCGGGGCGGCCAGCACGGTGACGGTGTCGAACTGCGAGCCCTGGCTGCGGTGGACGGTCATGGCGTGGACGGGTTCGACGGCCGCGAGCCGGGCGAGCGGGACGATCAGCGGTCCCTCGCCGCGGGCGATCGCTGCGACGAGGGTCTCCTCGCGTTCCAGGACCACCCCGGTGTCGCCGTTGTAGACACCGACGCCCGCGTCGTTGGCGGTGACGATGACGGGGAGGCCGACGTAGCGGCCGTCGGTGCGGGGCTGCACCCCGAGTTCCTCGACCGCCCAGCGCTGGGCGAGCCAGCTCCAGTGCGAGACCCCGCGGGTTCCCCGCCGGTGGGCGCAGAGCATCCGGTGGGTGTCCAGGGCGACCAGCGCAGCCCGGGCGTCGCCCGCCCGGGCGGCCTCCACGACGGCGCGGGAACGCAGGAGCACGTCGGCGCGGATCGTCTCCAGCGCGGCCCCGGAGACGAGTTCCTCGTCGGGCACCTCCAGGAACTCCACGTCCGGCCCGCCGGCCCGCAGCAGGTCGACGACCTCGTCGGCGGCCCCGGCCCGGACGGCCGCGGCGATGTTCGCGATCCCGCCGCGGTCGACGAACCGGTGGGTCCGGGTCAGCATCGCGACCCCGTGGGGGGCGCTGCCCGACCCCGCGGGTGCGACGAGGTCGGCGAGGACGGCGCCGACCTCGACGGAGGCGAGTTGCTGCGGGTCGCCCACGAGCACCAGCCGGGCTCCGGGCCGCAACGCCGCGAGGAGTCGCGCCATGACCCCCAGCCCGACCATCGACGCCTCGTCGACGATGACCACGTCGTGCGGCAACCGGTGCTCGGCGTCGAAGCGGGCCCGCACCGAACCGGGGCGGATCCCCAGCAGCCGGTGCAGGGTCGAGGCGCTGGACCCCTGCAGGAACTCCCGCTCGGCGGCGGTGAACACCTCGGTGCCGGCCGCCTGCACGACGGCCTCGGTCAGGCGGGCAGCGGCCTTGCCCGTGGGCGCGGCCAGCGCGACCCGCGGGGTTCCCGGCGAGAGCGCGTGGACGGCGGCCAGCAACCGGGCCACGGTCGTCGTCTTGCCCGTCCCCGGCCCCCCGCCGAGCACGGAAACCCCGTGCGAGAGGCACAGCGCCGCCGCGACCCGCTGGTCGTCGCCCGGGTCCCCCGGCCACAACCGGTCGAGGACCTCTACGACCAGCGCCGGGTCGTAGTGGGCGACGGCGGTGCTGCGGTCGCGCAGGTCGCGGGCGACGGTGAGTTCCTGGCGCCAGTACCGGTCCAGCCAGATCCCGTCCCCGACCAGGTGCAGCGGTGCGGCCGTGTCCTCGTCGGCACCGGCGGCGTGCTCGACGGTCAACGCGCTGCGCCGCACCGCCTCCAGCCACGCCTGCGGTTCGGGCCACTGCACGGGGACCGCGGCGACGGCACCGGAGTCGTCGACGTCCTCGGGGACGACGGTCTCCGGTGCCGTCCGCAGGTGCAGGACGACGGAACCGTGCCGGACGGCGCGGACGGCGAGGGCGACGGCGAGCAGGACCCGTTCGTCCTCCTCCCCCGTCACCGCCCCGAGCCGGCGCGCGACGTGGACGTCGGCGGCGCGCAGGAGCCCGAGGTCGTTGAACTCCCGCAGCAGGCCGGTGGCGCTGCGGGCGAGCGTGACCGAGCGGTCGGGTTCCCCGTCGGTCACGGCGGGGCTGGTCACGCGTGCCTCCCGGCGAGCAGTTCGGACAGGGCGACGACGAGCTCGGCCGGTGGCCGCCACGACCAGACGCCGGGCGGCACGCCGTCCGGCCCCACGGGGACGTCCGCCCCGCACATCCCGCGCAGGAACAGGTACAGGACCCCGCCGAGGTGGACGGCCGGGTCGTACCCCGGCTGGCGCCAGCGCAGGAAGCGGTGCAGCGCGACGCAGTACAGCAGCGCCTGCAGCGGGTAGTGCGCGGCGAGGACGGCCTCGTCGAGGGCCTCGCGCCGGTAGTGCCAGGCGGTCAGGACCTCCCCCGGCCCGGCGAGGCGGTTCGTCTTGTAGTCGACGACGAGGAACCGGCCGTCGGCGCGCAGGACGGCGTCGATGGACCCGGTGAGGTAGCCGCGCAACCCCTCGGCCGCGAGGACGGGGTCCGCCAGCAGGTCCGCGTAGCGGTGCACGGGGTCACCGACCGGCAGGTGGCGGCGCAGCAACCCGGCGACGTCACCGAGGCGGGAACCCCCGCCGGTGGACTCGTCGCCCCCGGCCAGCGGGAGTTCGAAGTCGAGTTCGGCGAGACGGTCCGCCACGCCGAAACCGTCCAGGGCACGACCACCGGCCAGCGGTCCCATCCCCGTGCGCAGCACCGGGTCGAGGGCGAGGGCCAACGGTTCCGCCAGGTGCGGTGCGAACTGCTCGCGGGCCAGCGCCGCGAGGTGCGCCGGGCGGTCCGGGGAGGAGGGGTCGAAACCCTCCAGCACCGAGTGGACCAGGGTCCCGAACCCCGTCCCCGCCGGGAGGTCGGCCATGGGTGATCCGATCTCCTTCCAGCCCAGCGGGTCACCGGCGTCGACCGGTTCGGCGGACTCGGCGTCGACCTCGTCGGTGGTGACCCCGACCTCGGGTTCGGAGAGCACCGACCGCCCGCTGCCGTGGTCCTCGTGCACACCCCGGGTCAGGCCGGAGTACGACGTGCGCCGCCAGCCGAGGTCGACGTCCGCCCGGAACGTGGCGACCGCGAGGTCGGTGTGCGCCGTCGTCGTGCTCGGCAGCCGCGTCAGCGCCCCGCGGGCGGGCACGTCCTCGACGGCCACCCCGGAACCGGGCGGGAAGAGCACGCCGAGCCGGTCGCGCAGCACCGGGTCGGTGGGCAGCGACACCTTCTCGGGCACGTCGAGGACGTCGTCGGCCACCAGCAACCGGTGCAGCGCACCGCGCTGGGTGTTCGTGCTGGGCGCCCACCACACGAGGAGGCGGGAGATCGCCCGGGTCACCGCGACGTAGAACAACCGCAGTTCCTCGCCGAGGTCCTCGGTGTCCGCGGCGCGGCAGGCCGCGTCGTAGCCGGGTGCGGAGGCGCCGCCCACGTGCAGGGCGCGCGGCCCGTCGGGTGCGTGCGCGACGGGGAGCCGGTCCTTGGAACCACCTCCGGTGGAGTCCCAGCCGAAGGGCACGCAGACGACCTCGAACTCCAGGCCCTTGCTGGTGTGGACGGTCGCGATCTGGACCGAGGCGCGGTCGGTGTCCAACCGCCGCGACCGTTCCTGGTCGACGTCGCCCGCGGCCTCGTCGACGCGGCCGCGCAGCCACGACAGCAGGCTCGACACCCCACCGCCGGGGTTCAACGCGGACTCGGCGTGCAGGACCTCGGCGATGTGGCGCAGGTCGGTGAGGCGGCGCTCGCCGCCCTCGATCCCGAGGAGTCGACCGGCCAGCTGGTGCTGCTCGCTGAGGACGGCGAACATCCCCGACACCCCGCGCTCGGCGAGCACGCCACCCCAGGCGCGCAGGTCGACGGACAACCGGTCCGTCGCACGGTCCCCCTGCTCGTCGAGCTCGGCGGCGCCGAGACCGACGAAGGCGGACAGGGCGACGCGGCGCACCCGCAGCGCGCGGTGCGGCTGCTCGACGGCCTCGAGGAGCGAGACCCACTCCCGGGCGGCGGGGGTGGCGAAGACGCTGGGACCGCGGGAGAGCACGCACGGCACGTTGCGCCGCCGCAGTTCCTCCTGGACCAGCACCGCCTGCGCCCCGGTCCGGACGAGGACGGCGACGTCGCCGGCCGCCAGGGGTCGCGGTGCACCGCCCGTGCGCGCTCGCACCTCGAGCCCCTCCGAGAGCACCGCGACGACCTGTTCCGCGACGTCGCGGGCCACGACCTTGCGCACGTCGGCGACGGCGGGGACCCCCGTCCGGGCCGTGGTGGGCAGTCCGTCGCGCGCCACGACGCGCAACCGGACGGGGGCGGGATCGTCGGTGCCGTCCGCACCGACGAGCGCCGCCGACGCCCAGCGCGGGCTCACCGGCCGCACGACGATCCGCCCGTCGCCGAGAGCGGCACCCCGCAGCAGCGCCGCCGTTCCCCGCAGCACGGCGGGGTCGCTGCGGAAGTTCGTCCCCAGCGTCGCCGTCCGTCCCGCGACACCGGCGGCCTCGAGGTAGCTGCGGACGTCGGCGCCGCGGAAGGCGTAGATCGCCTGCTTCGGGTCGCCGATGAGCACCAGCGGGCAGTACCCGTGGAACGCGGTCCGGAGGATGTCCCACTGCACCTGGTCGGTGTCCTGGAACTCGTCGACCAGGACGACGGAGTACCTGCGCCGCAACCGCTCGCAGGCGACGGGACCGGCGACGTCGGCGGTCAGCGCGTCCCTCAACCGGGTCAGCAGGTCGTCGAAGCCCATGATCCGGCGCGAGCGCTTGCGCTGCGCGACCTCACGGCGCACCCCTTCGGCGAAGCGGACCCGGAGGTTCTCCGGCGTCTCGGGGACGGTTCCCTGCGGTTCGATCCGCGCGTCAGGACGGTGCACGGCCTCGCGGGCGATCCGCAGGGCGACGGCGCGCGGGAACGGCGGCGGGGTGGCTCCCGGCCGCACGGCGAAGCGGACGTAGAGGTCGTCGCAGACCTCCTCGACGAGGTCGTCGACGTCCTCGACCAGCGTCGCCGTCGGGTCGACGTCGGCGGCGGTCCCCAGGCTGGTGAGGACCTGCCGGCAGAACTCGTGCAGCGTCGCGACCGTGGCCGAGTCGAAACCCGCGAGGGCCGCGCTCAACCGGGCCCGGCGTCGTGCGACGTCAGCGGTGGCCAGCTGGGCGATGACGGCGTCCTCGGAGCGCAGCGCCGCGGCGGGGTCGGCGAGGGCGTCGCGGGCGGCGACGAGGCGTTCGCGGACACGTTCGCGCAGTTCCGCCGTGGCGGCCCGGCCGAAGGTGACGACGAGGAGCTCGTCGACGGCGGCGATCCCCTCGGCGACGTAGCGGGTCACCAACCCGGCGATGGTGTACGTCTTGCCCGTGCCCGCGCTGGCCTCCAGGACGGTGGTCCCGCTCGGCAGCGGGCCGGTGAGTGCGAAGTCCTCGACGGGCATCAGCGTTCGTCCATCCGGTAGGCACCCAGCAGCGGCTCCCAGACCCGTTGCGCCGCAGCGGCGAAGGTCTGCGGACTGCCCGGCGGTGCGCCGGGCGGCGGGGTCCAGTCGAGCAGGACGTCGACGGGCGCACCCTCCCCCCACACGGTGACGTTCTCCTCCTGCTTGTCCTCCTTGTCGAAGGCGTGCTCCGACACCCAGCTCCGGGAGGCGTCGCGGCGGCACACCTCGTCGGGACGCCGGTTCCAGGCGGACTGGGCCCAGGCGAAGGTGGTGTCCACGGGCAGCGGCAGCGGGAACCGCAGACCGTGCGAGCGCAGTTCCAGCAGGTCGACGAGCAGGTCGCGGGCCACCTGCGCCGGGACCGGGCCGAGGGTCAGCAGGCCGACGCTGCCGCCGCCGCCGCGGCCGACGACGACGCTGCGGAACTCCGTGCCGGGGTCGGCCGCGGAGAGGGCGAGCAGCTCGAGCCAGGCGCGCAGCGTCTGCTTGGCCCGGACGCGGGAGAAGGTGGTGGTGACGGCGACGTCACCGGTGGCGCGGCCCCCGGCGCGCACCGGCCTGACCCCGCGGACGTTTCCGGTGAGCCGGACCTCCCCGACGCCGGGGACGGTGAGGTCGAGTTCGACGTCGACGCTGCGGGGGTGGCCGGTGTCGAACTCCGCGGCCACCCCGGCGATCTGGTCCACCACCGGCCCGACGTCGCGCAGGACGGCCGTCCCGAGCGGGCCGGGCGGGAGGTCGCCCCGCGCGGACTCCAACCGGATGATCTCCCCCGGGTCGGTGCCGCGCAGCCGGGCCGCGAGCGCCCGGTCGCCGACGGCCCACTTCTGCAGGGCGTCGAGCTCGACGGGCAGCGCGTCGGCGGGTTCCTCCTCCCGGGTCGCGGAGGCGACCTCGAGGCGTTGGCGCAGGAACCCGCGGGCGGGGTGCTGGAAGAACTGCACGAGCTGGTCGAGGTCGAGGTCGGCCGGCGGGGCGGGCGGCAGGCCGACGGGCAGGAACTCCGGGGGCGCGACGGGCTCCCGGTGGCCCGTCGCCGCTCCGCCGAAGGCGGTGCGGTCGTAGCTGAACGCGCCGGGGCGCCCCAGGGCGTGGGCGGTGAAGTTGCGGGGGTCGGTCGGCTGCAGCGGGTGCTGGACGACGATGCGCTGCTTGACGCCGGGGGCCGCCGCCTCGAGGGTGTCGAGGAGCTCACCGACGGGGACGGCCGGGGGCAGCTTCGCGCCGGTGCGGACGTCCTTGCCGGAGTAGGTGAGCACGAGGGTGTCGCGGGCGGAGCAGATCGCGTCGAGCAGGACCTGGCGGTCCTCGCTGCGCGGGTCGCGGTCACCGAGGTGGGGATCGCGGGAGAGGACGTCGTCGGCGTCGGGGAAGGTGACCCGGGGGAAGGCGCCGTCGTCCATGCCCAGCAGGCAGACCACGCGGTGCGGGACGGAGCGCATCGGGGTGAGGGTGCAGACGGTCAGCGCTCCGGTGCGGAAGTTCGCGCGCTGCGGGCGGCCGGCGAAGCGTTCGGCGACGAGCGCGGCGACGTCGGCGAGCCCGACGGTGGCCGTCCCGGCCCGCGCGGCGTCGGCCGCGACGACCCCGAGCTCGCGGCGCAGCTGCGTGGCCTGCCAGGTGGTGTCCGCGGTGGTGTCGGCGAGGTCGAGGACCCCGTCGAGCAGCGCTTCGCACCAGGCGGCGACGCTGCGGCGACCGGACAGGCGGGTCACGGCCCCGTCGAGGCGGTCGACGAGTTCGGCGAAGCGTCCGGCGAGGTCGATCCGGCTGGACTCGACGTCGGCGAGCGGGACGACGGCGGCGTCGAGGGGCCCGACGAGGTCCTCCTCGTGGGCACCGCCGACGGCGACCCCGACGAGGAGGCGGTCGAGCCCGGCTCGCCAGGACCCCTGGGCGAGGTTGCCCAGCGCCCACGCGCTGCGGTGCCGGGCGCTGAGGCCCCAGTGCACGCCCGCGTCGACGGTCCACTCGCGGATCTGCTCCAGCGCCTCGTCGTCGAGGTCGAAGCGTTCGCGGACGGCGGCGGAGCCGGCGAGGTCGAGGACGTCGGTGGCGGTGAGCCTGCTCTGGGCGAGCACCAGCAGGCGGGCGGCCAGGCCGAGCAGCGGGTTGGTCTGCAGCGCGGAACGGTCGGCCACCGAGACCCGCAGGCCGCCGCCGGGGTGGGAGTCGGTGGAGAAGACCGCGGACACCAGCGGCGCGTAGGTCTCGACGTCGGGGCACATGACGAGGACGTCGCGCGGCTGCAGGGTGGGGTCGGCGTCGAGGAGGCCCAGGACGACCTCGCGCAGCACCTCGACCTGGCGGGCGCGGCCGTGGCAGGAGTGGACCTGGACCGAGGTGTCGCCCGGACCCGGATCCGGCCGCGGGAGGGGGACCTCGTCGTGGGCGAGGGCGTCCTGCAGCCGTCCGAGCAGGGTGTCGCGCGGGGTCGGGGCGGGGTGGTGGACGTCCCCGTGGCCGGGTGCGGCCTGACGCAGGCGCGCCTGCAGTTCGCGCACGTCGCGCGACATCGACTGCAGGAGCGGGTGGGTGACGAGGTCGTCGACGTCCGGTCCCCGGCGGACCCCGGTCGGGCCCCGACGGGCGATCGCGTCCCACACCGCGGGGCTCGGGTGCTGGAGGAACAGGTGGACCTCGCGGTGCTCGGCGAGCGCGGAGAGCACCTGCAGCCGGCTCGCGGCGAGGCGCGTCACGACGAAGACCCCGAACCGCGATCCGACGCCGGTCAGGGACGGGTCGGCCCGCAGCGCCGTGCAGACGTCGTCGAGCAGTTCGGCGGGGGCGGGCAGGCCGACGTGCTCCCGCACGGCGCGGAACACCTCCGGCTGCCAGGCCAGGTCGGCGGCCACTCCTCCGTCGCCTCCCGCGGCCCAGTCGCGCAGCAGCTCCGGCCGGGCCCCGCCGTAGCGGGCGAAGAGGTCGGCGAGGCGCGAGGCCGCGGCCGTGCGCCGCACGCGGGGCGTGTCCTCGCCCGGTGCGGTCCCGAGGTGGTGGCGCAGGACGGCGAACCCGGGGCGGTCGTCGGGGGCCGGGCCCTCGAGCGGGGCGATGTCCTCGAGGACCTCGAGGACGTTCCAGGTGAGGGCCTCGGGCGCCCAGCGCTCGACGGCGTCGGCCACCTCCGGGCGGATCCGGGCCACGACGTCGGCGAGGACGCCGTCGAGCAGGGCGGCCGGGGAGGAGAAGTCGACGCGGGCGCAGATCCCGTCGTCCCCGCCCGGCCCGGCGCCGAGGTGGTGGGAGAGGCGTTGCGCGATCCAGCGTTCCGTCCCGCGCGCGCCGACGGCCAGCACGTCGGGGGCGAAGGGGTCCGCCCCGGGGGCCGGGTGGCGCAGGACGTCGGCGAGGCCGGCGACGAGGGCCGTGGCGCTTTCGGAACGGTGGACGTGGAGCACGCCCCCTGTCTATCCGATGGGAACGACACGGCGGCACACGCGTGGTCTGCTGAGGGCGTGCTGCTGTCGCTGCTGGACCGTTCGCGGACCCGGACCGGCCGCTCCGACGCCGACGCGCTGCAGGCGACCCTGCGCCGGGCCCGGCGGGCCGAGCAGCTCGGCCTGCACCGGTTCTGGGTGGCCGAGCACCACGCCGTCCGCGGAGTGGTGGGTTCCGCGCCCACGGTCCTGATGGCCTCCGTCGCGGCGGTGACGTCGCGGATCCGGGTCGGGACGGCCGGGGTGATGCTGCCCAACCACACCCCCTTCGTGGTCGCCGAGCAGATCGCGACCCTGGCGGCGCTGCACCCGGGGCGCATCGACGTCGGGGTCGGGCGGTCGGTGGGCTTCACGGCGCCCGTGCGCCGGGCGCTGGGGGTGAGCAGCGCGGACGGTTTCGAGGACCGCCTCGCGGAGCTGCTCGACTGGTTGCACGGGCGGGGTCCGGTGACCCTGCGTCCGCTGGTCCCGCCCCCGCCGGTGTGGTTGCTCGCGACGGGCGGTGGGCTGGAGGTCGCCGCCCGGGCCGGGTTGCCGGTCGTCGTGGCGGGGCCGGTGCTCACCGATCCCGAGCCGCTGCACCGCTACCGCGCTGCCTCCCCGCCGGGGCGGGCCCGGGTGACGCTCTCCGTGGACGTGCTCGTCGCCCACTCCGTGGCGGCGGCCCGGCGCGAGCTGCTGCCGCAGGCGGTGGCGTTGGCCCGCACCCGCAGTCGCGGGGAGTTCGGCGCCCTGCCCAGCCCCGAGGAGGCCGCCGCCGCACAGCTCAGCGCCCGGGAACGCGCCGACGTCGAACGGAACCTCGCGTCGACGGTGCACGGCGACGAGGCCGAGGTCCTCGACCGCCTGCAGGACCTGGTGCAACGGACCGGCGCGGTGGAGCTGATGACGAGCACGACCCTGCACGACGAGGCCGCGGAGGCCGAGGCGGACACCCGCCTGGCGCGTCTGCTCGCGCGCCTCAGAATTGGCGGTTGAGGCTGCGCCGGCGGACACGGCGCTCGATGCGGTCGAACTCGCGGCGCAGCGGCTGCGAGCAGAACTCCCCCAGCGTGACCCCGGCGGCGAGCGCCAGCGCCGTCCCCAACGCGGTCACGAGCTGGGCGAGTCCGGCCGACGTGCCCCCACCCACGATCGCGAAGATCGCCCGGTAGATCGCGAGACCGGGCAGCAGCGGCACGATGCCGCAGATCGACACCACCAGGCCGGGGACGTTCCAGCGCCAGGCGGTGCCCTCGGCCATGAACCCCACGAGCAGCGCGGCGACCCCGGCGGCGGCCACCGGCCCCATGCCGAGCAGCACGCAGGCACCCGAGGCGCCCGTCGCGGTGGCCCCCGCCAGGGCGGCCAGCCCGACGGCCCGGCCGTCGGCGTAGCCGGAGACGGCCCACGTCACGGCCGCGCAGGTGCCGGCGAGCACCTGCACGAGGTACGGGGTCGACGTGGCGGCCGAGAAGCTGAGGCTGAGCGAGATGCCGGCGCGCTGGCCGAGGTCGAGGACGCCGGCGATGCCGAGGACCAGGCCCGTCGTGAGCAGCACCGTCTCGAAGGCCCGGGCGCCCGCGGTGACGTAGAACCCGGAGATCGCGTCCTCGGCGGAGCCGACGAGGGACAGCCCGGCGAGCAGCACGACGATCCCCGACCCGACGACGAGCGACGGCGGCAGCTGACCGATCCAGTCGGGCAGGTAGGGCTGCCACTCGAGCAGGGCGAGGGCGAACCCGGTGGCGATCCCGGCCCCGGCGACCTGCTGGAAGAACGCGGGCAGCCCGCGCCGGTTCAGGGCGGCGAGGACGAGCTGCAGGACGGTGGTGACGAGGCCGGCACCGACGGCGACGGCCCAGCTCCCCCCGAGCAGCACCGCGACGGAGACGGCGAGCCCGATCGCCCCCGCCCCCGACATCCAGGGCCGGTAGGGGCGGCGTTGGGTCAGCAGCCGCTTGAGCCGGGTGTCGACCTCGTCGGGGGCCAGGCCGTCGGCGGCGGCGTGGGCGAGGTCGTAGAGCGCCGAGAGCCGCGAGTAGTCGTTGGCGCGGACCTTCACGACGCGGACGGCCGTCAGCGGCTGCCGGTCGTCACCGGCGGTGGAGACGATGACCGCGGTGAAGGTGATGTCGACCTGGGTGTGCTGCAGGCCGGCGCCGTCGGCGGCGCGCAGGGTCAGGGCGGTGACGTCGGCGGCGGAGGCCCCTGCGGACAGCAGGGCCTCGGCCATCCGTGCCATGGCGTCGAGGACCTCGAGGGCCTCGGCCCGGGTCAGTCCCCCCTCGACGAGCGGCTCGGGGTCGGGCAGGGACTCGCCCGCGATGAGGTCCGCCAACCGGGCACGCAGGTGTCGCACGGTTCGCAGCGCAGGCACGCGCCGACGCTATCGAACCCCCGGCCCCGGCGGCCTCAGCAGGAGATCAGCAGGAGAGGGCGAGCTCCCTCTGGACAGCCGGGGTCACCAGTCCGCAGCCGACCTGGGCGGTGCCGAGGTCGACGACCTGCCAGGTGCCGCCGACCTGCTGGAGGACGACGGTGGCGGGGTCGAGGACGTCGGCTCCGGCCACGGTGGGGGTGAGCTGCGCGGCGGCCCACGTGGGGTCGCTGTCGGCGAGGCGGACGTCGGTGACGGAGTAGTCGGAGGCGGGCACCCCGGCCACGGCGGGACTGGTGGTGACGGCGGTGCTGATCTCGGCCGGAGCGCTGGTGGTGTCCGCGCTGGCCGACCCGGTGGTCATCGCGGCGATCGTGACGGCGAGGGCCGGCGCGGCGAGGAGCAGTGCGGTGGTGCGGCGGGCCATGGTCGAACCTCCTGGTCGATCGACCGCACGGTCGTGTGGTCGAGGGTGGGACGCACCGCACCCTCGACCCGTTGCACGATCCGTCGTCCGATCACCTGGAGGTGGTGTGGAGGTCGTGTGCTCACCCCAGGGGGTGGACGACCCCGGCGGCTCCGCCTCCGCGGCGCACGGGTTCCGCGACGGCCTGCACGCTGCCGTCGGCACGGAACTCCAGCGCGACCGCGGCGCCGATCTCCTCGGTGGGGGTGAACACGTGGCCCATCGCGGCCAGCGCCTGACCCCGCGGGGAGTCGACGTAGGCCGGCTCGGCGGAGGTGGCGGCACCGTTCTGCTCCGAGACCCGCGGGTTCGCGACGGCCGTGGGCAGGTCGACCCCCCGGTCGAGGCGGTCGACGAGGATCCCGAGCGTGGTCCCGATGATGGTCGCCCCACCCGGGGAACCGGTGGCGAGGAAGGGACGGCCGTCCTTCAGCACGATCGTCGGCGCCATCGAGGACCGCGGTCGCTTGCCCGGGCCGGGCAGGTTCGGGTCGGGCTGGTCCGCCACCGCCGGGGTGGCGGAGAAGTCGGTGAGTTCGTTGTTCAGCAGGAACCCGCGTCCGGGCACGACGATCCCGGAACCTCCGGTCTGTTCGATGGTCAACGTGTAGGACACGACGTTCCCGGCGGCGTCCGCGGTGACGAGGTGGGTCGTGGACGTCCCCTCGTAGGGTTCGGGGGTTCCCGTCCCACCGGTGGTGCACCCCTCGGCGGGTGCGACCGGCCGGGGCAGCACCGAGCCCGGGTCGACGAGACAGGCCCGCTGCGCCGCGAACTCCGGGGACAGCAGCATCGACTGCGGCACGTCCTGCACGTCGGGGTCACCGACGTAGCGGTTGCGGTCGGCGAACGCGAGCGCCGCCGCCTCGAGCTTGCGGTGTTCGGACTGGACGGGGTCGGAGGTCGCTCCGCGCTGGGCGTCGACGGCGTCGAGCACGTTCAGCGCTTCGCCGACGGTGGTCCCACCGGAACTCGGGGCGGGCATGCCGTAGACGTCGACCGGTCCGCCGGCGCCGGGCGCCTGGTGCACGACGTGGGTCGGGACCCGTTGCCGCGCCTGGTAGGAGGTCAGGTCGTCGAGGGTCATCCCGCCGCGCAGGACCTCGCGCGTGACGCCGTCGGCGAGGGGCGGTGCGGCGACGGTGTCGACGACGGCACGGCCGAGCTCGCCGCCGTAGAACGCCCCGGAACCCTGGTCGGCGAGCAGTTCGTAGGTGCGGGCCAGGTCGGGGTTGGTGAACACGTCGCCGACCCGGGGGGCGTTGCCGTCGGCGAGGAACAACTGCGCGGTGGAGGTGAAGTCGCGGAACCGTTGCGCGTTCTCGACGGTCTGGTCGTGGAACTCCTGGTCGACGACGAAACCCCGTTCGGCCAGCGACCGCGGCCCGGACAGGACGTCGGCGAGGCTCATCGTGCCCTGGTCGGCCAACGCCCGCTCCCAGGTGGCGGGAGTTCCCGGGACACCGACCGACAACGTGGAGTTCACGAGGTCGGCGAAGGGCAGGGGTTTCCCGTCGGCCCCGAGGAACGCGTCCTGCGTCATCGCCGCGGGAGCGGTCTCGCGGCCGTCGAGGGTGTGGACGGTCCCGGTGCGCGCGTCGTAGCTGACGAGGAAGCCCCCACCCCCGACGCCCGCCGAGTACGGTTCGGTGACCCCGAGCGCGGCGGCCGTGGCGATCGCCGCGTCCACCGCGTTCCCGCCCCGCCGCAGGACGTCGAGGCCGATGGCCGTCGCGTCCGGGTCGACGCTCGCGACGGCGCCCCCGAACCCGGTGGCCACCGGTTCCCGGGGCGGGGAGCCGGCGTGCGCCGGGCTCACGAACCCGAACGTCAGGACGGCGGAGAACACCACGGCAGCACCAGCGCGACGTCGCATGCCGCGCACCCTCTCAGCAACCCCACAGTCCCGCCACCGGAACCGGACGGGTCAGAAGGTCGGTACGACCAGGTCGGCGCGGTCCCGGGTGGCGGCGATGACGCGCGCGTTGGCCTCGTCGCTGCCGAGGGCCCACGCGCGGGCGGCGTCGGGGTCCTTGCCGAAGGCGACGTGGCGGGCGATCAGCCGGTCGTGACGCAGGGTCTCCCCCGGGTCGACGAACCAGGTCTCGTCCAGGAGTCCTTCGAGCGCGGCCCACGGCCCCTCGCGCAGCAGCAGGTAGTTCCCCTCGGTGATGACCAGGGGCACCTCCCGCGGCACGGGCAGCGCCGAGCCGATCGGTTCCTCGATCTCGCGGCGGAACTCCGGAGCGTGCACGACCGCCTCCTCGCCGGAGCGCAGCCGCCGCAGCAGCGACACGTACCCGCCGGCGTCGAAGGTGTCGTGGGCTCCCTTGCGCTCGCGGCGGCCGAGCGCTTCGAGCACGACGTTGGCGTAGTGGTAGCCGTCCATGGGCACGACGACGCACAGCTGCGGACCGAGGGCGGCGGCCAGTTGCGCGGCGAGGGTGGACTTCCCCGAACCGGGCGCTCCGACGAGGCCCAGCACGCGGCGCGGTCCCGTCGTCATCGAACGGGCACGTTCCACGAGGTCGGCGAGGTCCATCAGAACACCGTCCCCGGTTCGGCGGCGGGACCTTCGCCCGCCGCCTCGGCGGCGGCGGCGTCCACGACGGCACCCATCCAGCTCTCGCAGGTCCAGCCGTCCTCGGGTGACCCGGTCAGGGCGACGACCCCGGTGTTCTCCAGCCCGGTCGAGATGACGAACTGCGCGGACAGGTTCAGCGCACGCTCGCCCGCCCAGCAGCGGATCGCGGCACCGTGGCTGACGAGGGCGAGGGTGTCGACCCCGGCGGCGCGGGCGGCCGTGACGGCGTCGAGCACGGCGCGGTCGTAGCGGGCGAAGAACGCGTGCCCGTCCTCCGCGCCCGGTTCGGCGGCGTCGAGGTCGCCCTCGAGCCAGGCACCGACGACGCCGAGGTAGCGCATCACCGACGGTTCGTCGCCGAGCATCTCCAGGTCGCCGGCCTGGACCTCGCGCAGACCGTCGGCGACCTGCACCGGGAGGCCGAGGTGGGCGGCGAGCGGGGCCGCGGTCTGCTGGGTGCGCACCAGGGTCGAGGCCGTGATGGCACCGATCCCCTGCTCCCCCAGCAGGTCCACCAGCGCGGCGGCCTGGTCGCGCCCCAGGGCGGTGAGGTCCGCACCGGGTACGGCGGTGTCGAGGAGGTGCTCGACGTTGGAGGAGGTCTGACCGTGTCTCACGAGGTAGAGGCGCACGCCTCACCCTCTCAGAGCGGGAGAACCCTCAGAGCACCCCTCAGAGCACGACGTCCAGGCGCCCCTGGGTGCTGCCGTTGAGCATCGTCATGAGGCGCAGCTGCACCTCGACCGGGACGGGCTCCTTGGCCGCGAAGGTCATGCGCCCGATCATGCGGCGCAGGTCCTCGGCGGTCAGGTCGCGCTGGTCGGAGACCATGCCGGCCGCGCGTTCGCGGTTGATCTCGCGGGCCAGGGAGGAGACCTGGGTGGAACCGATCTCGTGGGCGACCCCGGTCTCGTCCTGCCCGTAGAGGTGGCCGAGCAGGGTGCGGTCGGACTGGGTCAGCTCGTCCAACGGGTCCTCGTCGACCCAGTCCGGGCTGATCCGCTGGACGGGGGTGATGCCCGCCGTGCCGTCGAGGCGGGACGCGTTGCGCACCGCGGGTGCCGAGGTCACCGTTCCGATTCGCATGACCGTCTCCATTCGTAGCCCAGGGTGTCTGCTGTGTGACTCCCAGTGTTACCTGGGGCCATGATCGACCTGAGGGTCAGTCACCCGGATGGAGCAGTGGACGTCCGGGTGACCCCTGGATGGGCCACCCGGACGATCCGCTCACGCTGTGCTCACGTGGGCTTCAGGACACCGGCTCGAGCACGAAGACCGGGATCTCCCGGTCGGTCTTCTGCTGGTAGTCGGCGTAGTCGGGGTAGGCCGCGACGGCACGCTCCCACCAGAGCGCCTTCTCCTCGCCGGTGACCTCGCGGGCGGTGTAGTCCCGCCTGACCGCCCCGTCCTGCAGCTCCACCAGCGGGGTCGCGACGATGTTGTGGTACCAGACGGGGTGCTTCGGGGCGCCGCCCAGCGACGCCACGACGGCGTAGCGCCCGTCGTGCTCGACGCGCATCAGGGCCTGCTTGCGCAGCTTCCCGGACTTCGCCCCCTTCGTGGTCAGGACGACGACGGGCATGCCCCGCAGGTCGCCCGCCTCCTGACCGCCGGAGGCCTCGTACTTCTCGACCTGCTCGCGCACCCAGGCTTCGGGACTCGGTTCGTACTCACCAGTCAACGGCATGTGCGGCAGGCTAATCGGTGCCCGTGAGCTCCGCCGCGCGGGCCACCCCGAGCCGGGTCACGGCTTCCTCGAAGACGCCGGCCAGGTCGAGGCTGAACTGCGGGGACAGCAGCGGGCTGACGGTCAGACCGGCGGCCAGGCACTCGTGCACGTGCTCGAGCATGAAGCGGTGCCCGTCGGCCACGGTGTGGTCGTGGACCTCGACGTGCTCGGCGCCGTCGAGGCCGCTGCGGTGCACGGTGAAACCCGGCGCCGCGGGCAGCACGGGATGGACCTCGATCCAGCCCTCGCTCGCCTCGATCCACGCCTTGGACGGCGTCCGCGCGGCCATCGTCGTCGACAGCGCGGCGATCGCGCCGGAGGGGAACCCCAGCGCCAGCGCGACCTGGCGGTCCACCCCCGTCGGCCCCAGCGACCCGGCGACCTGCACCTGGTCCGGGGTCCCCAGCAGGGTCAGCGCGAGGCCCACCGGGTAGGGACCGAGGTCGAAGAGGGACCCGCCGCCGATGGCCGGGTCGTGGAAGCGGGTCAGGGAGTCGGGAGCGGGGAAGCCGAAGTCGGCGTGCACCCCGAGCACCTCGCCGACGTCCCCGCGCTCGATCGCCTCCAGCAGCGCGATCGTCCCGGGCAGGAACCGCGTCCAGTACGCCTCGAGGAGGAAGACCGACCGTTCGCGGGCCAGGTCGAGCAGGTCGCGGGTGGCGGCGAGGCTCACGGTCATGGGCTTCTCCACGAGCACGGCCTTGCCGGCGAGCAGGGCGGCCCGGGCCGGGGCGTGGTGCTGCGGGTGGGTCGTCGCCACGTACACCGCGTCGACGGCGGGGTCGGCGAGCATGGCGTCCACGTCGTCGTAGGCGCTGATCCCCGTGCCCTGGTCCGCGGCGAACCCCTTCGCCCGCTCGAGGTCACGGGAGGTGACGGCCACCAACCGGCCCCCCGGAGCGAGCTCCAGCGCACGGGCCACCGTGCGGGCGATGCCCCCGGTCCCGACGAAACCCCAGCCGACGCTCACGCGCTTCTCCCTCGAACCTCAGGCAGGTGTCTCCTGCGGGACGTCAGCTTTGCGCGGCAGCGACTGCGACGCACCCGCACGGCTCACGGTCACGGCGGCGACACGAGCCGCCCAGTGCGCGGCGTCGAGCAGTCCGGCCCCGTCGAGGAGTGCGTCCGCGAGCGCCGCGACGAAGCTGTCGCCCGCCGCCGTGGCGTCGACGAGGTCCGCGCGGACGGCCGCGACCTCGGCGTGCCCGCCCGGGGTGATGACGACCGAGCCGTGCTCACCGCGGGTGACGATCGTGGTGCCGGCGGGCCGGACGCGGCGGGCCTGGGCGACGATCCCCTCGACGTCGCGGGCGGTGGGCTCGCCGGCCAGGACGGCGAGTTCACCCGCGTTGGGCACGAGCAGGTCGGCACGGGCCAGCAGGTCGGCCGGCAACGGCCGGGCGGGGGCGGGGTTGAGCAGCAGCAGACCGGTGCACAGCCGGGCCGCGGCGAGCAGGGCCTCGTCGGGCACCTCGCACTGCAGGAGGACGACGCGGGCGCTGCTGACGGCCTCGGCGGCAGCCTGCACCCGGGTCTCGTCCATCCGGTCGTTGGCCCCGGGGCTGAGCACGATCGTGGACTCCCCGCCGTGCACGAGGACGACGGCGACCCCGGTCGGGACGTCGAGCGCGGCGACGTGCTCGACGTCGACCCCTTCGCCGGCCAGCGCCGCACGCAGGCCGCGTCCCTCGTCGTCGTCGCCGACGGCGGCGACCATCGCGACGCTGCGCCCGAGGCGGGCGGCGGCGACGGCCTGGTTGGCGCCCTTGCCGCCCAATCCGCGTTCGGCGTCGGAGCCGCGGACGGTCTGACCGGCGGGCGGCAGCTCGTCGAGCCGGATCGCCAGGTCGGCGTTGACGCTGCCGACGACGGTGACGTCGTGCGTCTTCTCGGCGTGCGGCTTGCCGTGGCTGTCGTAGCTGATGCTCACGCGTGCTCCTGACGGACGGGGAGGACCCAGATGGCGGCGACGGCCGGGTCGCCGAGGTCGACGTCGCGCCCCTCGCCCACCCGGACCACGGTGGTTCCGGCGAACTCCCTGCGGTGCAGCACTTCCAGCGTCAGGTCGAGACCGATTCCGAGTTCGGCGAAGTAGCGCAGGACGTCCGGGTCGGCGTCGGAGATGCGGGCGACGACGCCCGTGCCGCCCTCGGGGACGTCGGAGAGGTTGTGCGCGCCCGGTTGCGGGACGGTCCCGTCGGGACGCGGGATGGGGTCCCCGTGCGGATCGCGTTCCGGGTGGCCGAGGCGGGCGTCGAGACGGTCGAGCAGGCGGTCGGAGACGACGTGCTCCAGGACCTCGGCCTCCTCGTGGACCTCGTCCCAGGAGTAGCCGAGGTCGGCGACGAGGAAGGTCTCGAGCAGCCGGTGCTTGCGGACGACGGCCAGGGCGCGCAGGCGGCCCTCGGCGGTGAGTTCGACCCCGCCGTAGCGCTCGTGGCTCAGCAGGCCCGCGTCGGTGAGCTTGCGCACGGCCTCGGAGGCGGTGGACGGCGAGACGCCCATGCTCGTCGCGAGCATCGAGAGGGTGATCTTGGCGTCGGACCACTCCCCCGCCGCGTAGACGGTCTTGAGGCAGTCCTCGGCCGCCGGGGTGGCCGCAGCGGTCGTCGAGGGGCGGGGCACGGGGAAAGCTTGCCACCCGGCGTATGCGGGCAGGGTCGCAGCACGTCGGCGGTTCCGAGTTCGGTGCGCCGAAAACGTGGTTACAGTGGACCGGTCAGCCGGAGGACCACCGGAGCAGCACCGACGGAGCAGAGGAGCGACCGTGCGCCGACCGTGGATCGACGTCGCCGACGTGGTGCTGAGCCTCGCCCTGCTGGTGGCCGCCGGTGCCGCCCTCGGCCGGGACCGCCCCCTCGACGCCGGGGCCGCACTCGTGCTGGCGCTGGCCTGGGGTGCGGTGGCCACCGTCCGGATGCGCGCCCGCCGGCGCGCTCGCCCCACCCCTCCGGCCGGCCCTGCGGTCACAACTCCATCGGTTCTCCCAGCGGGTGCTCCGGGAACCTCCCGCCCAGCCACTCGCTGACGGAGTTCAGGGCGGGCACCGACCCCGCGTAGCCCTCGGCGTCGTCGACGGGCTCGTAGCCCATCGCCCGGCCCTCCTCGAGGGACCACCACCGGCGCGTGTTGTCCGAGACGCCCCAGATGCAGCGGTACCCCACGGGCGGCGCCACCAGGAACGCCTCGACGAGGCGGGCCACGTCGTCCGGCGACATCCACGTCGCCAGGGCCCGCTCCCCGTTGGGTTCGGGGAAGCAGCTGCCGATGCGCACGGCGAGGACGTCGAGACCGGTCCGCGCGCCGAACAGCCGGCCCAGCGACTCGACCGCCGTCTTGCTCCACCCGTAGTAGGAGTCGGGCGGTGCGATGGCGTCCACGGCCAGGTCGGCCCCGGCGTCCAGGGTCGGGGCCATCCCGACGGCGTGGTTGCTGGAGGCGAGCAGGACCTTCGGGACCCCTGCGGCCCGGGCGGCGTCGAGCAGCACCCAGCTGCCGTGGACGTTGACCTCGAGGATCCGCTCCCAGGTGTCCTCCCCGGGGATCCCCGCGAGGTGGACGACCGCGTCGACGCCGTCGACCGCGCGGGCCACCAGCTCGCGGTCGACGACGGACCCGGTCAGGACCTCGGCGCCCGCGGGCACGAAGTCCGGGTCGTGGTCGAGGTCCAGCAGTCGCAGTCGGCGCCCCTCGCGCGCGAGCCGCGCCGTGAGCATGCGTCCGACGACCCCGTTCGACCCGGTGATGAGCAGTCGTTGCTCTCTCTGTGCCACGGCGGCAGCCTAGCCAGTGCGGAAAGCGCGTTCCCGGTCACCGCGCGCCCCGACGGTGCCAGGATCCCCGGGTGGCTCCCGACGCTCCTGACGCACCCACCTCCGACCTATCCTCCGACCTATCCTCGGCGTGGCGACGCACCCGCCCCCCGCGCACGACGCTCCACCTGGACTCCGCCGCCGCCGGCCGCAGCAGCTGGGCGGTGCTGGACGCGACCGCCCAGCACGCCCGTCGCGAGGCCGAGCGCGGCGGCTACGTCGCCGCCCAGGAGGTCTCGGACCTCCTCGACGCGACCCGCCGGCACGTCCTCGACCTGCTCGGCTGGGCGGAGGGGACCGTCGCCTTCGTGCACAGCGCCGAGGACGCGTGGCGTCAGGTGCTGCTGGGCTGGCCGGGCGACCTGCCCGTCACCGTCGCCCACGCCCGGGGCGAGTACGGCCCGAACCTCACCGTCCTGCGCCGTCTCGGCATCGGCACCAGCGAGGTCGCCGGCCCGCACCGCCTCGACCCCGCCGCCTTCGAGGCCTCCCTCGCCGCGGACCGTCCCGACCTGCTCCACCTGACCTGGCTCGGCAGCCACGTCGGGACGGTGCAGCCGGTGGCGGAGGTCGCGGCGCTCGCGCGGGCGGCGGAGGTACCCGTCGTCGTCGACGCCGCCCAGGCCTTCGGGCACGTCGACACGACCGGCGCCACCGACGTCGACGTCGTCTACGGGACCTCGCGCAAGTGGCTGGCCGGCCCGCGCGGGGTGGGTTTCGTCGCGGTCCGCGGCGACCTCGCGGACCGGATGGGCGGGCTGGAGCAGGCCGAGGCGCACGTCGCGGGCCGGGTCGGGTTCGCCGCGGCGGTCGCCGAGCACGTCGCCCTCGGTCCGGCCGCGGTGCACGCCGGGCTCGCGGCCCTCGGGTCGCGGACGCGGCGACGCCTGGCCGACGAGCTCAGCGGGACGTGGGAGGTCGTCGAGGACCTCGACGAACCCTCCGCGACGGTCACGCTGCGACCGCAGGAGGCGATCGACCTGGCCGGGTTGCGCGCCGAACTCATCGCGCGCGACGGCATCGTCACGACCTACGTCGGTCCCGAACGCGCCCCGGGTGAGATGACGACGCCGACCCTGCGGGTCAGCGGTCACCTCGACACCACCGACGAGGACGTCGACGCGCTGGCCCGGGCGTTGCTGCGCCGTTCCTGACGCGCGCCCGGCGGGCACCGCTGCCAGAGTGGGTGCCGATTCCACGCATCGAGGAGGTACGACGTGAAGGGCAAGATCATCTTCCTGGCCGCCGGGGCCACGGGCTACGTGCTCGGGGCTCGCGCGGGCCGGGAACGCTACGACCAGATCGCCTCGGCGGTCGGCCGCCTGTGGGGCAACCCGAAGGTCCAGTCCCGGGTCGGTGACCTCGAGGACAAGGCCGGCGACCTCGCGAAGCAGGCCGGTTCGCTGGCTCAGGAGAAGGTCGGCGCCGCCGCCGGTTCCGTCGCGGGTTCCGTGAAGGACAAGTTCAGCGGCAGCGGCGACAGCAGCAGCAGCGACAGCAGTGACGCTCCCCTCGGGGAGCAGCACCACACCCGCATGCCGACGGACTAGTTCCGCGGAGTTCCGGGTGCGACGTGACGACGTGGCGCCGACAGTGGGGGCATGAGTTCTCCCACGGTCGGTGACCACGTCGTCTCGCGTCTGGGGCAGTGGGGCGCCCGACGGTTCTACGGCTACCCCGGCGACGGGATCGGCGGGGTGATCTCCGCCGTCGGCCGCGCCGTCGAGGCCGGCGAGGCGGAGTTCGTGCAGGTCCGGCACGAGGAGACGGCGGGGTTCGCGGCCACGGCGGACGTGAAGTTCGGCGGCTCGCCCCTCGGGGTCGCCGCCGTGACGTCCGGACCGGGTGCCGTGCACCTCCTGAACGGGCTCTACGACGCGAAACTCGACCACATCCCCGTGGTGGCTCTGGTGGGTCAGACCTCGACGGCCGCCCTGGGCACCTCCTACTACCAGGAACTCGACCTGGTGCGCCTCTACGGCGACGTCGCCGGGGAGTTCGTCTTCCAGGTGACGAAGCCCGAGCAGGTGCAGCACGCCATCGACCGCGCCGCCCGCACGGCGCTGGAACGGCGCACCGTCACCGCGGTGATCCTCCCGAGCGACGTCCAGGACCTCGACGCCGTCCTGGAGGTTCCCGACGCCCACGGTTTCACGCACACCTCCGCCGTACCGGGGTCGCTGCCCGGCATCCCCCGGCGGGAGGCGCTGGAACAGGCCGCGGAACTGCTGCGCTCGGGCAAGAAGGTCGCGATCCTCGCCGGGGCCGGAGCCCTGGGGGCGACCGCCGAACTCACCGCCGTGGCCGACGCCCTGGGGGCCGGGGTCGCGAAGGCGTTGCTGGGCAAGGCCGTCCTCGACGACACCCTCGACTGGGTCACCGGGTCCATCGGACTGCTCGGCACCCGCCCCAGCTACGACCTGATGCGGCAGTGCGACGTCCTGCTGATGGTCGGGACCACCATGCCGTACACGGAGTACTACCCCGCGCCCGGTCAGGCCCGCGCGGTCCAGATCGACGTCGACGGAACCCGGTGCGGGCTGCGCTACCCCACCGAGGTGAACCTCGTCGGGGACGCGAGGCTCACCCTGCAGGCCCTGCTGCCGATGCTGGCGGGGGCGGAACCCGACCCGGGGTGGCGCCGCGACATCGCCCGGTGGAACACGGCGTGGCGGGAGTGGGGCGAGGAACGCGCCGCGGCGAAGGCGGATCCGGTGAACCCGGAACTCGTCGTCCGCGGCCTCTCGTCCCGCCTCGAGGACGACCACCAGATCGCCGTGGACTGCGGGACGGCGACGAGCTGGTTCGCCCGCGACCTCGACCTGCGCCCGACGATGCAGGCCTCGTTGTCGGGGACGCTGCTGTCGATGGGTGGCGGCCTCCCCTACGCGATCGCCGCGAAGCAGGCCCACCCCGACCGGCCGGTGCTGGCCCTCGTCGGCGACGGCGCGATGCAGATGAACGGGGTCAACGAACTCATCACCGTGGCCCAGCGGTGGCGGACCTGGTCCGACCCGCGGTTCGTCGTGGTGGTCCTCAGCAACCGGCAGTTGTCGTTCGTCGCCTGGGAGGCGCGGGCCATGCAGGGCGAGGTCCCCTTCGACGCCGCGATGGACGTCCCCGACGTCCCCTACGCGGGCTGGTCGCAACTCCTGGGTCTCGGAGGCCGGCGGCTCGAGGACCCCGCCCAGGTCGACGACGTGCTCGACGAGGCGTTCGCGGCGCGCCGGCCCTACGTCCTCGACGCCGTGGTCGACCCGAACGTCCCGATGATCCCGCCGCACGTCAGCCTGGAGCAGATCCTCGGCACGGCGAAGTCGCAGTTGAAGAGCGACCCGGCGGCGAAGGGGATCGTCGTCGAAGGCGTCCGTGAGACGATCGGCGCCGCGGCCCGGGCACTGGGGAAGCACCTGCCCGGCGACTAGTTCCGGAGGTCACCACGTGCACTGGAGAGCGGCGCGGCTCGCCGACGGTCCCGCGATCGCGGACCTCCGGGTGGACGTGCTGCGCGAGTCCCTCGAGCGGGTCGGGCGTTTCGACCCGGCCCGCGCCCGGACCTACTTCCTGGGTTCCTTCGCTCCGGAGTTCACCCGGGTGCTCGACGGCCCGGAGGGGATCGTCGGCTCGATCGCGGTGCGGCCGAGCCCCGAGGGCACCTGGATCGAGCACTTCTACCTCGCGCGGGACCTGCAGGGAACGGGGCAGGGCGGGGCAGTGCTCGCGGACGTGACCGCCGCGGCGGACAGGACGGGAACCACGCTGCTCCTCGACGTCCTCGTGGGCAGCGACGCCCGTCGCCTCTACGAGCGGCACGGCTTCGTCGAGGACCACGTGGACGGCGTCGATGTGATCATGGTGCGACCACTTCGATGAGGGTAGGCTAAGCTCCGCCCGTGCCTCTTCTCCTGAACCGCCGACGCCTGCTCGCCGGCGCCGGCCTGAGCATCGCCGGTGCCACCCTCACCGCGTGCGGGTCGTCGGAGTCCACCGCGGACGGCGCCGAACCCGCCTCCACCGCAGCCGGTTTCCCGTTCCGCTACCGCCACGCCTTCGGCGAGACCGTCGTCGAGGCCCCCGCGACCCGGGTCGCGGTGCTGGGGGTCACCGACGCCGACCCGCTGCTGGCCCTCGGCGGGCAACCGCTCACCACCACGGGGTTCACCTTCTACCCCGCGACGGGTCTCGGCCCCTGGGCCGCGGACCTGCTCACGGGTGACCTCGTGAAGATCGACTCCGACACCGAGTTCAGCGTCGAGCAGATCGCGGCGCTGCGACCCGACCTGGTCCTCGCGCTCGTCTCCGGCATCGACCAGGCGCTGTACGACCAGCTCTCCCGGATCGCCCCCGTCCTGGCCCGGCCCGTCGGGAGCACCGACTACGGCACCGACCGCAGCGCGAACACGCTCACCATCGCCGCCGCCCTGGGCCGGACCGAGGCGGGACAGGCTCTCGTCGACACCGCGGACGCGGCCTTCACCGACGCCGCGGCCGCCCACCCGGAGTTCGCCGGCCGGACGGCCCTCGTCGCCCTGCCCTACCAGGGCAGGTACGGAGTGTTCACCCCCGGTGACGCCCGGGGCGCCTTCATGGCCGACCTCGGTTTCGTCCTGCCCCCGGCGGTCGCCGCCCTCGACACCGGGGACAGCTTCTTCATCGACCTCTCCGCCGAGCGTCTGGACCTGCTCGACGCCGACCTGCTCGTGGTGCTGACCGACGACGCCGACCGCGCGGAGGTGCAGGCCGACCCCGTCCTGCAGCAGTTGCCGGTCGTGCAGCGCGGTGGGCTCGTGCTGCCCAGCGTCGACGAACGCGGAGCCATGACCTACAACAGCGTCCTGTCCGTGCCCTACGGTGTGAACGCCCTCGTCCCGCAGTTCGCGACGGCCCTGGCCTAACCCTCGCGGGCAGCCAGCACCTGACGCAACACCCTGCGCGGCAACACGTACCAGCACACGACGATGAGGGTGGCGACCGCGCCGCCGGCGGCCCAGCCGGCGACGCGGCCGCCGATCACGTCCGCGACCAGCAGCACCCCGCCGGACACGACGACCCCCACCGTGGCCATCCCGGCCTTCGCGAACGCGGTGCCCGCCGCGACGAGACGCTCCTTCGATCGCTGCCGGAACAGCGCCCGGTGGTAGCCGACGGGGGCGATGAACAGGACCACGGCCGTGACGGCCAGCAGCAGGACCACGACGTAGACGGTCACCTGGTAGCGGTCCAGCGACTCGAACCGGGACTGGAACGGCAGCGTCAGCAGGAACCCCGTGAGCAGTTGGACGCCGGTCTGGACGACGCGGAGTTCCTGCAGCAGCTCGACCCAGTTCCGGTCCATCCGTTCCGTCGGGGTCTCGTTGCGCAGTCCCGCGTAGGGGTCGTCGGGGTCGAGGGGGGTCACGACCGGCCGTCCGCCGAGACGGCGACGAGCTTGTCGACCGTGCGCAGGTTCCGCGTGGTGACCACCGGCTTCCACCGCCTCGCCGCCGCGAGCTTCGCGAACGGGGTGTCGGTGCTCGAGCCCTTGGGGCAGCGCCAGTACGCGACGTCGCCGGCCAGCGCCACGGACTCCTCCTCGTTCGCGGTGTGCGACGCCACGAGTTCCGCGAGCTGCGCCCCGTCCGAGGCGAAGACGCAGTACGGGTGGTCGACGTCGTCGTGGCGTGCGAACGGGTACCCCGCAGCGATCTCCGCCAGGCGGTCCGGGGTCAGGACCACGACCCAGGCGTCGTAGCCGAACACGTCCCGCAGCGCCTCCTCGACCTCACCCTTCACCGTCTCCCGGTCCTGCGACGGCGCGACGAGCGTGACGTTCCCGCTGGCCAGCACCGAACGGACCCCGGTGAAACCGGCCCCGCCCAGTGCGGCCGAGAGCGGCGCGCTCTTGATCGTCACGCCGTTGACGTTCACCCCGCGGAGCAGGACGACCCACCTCACGAGGACTCCCCCGCCGAGGTCGCCACGTCCGGATCGTCCATGCCCCCCACCCTGCCGGGGCGGACGTCCGGCGGCAACACGTCCCCTGGACAGGTACGCCCCCGTCGCGTCAGGCTCGGCGCATGACCGACACCACCGGTATCCGCCTCGGCATGGTCGTCCTGGACACCCCCGACCCCCGTGGCCTCGCCACCTTCTACGCGGGCCTGCTCGGTTGGGAGCTCGACCCGGAGGACACCGCCGACGACTGGGTGACGATCCGCGGCGACGGCGGCGCCCCGATGGCGTTCCAGCTGGCCCCCGACCACGTCCCGCCGACCTGGCCCGCCGGCGAGGTTCCCCAGCAGTTCCACCTCGACCTCCTGGTCGCCGACTACGACAGCACCGAACCGCACGCCCTGGCCCTCGGCGCGACCCCCGTCCAGGACGACGGCGACCACCCCGGGTTCCGGGTCTACGCCGATCCCTCCGGCCACCCGTTCTGCCTCTGCCTGGACCACTGACTCAGCGGATCGGGCGGATCAGCACCTCGCGGCGCCCGAACCGGGTCAACGGTTCCTCGGCCACCACGTGACCGAGGAGTTCCGCTCCGGGGTCGGACATGGTCGTGAAGCCTCGGCGACGGTAGAACGGCCCGTTCCAGGCGACGTCGGCGAAGGTCGTCAACGTGACGCCGGCGAAACCCCGGTCGGCGGCCCGGTCGAGGACCGCCGCCAGCAGAGAACTCCCCACCCCGCGACGAGCGGCGTCGGGGTGCACGGACACCTGCTGGAGGTGCGCGAGTCCGTCGACCCGTTCGACCCGCGCGAAACCCACCGGCGGTGTGCCGGCGACGAGTACGAACTCCGCGGCCTGCAGCTCCTCCACCGAGGAGACGTCGTCGGGAAGCTCGACGCCGAGGTCGCGGAACAGTCCGTCCGCGGCCCGCTCCACCGCGGGCAGCAGGTCCCAGTCGCCGGGTCCCGCGAGACGGACGGTCACGGTGCGGCGGACGGTCACAGCGCGGTGGCCCGCAGCGCGGCCTCGCGGAACGGGGTGCCCTCGACGACCTGGAACTCGATGTGCCGCGCGACCTCGTTCACCTGCCCAAGCTACGACGCAAGCGCCGGACCATCCACGCCGTTTCCCCACCTCCCACCAGACCGACAGTCGTGTCGGAGGGGTCTGATAGAACAGTGGTGGGCCCGCTCTGATTTTGAAAGTTGTTGCAGCGCAACGTAAATAGCTTGACCAAGGCTGGATGTTCGGATAGGGTCGAACACGTGGTGAGCACCCTTCAGGTCGCCCTCGACGACCTCTCCGACGCGATCGCGGCCGGCCTACCCTCGGCCGAACTGATCGACACCATCACCGTGCTCCAGAAGTTCACCCGCCGCGCCTCCGCCGTCGGCTACCAAGCCATCGCCGCCTACGCCGACACCCTGCGCGCCGAGGACGAGCACCGCGGTACCTCCCGCGAGAAGACGTCCGCCGCCATCTGCCGCGAGATCGCCCTCGCCCGGGGATGCTCACCCCGCGCCGGGAACACCCACCTCGGCGTCGCCGACGCACTCACCCACGAGATGCCCGAAACCTACTCCGCCCTCCGCGACGGTCACATCGACGAGCTCACCGCCCGTGACGTCGTCGGGGAGACCTCGCACCTCAGCGTCGAGGACCGCGGCACCGTCGACGCCACCCTCGTCACGGAACTCCACCGCCCCGGAGCCAGCGGCTGGCAGATCTCCCGATCAGCCCGTGCCCTCGCCGACCAGATCGACCCGGCTGCCGCCGTCGCGCGTCGCACGAAGGCCGAAGGCACCCGCCGCGCCACCATCCGTCCCGGTCACGACTCCCTCGCCGTGCTGAGTCTCACCGGCCCCATCGCCGACACCGTCTCCTGCCACGCCGCCCTCGACCGCGCCGTGCGAGAACACCGTCTCGACGTCCCCGACGACGAACGCACCGACTCCCAGTTGCGCTACGACATCGCCGTCGAACGCCTCACCGGCCGCCAGATCGCGACCGACCCCGTGCCCGTCTCCCTCACCCTCGTCATGACCGAAGAAGCCATGTTCCGCGACGGCCACCAAGCCGCCTCGATCCTCGGCCACGGCCCCATCGCCGCCGCCCACGCCCGCGAACTCGTCCACTCCGCCGCCGAACGAGACCGCGTCTGGCTCACGCGCCTCTACACCCGCCCCCACGACGACGCCCTCATCGCCATGGACTCCCGTCGACGCCTCTTCCCCCATGGCCTCGCGACCTTCTTCCGCCTGCGCGACCAACGCTGCGCCACCCCCTACTGCGACGCTCCCGTCCAGCACATCGACCACATCCAGCCCTGGTCACAGGGCGGAACCACCACCCTCGACAACGGCCAGGGCCTCTGCGCCCGATGCAACCACACCAAGGACCTCGCCGGGCTGAGAACGGTCCACGACCCCGAGACCCGGGTCACCACGTTCATCACGCGCACCGGCCACAAGTACCCCCGAGAACCACCCCCGGCTCTCGGGCACCCCACCCTGCCCGAACGGCGGAAGGCGGGACGTCGGGCGAGCGACTGGGCGAGGGCGGCGTGAACCCGTCCCGACGTCCGGCAGGATCGCGGACGTGGAACTCCCGGACGTCGTCGTCGCTCGTGCCCTCGAGTCCGGCCCGCAGGGCGGCGACTGGGTCGCCGCGCTCCCGGCGCTCGTCGCGGAGCTCGAGGACCGCTGGCGGATCCGGGTCACCGAGACGCTGGCCGGGGGGACGGGTGCGTTCGTCACCCGCGCGCTGACCGAGGACGGCACGACGGTCGTCCTCAAGGTCCCCGTCCCGGGTCTGTACGACGACCGCGTCGTGCGGGTCCTGACCCGGGCCGACGGGGCGGGGTACGTGCGCCTGCTGCGCCACGACGACCGGGCGCTGCTGCTGGAACACCTGGGGCCGTCGTTGGCCACGACGGGACGACCGGTCCGCGAGCAGCTCGAGCGGCTGGGACGGTTGCTGCCGACGGCGTGGCAGCGCCCCGGAGACCACGACACACCGTTCGACAAGGCGGCCGGTCTGCTGGAGTTCGTGGCGGACCGCATCGACGGGTGGGAGGGTCCGGCGCTCGAGCGGGCCCTCGAGTTCGCCCGGCGCCGCTCGGCGGGCTTCGACCCCGAGCACGCCCTCGTCCTGCACGGGGACCCGGCGCCGGCGAACACGCTGACCGTCCCGGAACCTCGACGCGGCGCCGAGCTCGGGGTCGTCTTCGTCGATCCCGACGGCTTCACGGGCGATCCTGCCTACGACCCCGGGGTGGCGTTGCGCGACTGGTGCCCGCAGCTGCTCGCCGCGCGCGACCCGGCGGACCTGCTCCGCGGCTACTGCCGGACCCTGGCCACGGAGTCCGGTCAGGACCCGCAGGCCGTCTGGGAGTGGGGTTTCCTCGAGCGGGTCTCGACCGGCCTCTACGCACGCTCGCTGGGTGCGGAGGACCTGGCCGCCCCGTTCCTCGAGACCGCTACCCTGCTGGCCCCGGACGTCTGAGTCGTACGGTGGCGCGATGGCTCTCGCACAGGTCGCCGGTCTCGCCGTCCGCAGCTGGGGGACCCCCGCACCCGACAGACCGGTCGTGCTCGCCCTGCACGGGCTGACCAGCACCTCCGCGGTGTGGGCGGACCTCGCCGACCGCCTCGACGTCCCCGTGGTGGCTCCCGACCTGCCCGGACGGGGTTTCTCGGTGGCGGCGGCCGCGAGACCGGGCCTGGCCGGTCTGGCGCGGGAGGTCGTGCGCAGCGTCGACGAGCTCGGCCTGCGCCACGTCGTCGTCGTGGGGCACTCGATGGGTGCGTTCCTCGCCCCGCTGGTCGTCGAGGGACTGGGCGAGCGGGTGCTCGGCACGGTCCTGCTCGACGGCGGGGTCGCCCCCGAACCTTCGATGCTGCTGAAACCGCTCGTCGTCCGGGGCGCGTTCGGCGTGCAGACCCGGCGCCTCGTCCGGGACTTCCCCGACGCCGACGCCTACACGACCGTCGCCGAGGGGAAGGCTGCGGCGAACCGGCCGGACCTGCAGCCGGGTTTCCGGGCCTGGGCGGAGGCGGTGCTGCGCCCCAGCGCTCAGGGGTTCCGGCCGAACCTGGACGCGCGTCGGCTCGTGGCCGACGCCGTCGACAGCCTCACCCGCGCACCGCACCTGGGACTCCTGGTGGCCGCCGGCGCACCGGTCCACCTCGTCGCCGCCGCGCACGGCGCCGACGACACGAGACCCGCGTTCCTCTCCGGGAACGCGATCGCCGCCGGCAACCGGGTCGTCCCCCACCTGACGTGGGAGCGCGTCGAGGCGAACCACGCCACGATGCTCTTCGACCCGGCCGCGGCGGCGGCCGTGCGGGAACTGCTCAGTTCGTGAGGTCGACCGGGGAGCTGATCGCCTCGGGGCGCTCGCACGTCGTGGTCAGGGTCACCGAGGTGTTCCCGTCCGCGGCCTGCTGCACCGATTCCATGATCTCGAGGACGTGCAGGGCGACCTCGTCGTTCGCGCGGTGCTGACGCCCCTCGTCCACGGCCATGGCCAGGTCGGCCAGACCGTAACCGCGACCGGAGTCCAGGTAGCCGGCCTTCACGCCGACGTCCTTCCAGTTCGCGTCGTTGTCGGCGTCGGGACCCGGCGCCGGCGCGGTCGCCGCGGAGAACAGCTCCACCGACCCCTCGAACATGTTCGGGTCGGGCACCGAGATCGTCCCGCCAGTGCCGTACACCTCGATGCGGGGCAGGCGTGCCGCCCAGGTGTCGAAGCTCATGATGAGCGTCGACAGCGCTCCCGAGGCGTGCTCGAGGATCCCGGTGATGTGGGTGTCGATGGTGACGGGGAACGACTCCTCCGCCCGCGGACCGGAACCGATGGTCCGGGTCTGCGAGGGACGGGTCGAGGCGCCGACGACCCGGACGACCGGCCCGAGCAGGTGCACGAGCGAGGTCAGGTAGTACGGACCCATGTCCAGCAGCGGACCGCCACCGGGCTGGTAGTAGAAGTCCGGCTGCGGGTGCCAGCGCTCGTGACCCGGGGTGGTCATGAACGCCGTCGCGGAGTGCGGCGTCCCGATCTCCCCGGCGTCGAGCAGAGCTCGGGCCGTCTGCACGCCCGTGCCGAGCACGGTGTCCGGGGCGCAACCGACCCGGACCCCGGCGGCGGCCGCGGCCTTGACCACGTCGCGCCCCTCGGCGACGGTCGAAGCCAGCGGCTTCTCGCCGTAGACGTGCTTGCCCGCGGCGATGGCCGCCAGTGCGACCTCGGCGTGGGTGCGCGGCAGCGTCAGGTTGAGGACGACGTCCACGTCGGGCGAGGCCAGCAGCTCGTCCAGCGACATCACCTGCGCGCCGTGCTCGTCGGCCAGGGCCTGCGCACGCTCGGGGACGAAGTCGCTGACCGCGGTGATCTGCAGCTGCGGCAGCTTCTTCAGCGACGCGGAGTACTGGGCGGAGATGACACCGGCGCCGACGACGCCGACCTTCAACGGGCTGCCCACAGCAGACCCCTCTCGATGATCGTCTTCACGTTGGGGTTCTTCAGCGTCTCGGGGTCGTGGCCGGGGGTGGCCACGAAGATCCGGCCCTTGCCCCACTGGCGCGTCCAGACCGCCGGGGAGGTCACCGGGCGGTTCCAGGCGTCCCACTCGCGCACGGCCTGCGTCGTGGTGGCCAGGACGTCGATGTAGTCGTCGGACAGCACCCAGTACTGCTCGGTGACGAGGTCGAAGTCCTCGATGCCCTCGGTGATCGGGTGCGAGGCCGCCGCGGCCGCCATGTTGACCCGGTAGGGCATGTAGTTGTCCTGCGGGCCACCCTCGCGCTCGTCGGGGTGCTTGCCGGGGTGGCAACCGAACTGCCCGCCCACCAGCGTCAGGTAGTCGGAGTTGTTGCGGTAGGAGTCGGCGATCCCGCCGTGCCAGCCGGCGAAACCGGTACCGGCCTCGACGGCCTTCTGCAGCCCCTCGAACTCCGCCTTCTCGATGGAGTTCATGGTGTTGCACTGGACGATGAGGTCGACCGTGGCGAGGTAGTCGGCGTCGGTGTAGACCTTCGGGGTGCTGGGGGAACTGCCGCCGAGCTCGGTCCCGAGGTCCTCGACGCGGACGGTGAAACCGTTCGCCTCCAGGTGCGGGATGAAGAGGTCGGTGGCCTCGACGGGCGAGTGCCCGTCCCAGCCGCCGCGGACGACGAGAGCCTGGCGAGTCACGGAAGAGCCTTTCGGATCACTTGGAGAAGCCGGCGGTCAGGCCGGAGAGCAGCTGACGACGCCCGAGGATGTAGAGCACGAGGATCGGCAGGGTGGTCAGGACGACCGAGGCGAGGACGGCCGGGATGTTCACCGAGTACTGGCCCTGGAAGGTCCACAGCGCCAGCGGCAGGACGCGCAGGTCGGCCCGGTCGGTGAAGATCAACGGCAGCAGGAAGCCGTTCCAGATCTGCAGGCCCTGGTAGATCGTCACCGTGACCAGCGCGGGACGGGTCAACGGGAAGGCCAGGCGCCACATGGTGCCCCACTCGCTGGAACCGTCCATGCGCATGGCCTCGAACAGCTCGTTCGGGACGTCGCGGACGAAGTTGCTCAGGATGAGGACCGTCAGCGGGATGGCGAAGGCGATCGAGGGCAGGATGATCGCGCCGAGGGAGTTGTACATCCCGGACTTGATGATGATCAGGTAGATCGGGATGATCGTCGCCTGCAGCGGGATCGCCAGCCCCATGAGGAACAGGGCGTTGACCGCCTTGAGCCACCGGCCGGCACCCCGGACGATCGCGAAGGCCGCCATGAACGAGATGAGGACCGCGGGGATCGTCGCGCCCACCGTGACGATGACGGAGTTCGCGAAGTAGCGGGCGAAGTCGTTCTCGAGCACCAGCTTGTAGTTGTCCAGCGTCGGCGAACCCGACGGGAGCAGCGGGTTGGTGCCGAAGTAGCCGGCGGAGCTCTTGAAGCTCGTGATGACGATCCAGTAGATCGGGATCAGGACGATGAGGAGCCACAGCCAGCCGAAGGCGCCGCCGAACCAGTTCTTGCGGGCGGTGGTGCCGTTGGCCGAGGCCCCCGCGGAGCGGGAGGAACCCGTCCGGCGCGTCGCAGTTTCGGTCGCCATCGGTCAGGCACCTTCCAGCTGGGAGTTGCGTTCCTTGCCACCGAGGCGCTGCAGGACCTGCGCCAGGATGAGGCCGACCACGACGAGGATGACGGCGATGGCCGAGGCCAGACCCATCTGGTTGGCCCGGAAACCGGTCAGGTACATGTCCAGGGCGAGGGCGCGGGTCGCGTCGTTCGGTCCGCCGCCGGTGAGGACGAAGATGAGGTCGAACGTGGTGAGCGAGCCCACGATCATCAGCGTGGAGGACGTGATCATCGTGTTCTTCAGCTGCGGCAGTGTGATGGAGAAGAACTGACGCACCCGGCCCGCACCGTCGATCTGGGCGGCCTCGTACATCGAGGTCGGGATCTGGCGGATCGCACCTTGGTAGATCAGGGAGTGGAACGGGATCCACTGCCAGGCGATGATGAAGATCACGACGCCCATCGCCAGCGTGCCCTTGCCCAGCCAGTCCTGGGTCAGGAATCCGAGCTTCAGACCCGGGCCCAGACCGAAGTTCGGGTCGAGCAGCGCCTTGTAGGCGATCGAGACCGCCGCCGCGGACAGCAGCAGCGGCAGGAAGAACAGCACCGCCAGCACCGCGCGGTACTTCTGGTGCCCGGAGATGAAGACACCGAGCAGGATCGAGAGCGGGGTCTGGGCGATCCAGGACAGCACGATGATCTGCAGGGTGACCCACAGAGCGTGCGGGAGACCCGGGTCCGTGAGCACGGCGGTCCAGCTCTTGAGCCCGGTGAAGGAGATCGCGCCGATGCCGTCCCACGAGGTGAAGCTGAGGACGAACACCCCGATCAGGGGGACCACGGCGAAGACGACGAAGAACAGCAGCGCCGGCAGCACCAGCCACCCCAGTCGACCCGTCGACGTGTGGGCCGACGGCGTGATCTTCGCCGGGGTGGTGCTGGGGGCCGCGCTCACGGACGTGCTCACGAGCCGATCGCCGCGTTCATGTTCGCCGCGAACTCCTGCGGGGTGATGGCCAGGCCGAACAGCTTCTCGATGTTGTCCAGCAGGGTCTCGGCCTCCGTCGGGGACAGCGCCTGGTCCCAGGACTGCGCGAACGACGGCGCGTTGGTGGCGAGGTCGTAGGTGAACTTCAGCCACTCCTCGTCGTCCATGCCGGAGAACTTGGAGTCGATGCCCTTGACGATCGGGACCTCGCCGGCCTCGGTGATGTAGGCCTCGGCCTCCTTGTCCTGCAGCAGGCCGCCCTTGAAGAAGGCCAGCGCGATGTCCTTGGCCTTCTGGGTGGCCTTGGAGGAGATCGACACGTACTGCGCGGGGTTGCCGAAGGTGTTCGTCGGGTCGCCCTTGCCACCGGTGACGGCGGGGAAGTTCATGTAGCCGAGGTTGCCGCTGGAGACGAAGTCGCCGCCGTCGGTCTTCATGCCGCCGTAGGTCCAGGTGCCGTGCAGCATCATGGCGGCCTTGTCGGTGTACAGCAGCGCCTGGTCGGCGTTGGAGTCGGCCGTGATGGACGCGAAGCCCTTGATGAAACCGTCGGCCTTGACGAGGTCCTGCACCTTGGTGAGGGCGTCGATGGCCGCCGGGTCGGTCCAGGCCGGGGTGCCGTTGTAGATGGACTCGAACAGCTCGGGGCCGCCGATGCGGTCGAAGAGCATCTCCAGCCACATCATGTTCGTCCAGCGCGACTGCCCGCCCAGGGAGATCGGGGCGATGTTCGCGGCGTTGAACTTCGGCACCAGCGCCATGAGCTCGTCCCACGTGGTGGGCGGCTCGGCGTTGATCTGCTTGAAGAGCTTCTTGTTGTAGAAGAACACCAGCGGCTGCACGGTCTCGGTGGGGAGGCCGTACACCTTGTCGTCCACGGTGCCGGCGGCGAAGGCGGCGTCGAAGAGGCGGTTCTTGACGTCGGGGTTCTCCGTCAGCCACGGGGTCAGGTCGTCGACCAGCTTGGACTCGGCGTAGTTGCGCAGCGTGCCGCCGCCCCAGCCGAAGATGATGGTCGGGGCCTGACCGGCGCCGATGGCGGTCTTGATCTTGGCCTTGTAGGCGTCGTTCTGGAACGCACTGGTCGTGATCTTCTGGTCCGAGTGCGCCTTGTTCCAGTCGTCCACGGCGCCCTGGCGGATGCCCTCCTTGGGGGCCCCCGTCAGGATCCAGTCGGTCGCTCCGTCGGAGCTCGCCGAGCCCGGGCCGGAGTCGCCGCACGAGGCGAGGACCGTGGCGACGATGGGGGTCGCGGTGGCGAGGGCGATGAAGGACCGACGCGAAGTCCGGTTGTGATCCACTCTGATCTCCGATGTGCCGAGCCGCGTCCCTGCGGCTGCTCAACGCACCAGACCCTGGTGGGCCGGTGCCGAAACATGATCGAAAAGCTTTCGACCACGTCGTCTGACCGGAACGATAAGAGGACGATCGGGGCTCGGTCAAGCGGCTCGGTGAACTCGTGACCAGTTCGTGCTCGATCCGCTGCCGCAGTAGGGGCGCGAGGTTGCGATCGCATCACGAAACTTTTCGAGAAGGACTGGCGCCGGGGGCTCTTGCACTCGTACAGTCACCTCACCACCGAGTCGAGGAGGACCCGTGCTGGACCACCCGCAACGCACCCGGGACAGCCCCAGGGACAAGACCACGCTGGCCACGATCGCCGCGAGCGCCGGCGTGTCGATCGCCACCGTGTCGAAGGTGGTCAACGGCCGCGACGACGTCTCCGCCGAGACCCGGGCCATCGTCGAGGACCTGCTCGTGCGCCACGACTACAACCCCCCTTCGGGACGGCGCGCGAGCGCGACGACCAGGGCGGTCGAGTTCCTCATCGACGGTGACTTCTCCTCCTACTCCACCCAGGTCGTCGACGGGGTCGTGCAGGCGGCGGCGGAACAGGGGGCCTCGATCGTGGTGGGCGTCCTGCGGGACCGGCGCAACGGCCGCTTCACCGTGCCGCCGCGGTCGTGGGCCCGTTCGCTGGCCGCGTCGGGCCGCACCGGCGTCATCGTCGTGACGGGTGAGCTGACCGGGGCCCACGTCGACGCCCTCGCGGCGGTCAGGATCCCGCTGGTCGTCATCGACCCGCTGAACCTGCCCCGGACCGAGGTCGCGAGCGTCGGGTCCACCAACTTCACCGGGGGCATGAGCGCGACGAACCACCTCATCGCCCAGGGTCACCGACGCATCGCCTACGTCGGCGGTCCCCCGGCCGCGTCGTGCAACCAGGCCCGGCTGCACGGCTACCGCGCCGCGATGGAGTACGCGGGCCTGGTCCCGGCCGAGAACCACATCCGCAACGAGGACTTCCAGTACGACGCCGGCCGGCGCCTCGGCGCCGAACTCCTGGCCCTGCCCGACCGGCCGAGCGCCGTCGTCGGGGGGTGCGACTCCATCGCCCTGGGGGTCATGGAGGCGGCGCGCATCCTCGGACTGCGCATCCCGGAGGACCTCTCCGTCACGGGTTTCGACGACACCGAGCTCGCCCCGATGGCCGCTCCCCCGCTGACGACCGTCCGCCAGCCGTTGCGCGAGATGGGCCGGGTCGCCCTGCGCACCGTCCTGCGCATGGCCGACGGGGAGCAGCTCGACTCCCACCACGTGGAACTGGCGACGGAACTCGTCGTCCGCGGTTCCACGGCGAGGTTCTGACTCCGGTTCAGGTGCGCGCGGCCTCGAGGACCCGCAGGAACTCGCTGACCTCGTCCTCGGCGGCGGAGGTGGCCAGCTTCACGGGGCGACCCGCGATCTCCAGCGTGACCCGGAGTCCGCCGAACACCGGGCGGGCCCGGAAGCCCACCCGCCCGACGTCGGAGAGCGGCACGGAGGCGACGGACGGAGCGCCCACGAGTTGCGGCTGGGCCAGCCACACCGACTGCGCGGTGACGGCGAGCGCGCCCGCCCCGCCCAGCGCCCCGCCGGACAACGGGAGTTCCGCCAGCAGGGTCTCGCCGCTCTGGCTCAGGCGGCCGGCGAGGATCGAACGGGCCGCGCCCGGGTCGGAGGAGAACACCCCTCCGTCCTACCACCCGGGTCAGGGGGCGGGGGTCGTGTCCTCGCGCACGGACGACGCGCGGCCCGCGACCGCGGCCTGCGCGGACCTCCGCCGGGTGGTGTCGACCAGGAGGTCGACCGAGCTCACCCACTGGTCCACCGACCCCACCCCGACGGGCAGAGCCCGCACCCGCGGGTCCTCGACGGTCTCCAGGACCACATCGCTCGCCCGTTCCGGGATCCCCTGGAACTCCCGGTCGTGGAACCGTTCGGTGGCGACGTCGGCGACGGGGAGACCGACCTCGCGCTGCCGTTCGCGCAACTCCTCCAGCGCCCGGCACAGGGCGGCCTCCCGCGAACGCCACTCCGGGGCCGCCAGGCAGGCCGTCAACCGCGGACCGGTCCGTCCCGACACCGACCGCGCGAAGACCGTCCCGACCCACTTCGGGTAGGGGACCCAGACCCGGTCGAGCAGCAGACCCAGCCGCACCGCGACGTCGACGAGCCGGGCCGCGACGACCCGCGACCCCAGCTCGTCACCGCGGGAACCCGCCCGTCCCACGAACGGCAGTTCCTGTTCCAGCTGCTTCCACGAACAGGCCACGAGGTGGCGCCACACGTCGTCGGGGTACCAGCGGAGCCGGTCGCGCAACGCCGCCCAGCGGCCCTCGTCGTCGGCGAAGACGGGTCCCGCGACGACCTCCAGCACCGCCTGTCCCGTGAAGGCGAGCCAGTCGGTGACCGACCAGGGGTCCTCCGGCCCGACCCCGAGGCGGCCGGCGACGAACTCCGCGAGCGGGGCGACCTCCACGCGGTGTCGGGCGACCGCGTCCCAGGTCGTCGGGAACCGCACGGGAGCGCCGCGGAACTCCTCGGGCAGGTCCTCCTCGAGGAACCGCACGACGTCGGTGGCGTCGGTCGCCGCGTCGGTGAGGACGGTGAGCCGCAGTCCCCAGTCGTGGTCGGTGGAGACCTCGTCGTCGAGACCGAGGACGTCGGAGCCCCCACCGAAGCGACCCGCGACCCAGGACACCGCCGGGAACTCCCGTCGCAGCAGCGGTGCCACCACCTCGTCGTGCAAGGATCGTGCGAGTTCGGCACCGGACACCCGGCCACCCTGGCAGTCACCGCAGGTGACCGCCAACGGTGCAGGTCGACTCGGAGGAGGTCCACGTGGAGGTTCGTGCCGAGGCGGTCGCGGCCGCGGTCGACGACGTCGCGCAGGTCCTCGCCGAACGGGGTGATCCGCTCGACCTCGCCCACCGCGTGGTGCAGCACTGCGCGACGCTGCTCTCGGCGAGCGCCGTGGGTTTCCTGGTGGAGGACAGCGCGGGTCGGCTGGGCCTGCTGGCGGCGTCCTCGAGCGAGGCGCGGGTGGTGGAGCTCCTCCAACTGGAGACCGACGAGGGTCCCTGCCTGGACTGCCACCGCTCGGGTGCGCCCGTGGTGTCCCCGGACGCGGCCGACCTGGCCCGCCGGTGGCCCGTCTGGTCGCGCGCGGCGAGCGTGCACGGCATCGTGTCCGTCCACGCAGTGCCGGTGCAGCTGCGCGGACGCACCATCGGCGCCCTCAACCTGTTCCGCGACCACGAGGGCCCCTACTCCACGGTGGAGACGGACGTCGCGCACGCCATGGCGTCCTTCGCGGCCATCGGCATCAGCCAGCTCGAGGCCAGCGCGCAGGGAGAACGCCTGCGCGATCAGCTCCAGGCCGCGCTGGAGAGCCGCGTCGTGCTGGAGCAGGCGAAGGGCGTCCTCGCCGAGCGGCACCGGATCCACCCCGACGAGGCGTTCGGCCTCCTGCGCACGCAGGCCCGCAGCGGACGCCGTCGCCTCCTCGACGTGGCGACCGAGGTCGTCGGGGCCACGCCGGGCGGGGTGGGCGCCGACGCGCGGGCCGGTCAGGCCTGACCGGCCGGCACCGTCAGCGGCGGGTCCACGTCCGCTGCACGAGCTGCTGGGTGTCGCCGCTGCCCGACGACTCGCCCCGCAGGTCGGCGAGCAGTGCGCTCGCGAGGTCGAACAGCTTGACGTTGTGGGTCTGCGAGACCTGCGACAGCTGCTTGAACGCCGTGTCGTCGTCGCACCGGGTGAGGGCCATGATGGCGCCCTTCGCCATGTCGATCACCGGTCGTCGGGTGAGCGCGGTCCGCAGCTGCGTCAACTCGTTGCGCAGGGTCTCGGCGTCGTCGTGGGCCTCGTACCGGTCTTCGACCTGCGCCTGTCCGTTGCGGCGCGAAGCGTCGTGCATCCTCGTGCGTCCTCCACTGGAGCCGTCCTCGTCCCGTCGGTCGACGGAGAGGCGGTTCGCGCAGCGAGGTCTGGGCGGTGCGAAGCCGTGACGAATGGTACGGGGACGCGGTCCCCGCGGCACGCCGACGCCGCGGGGACCGCGTCGGGCGTCAGCCCGGGAGGTGCGGGGCGAGCAGGCTGAGGTCGGCGGGCGAGAGCCGGTCGGCGGCCGTCGCCGCCTGGTGCCAGTGCGGGTAGCGCAGCGGGACGGCGCTGACCACGTCGAGGCGGGCCCGCTCCTCGTCGGTGAGGACGAGGTCGGCCGCGGCGAGGTTGTCGACCAGCTGGTCCTCGGTGCGGGCACCGATCACGACCGACGTGACGCCGGCCCTCCCCAGCAACCAGGCCAGCGCGACCTGCGCGGCCGAGACCCCGTGCGCCGCTCCGACCTCGACGAGGACGTCGACCGTGTCGTAGAGCTTCCCCTCGTCGTGGACCGGGGGTTCGCTCCACTCCCCCAGGTGTCGCGAACCGGCGGGCGCGGTGACGTCGCGCCGGTACTTCCCGGACAGCAACCCGCCCGCGAGCGGGCTCCAGACGAGGACCCCGAGGTCCTGGTCGAGGGTCAGCGGGATGAGTTCGTCCTCGGCGTCGCGCGACTGCAAGGTGTAGTGGATCTGCTGGGAGACGTAGCGCTGGTAGCCGTGTGCGTCGGAGACGGCGAGCGCCTTCATGAGCTGCCAGCCCGCGTAGTTGGAGACACCGACGTAGCGGACCTTGCCCGAGCGCACCAGCGTGTCGAGGGCCTCGAGGGTCTCCTCCAGCGGGGTCTGGCCGTCCCACTCGTGGATCTGGTAGAGGTCGATGTGCTCGGTCCGCAGCCGCTTCAGGCTCCGCTCGGCCGAGCGGACGAGGTGGTACCGCGAGGCGCCGCCGTCGTTGGGGCCCGAGCCCACGACCATCCGGGCCTTGGTGGCGAGCAGGACGTCGTCGCGGCGTCCCTCGAGGACCTCACCGGTGATCTCCTCGCTGAGACCGTCGGAGTACACGTCCGCGGTGTCGAAGAGGTTCACGCCGGCGTCCAGGGCCAGGTCGACCTGGCGGCGCGCCTGCGCGACGTCGGTGTTCCCGACGGCGGCGAAACCTCCCTGTCCACCGAACGTCATCGTTCCCATGGTGATCGTCGAGACCCGCAGTCCCGACCTTCCGAGTCGTCGGTACTCCATGGGCCGGACGCTACTCCCCCACCGGCACCCGGCGTCCCCGGCACCCGGTGAGGGCCGCTCCCGCTCAGGTGGAGGCCAACGCCACACCCCACGCGGAGGGAACGCCGTTGGGCCTGCTCGCCCTGAACACCACCGATCCGGTGTCGGGAACGACGAACTCCTCGATCTCGTGGGTCTTCTCGTCGCAGTCCAGGTCCTCCTCCGTGCCGTTGAGGTTCAGCTCGACGCTGCCCCCGCCGGTGCAGGCGTAGAACGCGCGGACGGTGCTGTTCGCGGTGAGCCCCAGGGACACACTGCCGTCGGTCTGCGCGTCACCGGCGGCGCCCCCCATCGACGAGCCACCTGCGGCGAGCGCCGCGGCGTCGACGATCGTGGTGACCTCGTCGAGGTCGGCCGAAGAGGTGCTCGGTGCGTCGTCGTGAGAACAAGAACTCAGCGCACCCAGCAGGGCGAGCAGGGCCACCGGCCCGGCTGCGTGCACCCGGAACACGCCCCGACCGCCCCGGGATGCTCGGGTGGGTGCCAACGCGACACGGTCCATGAACGAACCGTAGCGAGCCCCACCCGTTCCTCGCAGGCGGTCGAGCGTGCGACCTGCAGCGCGCGCGTCCCCCGCCGAACTGGTCGTCAGCAACCTGTACGCCCGACTCCGACCCACCCCGGCCACACGCCGCGAGATCCCCCGTCCTCGCACGGCAACCGGTGAGGATCACTGACGTGGACACTCCCCGCACCGACCCGCCGGGGCGCTGGCCCAGCCGCGAGAACCGCGCCTCGCGATCGTCAGCTCGATCGAAATGAACTACCACCGCCGGCGCCGGCAACGAGCACCCACGAGAGTCGACCGGAGCAGGGGCAGACCCGACATCTCAGACGCTGACCGAGCGCAGGGCTGCACGGATGACGTCGACGACGCTCTTCGGGTCGGCCAGCATGACCAGGTGCGAGGAATCGACTTCGGTGACGGTCATCCCGGCACGGGAGTACCCGAACCGCTCGATCTCGGGGTTGATGGTCTGGTCACTGCTCGCCACGACCCCCCAGGCCGGCTTGGACTTCCACGCAGCGGCAGTAGCCCTCTCTGAAAACAGTTCAGCGGCCAGTGGGCGCTGCCCGACCGCGAGCAGCCGGGTCAGCTGGGTATCCACCCCGGCGGCGAAGAGGGCGTCGAACCGGGCGGGGTCCACGGTGAACTCGGTGCCGGTCGAGCCGTCGGCGCGCGGGTAGCTCCAGCTGATCAGCCCACTACCCAGGTCAGTGGCGGAAGCGTGCGCGTTGAGCTCGTCGAGCGTCTCCCCCTCTTCCAGGGCATAACCCGCGAGGTAGACCAGACCGACGACGTTGGCCTCGCTGCCGGCAACTGTGATCACAGCGCCGCCGTAGGAGTGACCGACCAGCAGCACCGGGCCTTCGATCTGGCGGACCACGGACGCGATGTAGGCGGAGTCGCCGGCCAGGCTGCGCAGCGGGTTCGGCGGCACGACGACGCGGAGGCCGTCGTCGAGCAGGTCGGGGATGACGGCGGCGTAGCTGCTGGCATCGGCGAAAGCGCCGTGCACCAGCACAACGGTCGGGGTGTCGTGGGTCGTCATCGGGTCTGCTCCTCGACGTCGGGAGGGGATCAGGACGTGCGTCAGCCTGCAGACGCAGTTCGGAGCAGGGCAACCAGCGCGCCGACAGCCTGCACACCTGGACCGGCCCCGTGCTCGATCAGACCTGCGGGATCGACACATCGACCTGACTGCTGATCACCGGGTCGCAGACGCCGCCTGCGCTGACCACACCGATCCGGTCGAGAGCGAACCCACTCGTCGTCGACTCTCAGCAAGAGAACGGTCCATCCACCGTGAACGTCGCGGTGCGCCTCCCCGTGCTGTCGGTCGCACCGCAGCGCGGCGCCGGCGAACGCCTCGACAGGCTGGCTCGCCATCCGACACTCCACTCCTCGCCGCTCACGTCACTGCGCCGGGCGGGACACTCCGTCTCTACCGTCTCGAACCCAGATCAGTTCATGCCGTCGCTGGCGAACTTCCTGCTGCAGAGCTTCTCGCATGACCAGCACCTCCCGTCGGCGCATGGCTTCGTGTCTGGCGACGAAGGTCACCGGCACCCGCGCTGGGGGCATGTAAGCCGACACGGGCCTCACACCGGACACCCGGTGGGCCATGAACTTCGACAGGAGTCCGATCCCCATCCCCGAGCGCACCGCTTCGAGTTGAGCGAAGATGTTGGTCGAGCTGAAGCGGATCTTCGGTTCAGACACGTACTCAGTCACATCGAGTTCACGGACACGCTCCAAGGCACCCACGAAGAAGATGAGCGCGTGCTGACCGAGCTCGGCCAGAGTCGTCGGATCACCGTGCTCAGCGAGGTAGTCCTCGCTGGCGAAGAAGGCGTTGTCGTAATCACACAGCCGTTCACTGAAGAGCCGTGTTGCCGGCGCGCCCACGGTCACCGCCATGTCGAAGCTGCTTTCGCGCAGTGTCAGCTCACGAGCCCCGGTGACGAGTTCCACGTTCAACAGGGGATGCTGCTCCCGGACTCGAGCGATGGCCGGTACGACGAACGCGGTGCCGAAGCCGTCGGCGGCGGTCACGCGCACCGTGCCGGACAACGATGTGGACTCGCTCCCGGAGGCGACCTGCGCGACCGTGTCCATGGCCTCGACGACGGTCCGAGCGTGAGCGAGGATCACCTGCCCCTTCTCGGTCAGGCTGGACCCATCGGGTCCCCGGTCGAGCAGTCTGACTCCTAGTGAGCGTTCAAGCGCCTGCAGTCGCCTCGACACGGTCGAGTGGTCGACTCCGAGGATCTCAGCGGCAGAGGTGACGCGGCCGGCGTCGACAACGGCGACCAGGTACCGCAGGTCGTCGGCCCGGAAGTCGAACGACTTCGAACCTTTCACAAGCCACGGTCCCGCGTGTGCAAAGTTGTAGGACCCCCGTGCAACTTTGGGTCTCGACACCGCGCAGCGCCCGCCCCTAGCGTCGCACCCACCGCACGAGATCCATTCTTCGCCCATCTGCTCGTCCGACCACTGGCCCACACGATGCACCTCTGCAGTGTTTTCCCAGGTGAGCATCGTACCGGATTCACAGCTGAGTCGTACCAGCGGACGGATCTGATCCAGCGACTGCGTACACCAACGGCGTTGCTCACCACAGCGCCTCCACGCGTGTCCTGTCATCTCACCGCGCTTCTCCGAGAGGATTCCCCGATGGCAACACCTGCCGCCCTCAAGAAGGTTCTGATCACCGGAGCAGGGACTGGCTTCGGCTTCGAGGTCGCCATGCGTCTGGCTGAACGCGGTTTCGATGTCGTGGCCGCGGTCGAGATCTACGCTCAGATGCAGACGCTGAAGCGCCAGGCGGAGGTGCGAGGCGTCGAGCTGCACGTCGAGAAACTGGACGTCACCGACGCGGGTGACCGACGCAAGGCCCTCGACTGGGGCATCGAGATCCTGGTCAACAACGCTGGGATCGGAGAGGGAGGATCGACGCTCGACATTCCGGCGGCGAACATTCGACGACAGTTCGAAGTCAACGTGACCGGGCCCCTGCTCCTGACGCAGGGCATCGCCAAGCAGATGGTCAAGCGCGGCGAGGGCCGCGTCATCTGGGTCTCGTCGCGGGAAGGTTTGAACGTCAACCCCTTCACGGGTCTGTACTCCGCCTCCAAGCACGCGATCGAAGCCGTCGCTGAGAGCATGAAGGACGAGCTGCAAGAATTCGGCGTCGAAGTCGCCACCATGAATCCCGGACCGTTCCTGACCGGTTTCAACGATCGCATCTTCCAGACGTGGCAGAGCTGGGAGGACGACCCTGCGGACCGCCTCTACGACTACTCGAAGCTGGCCTTCCCGCGGCCCCAGTTCAACCCCGAGCCGGTGTACGCGACCCTCACCGCGCTGGCTGCAGGCGACCTGGACAGCTACCGGAACCTCGAGCCCACCTCGATGATCGAGGAGACCAGACAGCTCATGGAGGCTCCGTGGAGCATGAAGACCACGGATGGGCTCGGTACGCGCAACGACAACGTGCAGCAGGCCTACGACATGACACCCGAACAGCTGCGCGATGACCAGGACCCCATCCCCTCTCCCTGACGCCCCACGGTGCCTGCTGTCGGGGACGACTCCTCCGTGCTGAGGCCGGGCGGTGGCCGAGACGGTGTGTCCGTCGCCCAGCCGCAGGGGCCACGAGGTGACAGCCAGGCCCGCCACCGAACTGCTGGTTCCGTGCCCTGAACACCTGCATCGAAACAGCGCCATCGATCACCGGCAGCGACCTCGGTACGGACTGAGCGGACGACTGTTCGCGGCGGTCCGGACCCACCGACACGAAGACCCCACGCAGGCCATCCAGGTTCCCTGTGGCGGCAGCCCGACGACGCGACCAGGAGTGCTGATCTGAATGCCGACACGTCGCAAGAAGCGGAACGAACTGATCTTGCACGACGTAGCCGTCGGCACGGGTGCCACCGGGTTCCGCACGGAATCGGATTCTTCGGGTGACGTGGAGGTCCCCGCCGAGCACTACTGGGGTGCCCAGACGCAGCGCTCGTTGCTGCACCTCGCCATCGGTGATGACCGCATGCCCGAGGAGCTGTACCACGCCTACGGCTACGTCAAGAAGGCTGCAGCTCTGGTGAACCACGCCGGCGGCCGCCTCGACGCTGCCCGCAAGGACGCCATCGTCCAGGCTGCTGACGAGGCCATCCTCGGTCGACTGGACCAGGAGTTCCCTCTCTCCGTCTGGCAGAACGGCTCCGGCACTCAAACGAACGTGAACGCCAACGAGGTGCTGGCCAACCGCGCGAGTCAGCTCCTGGGCGGGCAGCTGGGCAGCAAGGCACCTGTGCACCCCGACGACCACGTCAACCTGGGCCAGTCGTCCAACGACACCTTCCCCGCAGCCATGCACCTGGCGACCTTGTTGAAGATTCGTGGCGACACCTTGTCGCAGATCAGGGGGTTGGCCGGGGCCATCATGATCAAGGCCGAACAGTGGGTCGACGTGGTCAAGACCGGACGCACGCACCTGCAGGACGCGACCCTTCTGACGGTGGGACAGGAATGGTCCGGATGGGCCGTTCAGGTGCACAGCGCGGCTGACCGCCTCGAGCACGCCCTGCGGGCGATCACCGAACTGGCCGTCGGGGGCACTGCGGTCGGAACGGGCCTGAACGCGCCCGCCGGGTTCGGTGACGAGGTCATCGCAAAGTTGTCGCAGCTCACGGGGGAAGCGTTGCGGCCCGCCCCGTCCAAGTTCGCCGCGCAGGGATCCATGGACGGCATGGTGTGTGTGTCGGCGGGGCTCCGGGGTGTCGCTGTCGCCCTCATCAAGATCGCCAACGACATGCGCTGGCTGGCGTCGGGCCCCAGGGCAGGTTTGCACGAACTCGTACTGCCAGAGAACGGATCAGGCTCATCGAGCACGCCTGGGACGGTGAACCCGACCCAGCAGGAAGCGATGGTGATGGTGTGCCTGCAAGTCATGGGGGAAGACAGCATCGTGGCCGCCGCCGGTTCTCGAGGAAACTTCGAGCTGAACGCGATGCGCCCGCTCATCATCGACAACGTCCTCCACAGCGCCACCATCCTCGGCGACGCCTGTGACCGGATGCGCGAGTTCAGCGTGACCGGAGCTCAGCTGGACCGCGCCCGCATCGATCTGTTCGTCGGGGCCTCCTCGATGCTGGTCGCGGCGCTGTCTCCCGTCATCGGCCACGACAAGGCCTCGGCCATCGCCCACAAGGCGGACGACGAAGGAACTTCTCTTCGAGAGGCAGCCATCGACTCCGGGATCGACCCCGAGGAGTTCGACCGCATCGTCGACCCCGCCGCCATGGTGGGCCACCCGCACCGAGACCTGACCGATGCCCGGAACGTCACGAGCGCACCGAGTCGCTGACTTCTCGCCTGCATCGTTCACAACCCCTCGTTCACCTGACCTGGAGCGCACCCACGCATGACCACGACCACTGGACCCGCCGCAGTTCGGAAGGTGTTCGTCATCGGATCCACGGGCGGTGTCGGCAGACGCCTCGTCCCCGAGTTGATCGCCGCGGGTCACGCGGTGACGGGACTGCACCGGTCTCGGGAGTCGGCGGACGCTCTGCGCGAGGCCGGAGCCACCCCCGTCCTGGCAGACATCGCCGCCGACTCCGCTGAACGTCTTGCCGAACTCCTGGACGGACACGATGCCGTCATCTTCTGCGCCGGCGCCGGCGGCGGCGGCGGCGGCATGGTCGAGCAGATCGATGGCGCAGGCCCAGCCAAGGTGGCGGAGGCAGCACAGCGGGCCGGTGTCTCCCGTCTGCTCCTGGTGTCCGTCTTCATGGACGCGTGGCGCGGGAAGGACTCCCCCGGCGAAGGCTTCGAGAGGTACGTGGCCGCGAAGCGTCACGCGGACGTCGCCGTCTCCGCCACCGAGCTGGACTGGTTGCTGGTGCGACCCGGCACGCTGACCGACGGCGACGGAACTGGTCACATCACCGCTGGAACCGCCATCGCGTACAACAGCATCCCCCGCGATGACGTCGCCGCCTTCCTGGTCGAAACCGTCTTCGCCTCGCACCTGAACCGGGTTGCCGTCGAGATCACCAGCGGTGACACGTCGGTGCAGCGAGCCGTCGACCAGCTCCAGCCTCGCCCGGCCGCCTGAGACAGGCCCCGGCGATCGGCCCGTCGCTTGCGTCTGCAGCTACGGGCCGGCGGGCCGGTGAGAAGACCGTCTTGATCCTGAGGTCAGACGACCATCCGTCGGAGCGCACGCGCCGACGCACAAGACCCGGGAGTGGCCCATGGATGTCCTCTTCGACAGCACTCGGCTGCCGGCTGCTGAACGGGCGGGGGCCTTGCGGAGCGCCTACACCATGGACGGCGCTCTGCAGATGTCCTTCACCGGCGACTGGGCTGCCGACCGCCGCGTGGTGGGGGGCGACCTCGGATCCGGCCTGCGGCTGCTGAGGAGCACTGGTGGCCCCTTCCAGCTGCTGCGCAGCCGTCAGCACGTAGGGGCCAGTCCCACTGAGATCCTCCTGCTCGGGGTGAACCGGCAGGGCGAGTGGTCGATGGACGTCGGCGGGTCCTCGAGGGACTGGCCGGCCGGGCGTCTGGTCGGCGTGGACTCCACGGCGTCCTACGAGATCCGGCGGCGGACCGCGGGAAGCACCGACCTGCTGATGCTCAGCTACGCGGACCTCGGCGTGTCCGTCGACGTCGTCCGGGCCGCGACCCGGTCACTGGCCGGGAGCCCAGTTCACGCACTGGTCCGAAACCACCTCGCCGGTATGGTCGAAGCGATCCCCGCTCTGCCGTACGAACGACGGCTGGAGGCCGGGCGGGCCACGGTCCTGCTGGTCCGCACCCTGCTGCTCACCGCGGCCGGCGACACCAACGGCCGTGAAGCGCTGGCTGACTCGTTGGAGATCCGTGTGCGCGCCTTCATCGAGGCCCACCTCGCGGACACCGACCTGTCCGTGGAGGGGGTCGCGGCGCTGCACCACGTCTCACGCCGCCACCTCTACGACGCCTGGTCCCGCGCCGGTCACGACCGCACCCCGGCCCAGTGGATCCTCCACCGTCGACTGCAGCGGGCGCGCAGGCAACTGGCCGACCCCGGCCGCCGTCGAACGGGCATTGCCGTCATCGCCCGCAATTGCGGCTTCGCCGACGCCAGCCACTTCAGCCGCCGCTTCCGGGAGGCGTACGGAGTGTCACCCGCTACGTGGCGACGGGACCTGCCCGAGCGTCCGGTCACGCCAGACGACTGGAGCGCTCCAACGGGGTGAAGCACGACACGAAGCCGCGCCCACGCGCGGGGCTCACCCCCTTCACCGGTGACGCCGCGGATCACCGTCCACGCCCGCGAAGACCCGGCCGCCCGCGTCGGTGTGCCCCATCACCCGCGCACAGCCGGAACACGTCCTACCCGGCCGGCGCGATCGAACTGTTCCGCGACATCCGCTCCTCGACCTCCAGGGCGTCCTAACCGCGCACGGATCGCCGAAGGAACTCAGACATCGTGGGAGAAACCTCGATCACCTCCGCGTGGAGCGTCCGCAACTGGTGGTCCATCCACAGCTCGAACGATCGAGCTCCCGCGTTGCCGTGCCCTCGAGCAGGCACGACAGCGGTCGGCTCGCTCTCATCCGCAGCGTCGAGGCCTCCGACTCGGGATCGCACCGCTTCGCGGTACCCCGTGGCGAGGGCGACGAGACGACGCGCTTGCTCGTCGTCCGGATGCAGCTGGTGCTCGTTGCGCAGGTGCGTGCCGAGATCGAGGATGGCGTCGGCGGTCTCGCGTGCGGCCGTCGGCCCGGTGATGAGCCGGATCAGTTCCGCACTGGAGGCGCCCTCGCCGCCACGCTCGAGGAGCAGCTCACGGAACGCGTCGTCGAGACGTCTACCTGCGTCCACGGCGACCTTTCGTCGGAGCAGCGTGTCGTCAGGGGTCACCACCGCTGCGGTGGATTCGACTGCTGCTGCGACGTAGTCGGCGGCAGCCACGTACGCGGTGCTGATGCTGCTGCGGAACGCGGTCAGCACTCCGCGCGGCCACAGCAACCAGCCGAGGCACGCACTCACCCCGACGCCGAGCAGCACGTCCTCGAACCGGACCAGACCGATGGTCGGCTCTTGGGGCGCCGCGAGGACGAACAGGTCCAGGACCGCCACCGAGAACGCCGCCTGGCCGAACGTGAAGGGCACGACCTCGGGTGAGAACGCCATCACGGCGAGGGCGACCGGGAGCGCCACCCACGCCAGCCACGATGCGTGCGGGAGCGCCAGCAGGAGCAGCTCGACGACCACGACGCCGATGACCGTCCCGAGGACCGCCTGCCCCGCGGACCGTGCCGTGCTGGCGGCGTTGGACCGCAGGACGGCGAGGGTCCCGAAGGCGACCCAGAACGCGTGCTCCGCTCCGATGAGGTTCGCCAGGGCGATCGAGGCCGCCAACGCGAGACCGGTGCGCGCGCTGTTCCGGAGCCACGCGGAGCGCACGCTCCAGTGGCTGCGCAGAACCTCCAGGAGGTAGCGCCCGCGTGTCGTCCCGGCGGCGGCGTCGAGCAGGCGGAGGACGCGCCGCAGGAGCTGGTGAGCGGGCCAACCCTCGTCGACGGCATCGACGACGGACCGACGTTCGCGGTGCTCTCGAGCGTCTTCGAGACGCACCCGGACGTCCGAGAGCGCTTCGCTGCGGGCCGCTCCACCGACACGCGCCCGGACCAGCTCGACGGCATCGACGACGGCCCCCTCCTCCTCGGCGGAGAGGCGGTCCTCACGCGAGGCGACGACGGCTCCGACGGCCTCGTCGACGGTGAGGACCGCGTCCATGACGAGCAGGAGCCGGCGACGCCCCGGCCGGAACCCGTCCGGCCGTCGTGGATGCGTGAGGTACGCCTGACGGAGCACCTCGACCTCACGTTGCGGGTGTCCCGTCCGGAGTCGCCGGACGATCGCCCCGAGAGCGTCGACCGTCTTCGTCCGGAGCGGATCGTCCGTCGCCGTCGGCAGGATGACGGCCTTCGCGGCGATCACGAGGACGCTGGCGGTTCCCCACGCTGCGACCCTCGGAAGCACGTCGGAGACGTGCGCGGGGACCGTCGCGGAAAGGGTGAGGGCGAGCAGGAGCGGTGAGGCTGCCAAGGCCAGGCTGGTGCTGGCGATGCCGCCGTAGGCGATGACGAACGCGAGCACACCGACGAAGATCGTCGCGACGACGGCCGACCCCGACAGGACGCTGCCGACGGCCACGAGTGCGCTGGTGGCGACCGCGACGCCGACCGCTCGTGCAAGTCGTGCCGGGCCGGCGAAGTCGACGAACACGATCTGCATGATCGAGCCGAAGGCCGCGAACAGCGCGGTGTCCGCCGGGAGGAACCCGCTGGTGACGGCGAACGCGGCCGGCGCGACGACGGCCACCCGGATCGCGCGCCGCCACACGGACATGGGCACCCTGCCGAACGCGCCGGCGCGGTAGCTCGACCGCCACGACCCGCTGCCGCTCACAGGTCGATGGCGACGTACTTGTCCTCGACGTACTCCTCGATGCCCTCGTAGCCTCCCTCACGTCCGAACCCGGACTGCTTGACGCCACCGAACGGCGCCTGCGGGTTCGAGACGAGCCCCTTGTTCAGGCCGACCATGCCCGACTGGATCGCCTCACTGACGCGGAGTCCGCGGCGCAGGTCGTTCGTGTAGACGTAGGAGACCAGCCCGTACTCGGTGTTGTTCGCGTCGGCGATCGCCTGCTCCTCGTCGGAGAACGTGAAGACGGGCGCCACCGGCCCGAAGAGCTCGGCCTGGCGGAGCTTCGCGCGTTCCGGGATACCGGTGAGGATGGTCGGTTCGTAGAAGTACCCGGGGCGATCCGGTGCCCCGCCACCGATCACGGCTTCCGCGCCGACCTCGAGCGCCTCCGCCACGAGGCCGGAGGTGGTGTTGCGTTGCGCTCGGTCGATCAGCGGACCCATCGTCACGTCGGGCTCGGTTCCGCGGCCGAGGGTGAGGGCCCGCATGCGCTCGGTGAGCTTGCCGATGAACTCCTCCGCCACTCGTTCATCGACGTGGAACCGGTTCGCGGCGACGCACGCTTCGCCGTTGTTGCGCATCTTCGCCACCATCGCACCGTCGACCGCTGCGTCGATGTCGGCGTCCTCGAACACCAGGAACGGGGCGTTGCCGCCCAGCTCCATCGACGTCCGCAGCAGCTGGTCCGCGGACTGCTTCACCAGCGCCTTCCCCACCGGCGTCGACCCCGTGAAGGAGAGCTTGCGCAGACGCGGGTCCCCGATGACGTCGGCGAGCGTCTCCTTCGCCGTCGACGTCGTGATGACGTTGAGGACGCCGGCGGGGAGCCCCGCCTCGTGCAGGATCGAGGCCAGGGCCAACGAGGACAACGGGGTCTGCTCAGCCGGCTTCAGGACCATCGTGCAACCCGCAGCGATGGCCGGACCGATCTTCCGCGTCGCCATCGCGAGCGGGAAGTTCCACGGCGTGATCAACAGGCACGGGCCGACCGGCTGCTTCATCGTCAGGACCCGTCCCGTTCCGTCACTGTGCCGGGCGTACCGGCCGTCCGAACGGACCGCTTCCTCCGAGAACCAGCGGAAGAACTCAGCGGCGTAGGCGATCTCGACCTTGGCCTCCTCGAAGGGCTTCCCCATCTCCAGCGTGTTGATCAACGCGAGATCGTCGGTCCGCTCCACGATCAGCTCGAACGCCTTCCGCAGGATCTCGCCCCGACGACGAGGCGCGATGGCTGCGAACGCCGGGCCCGCGTCGACCGCCGCGTCGAGCGCCTGCACGGCATCACGGCTCGTGGCGTCGGCGACCTCGCACAGTGCCTCACCGGTCGCCGGGTCCTCCACCGTGAAGACACCGTTGCCCCCGCCGGTCCACTCCCCCCCGATGAGCAGCTGCTGCTTGACGGACCGGAGCGCTCGCGCCTCGGTGTCGGGTGTGATGACGGTCATGTCTGCCTCTCTTGGCTGTCGATGCGAGCACGTGCCCGCTCTTTCAGATGCCAACTGGCCGATGCCAGTGGGGTTACGCGGGCTCAAGCCCCGCCCACGCCTTCCCCGACCATCGACCGGGGGTCGACCAAGGCGTCGAACTGCTGCTCGTCCACGTGCCCGGAGGCGACGGCCGCCTCCTTGAGGGTCTGCCCGTTCGCCAGTGCGGTCTCGGCGATGTGCGCGGCGTTCTGGTAGCCGATCTTCGGACTGAGCGCGGTGACGAGCATCAAGCTCTCGTCCACGTACTGGTCGATCCGGGCGCGGTTGAGCTCCGTTCCCTCGACCGAGAAGGTGCGGAACTTCTCCATGCCGTCGGCGAGGATCCGCGCCGAGTGCAGGACGGCGTTGATGATGACCGGACGCATGGCGTTGAGCTCGAAGTTTCCCTGGCTGCCGGCGATGGCTACGGCTGAGTCGTTGCCGAGCACTTGGATGGCGATCATCACCACCGCCTCGCACTGGGTGGGGTTCACCTTCCCCGGCATGATCGAGGAGCCCGGCTCGTTCTGCGGCAGCAGCAGCTCACCCAAGCCGGTGCGCGGGCCTGACGCCAGCCACCGCACGTCGTTGGCGATCTTCATGAGGGCGACGGCCAACCCGCGCAGGGCGGCGGAGGCCCGCACCATCGGGTCCAGCGATCCGAGGGCGGCGAACTTGTTCTCCGCGGTGACGAACGGTGTACCCGTCAGTTCGGCGATCCGCTGGGCGACGTCCTGACTGAAGCCCTTCGGAGCGTTGAGCCCGGTGCCGACGGCAGTACCGCCCAGGGCGAGAGGAAGCAGGCCGTGGCGGCTGTGCTCGATCTCGGCGATGCAGGCGCGCAGCTGCGCGGCCCAGCCGGACCACTCCTGACCGACGGTCAGCGGAACGGCGTCCTCGAGGTGGGTGCGGCCGATCTTGACGACGTCGGCCCACGCGGTGGACTTGGCCTCGATCACCGCCGCGAGGTGCCGCGCCTGGGGCAGGAGGTGCTCGTCGAGCTCTCGCACCGACGCGATGTGCATCGCCGTGGGGAAACTGTCGTTGCTCGACTGCCCCATGTTGACGTCGTCGTTGGGGGCGATCGGCTGCTGGGTTCCCAGGGTGCCGCCGAGGAGTTGGGACGCACGGTTGGCGATCACCTCGTTGACGTTCATGTTGCTCTGGGTGCCCGAACCGGTCTGCCAGACGAACAGCGGGTAGTGCTCGTCCAGCTGCCCGGCGATGGTCTCCTCAGCGGCGCGCACGATCGCCTCGGCCTTCCAGCCGGGTAGTCGTCCGGCTGCGGCGTTCACGAGCGCCGCCGCCTTCTTCACGTAGCCGTAGGCGTGGTAGATCTGGGCGGGCATCCGGTCGTCGCCGATGGAGAAGTGCAGCAGTGAGCGCTGGGTCTGGGCCCCCCAGTAGCGGTCGGCGGGCACGTGGACGGTGCCCATGCTGTCGAACTCCTCGCGCTGCCCGGTCGCTGGAACACCGATCGGCACGTCCCGGAGTGCGGGGGGCACCACCCGGTCGGCGCTCACGCCCCGCCCTCCTCGTCGCCCGCCGGATCGGCCGCGGGGTAGAGCGGCTGCCACATGGCGTCCTGGACGGCCTGCACGAGGTCGTCGTACGACCGCGTCGCCACCCCGTCGGCTTCCGCGGCACGGGCGACGGCGACCGCCACCCTCGCCGAGGACGCCCGCAGGTCAGCCACCGGAGGCAACAACGAGGCACCCGGTCGTGACACGTCGACCTGTCCGGCCACCGCCTCGGCAGCGGCCAGGAGCATGCCGTCGGTGACGTGCCGGGCACCGGAGACGATCGTGCCCAGGCCCAGCCCCGGGTAGAGCAGCGCGTTGTTGGCCTGCCCGATCTCGTGGGAGACCCCGCCGTAGTCGACCGGCGCAGCCGGGATGCCGACCGCGACGAGCGCCCGGCCCTCGGACCAGGGCACGGCGTCGGACGGCATCACCTCGATGCGGCTGGTCGGGTTGGACAGCGGCAGCAGGATCGGCCGCTCGACGCCCTCGGCCAGCGTCCGCACGACGTCCTCGGTGAAGGCGCCGTGCGCGGTCGAGGTGCCGATGAGGATGGTGGGGCGGATCTTCTCGACGGTGGTCAGCAGGTCGATCTCACCGTCAGCCCAGGCACTGACCTCCGACCTGGCCCGGGCGTAGACCTGCTGGTAGTCCGGCAGGTCCGACATGTCGTCGACGATCAGGCCGTGGACGTCCACCAGCCAGATGCGACTCGTGGCCTCCTGCGGGCTCGCGCCGTCGCGGACCATCGCTGCGTGGATCTGGTCGGCCATGCCGGTGCCGGCCGTGCCCGCCCCGAAGACGACGAGGCGCTGGTCGGACCAGCGTTCCCCGGTCACCTTCAGCGCGGAGAGCACAGCTGCCATGACGATGGCGCCGGTCCCCTGCATGTCGTCGTTGAAGATGCGGTACCGCTGCGCGTTCTCGACCAGGATCCGTCGGGCGTTGGACGGTCCGAAGTCCTCGAAGTGCAACAGCGCGTGGGGGAAGAGCTTCGCTGCGGTGGCCAGGTACCCGGCGACGAACTCGTCGTAGCGCCGGCCGGTGACCCGGGCGTGTCGGTTGCCCAGGTAGGTCGGGTCGGTGAGCAGTCGATCGTTGTCCGTACCGACGTCGAGGTTGACCGCGATGACCCGGTTCGGGTCGATGCCGGCGGCGGCGGTGTAGACGGCGAGCTTCCCGATCGAGATGTCAGTACCGTTGACGCCCCAGTCCCCGATGCCGAGGATCTGCTGGGCATCAGAGACGACGATCAGATCGACGTCGTCCGGGCCCAGTCCCAGGGACTCGAACGAGGCCTGCACGTCCTCGGGCCGGTCGATGGACAGGTACACCGCCCGCGAGTCGCGGTAGTCGGAGGACCACTGCTCGATCGCGTCGCCCACGGTGGGGTCGTACACGATGGGAAGCAGTTCAGTGAGGTGCTCGGTCAGGAGCTTGAAGTACAGCACCTGGTTCTGGTCGTGAACCTCGTTCAGGTAGACGTACTTCTGCAGGTCCGTCGGTTGCTGCTGCAGCTGGGCGTAGGCGCGGGCGGTCTGCTGGTCGAGGGTTTCGACAGCGGACGGGAGCCGCCCGGTGATCCCCAGCCGGACGCGTTCGGCGAGGGTGAAGGCCGTACCGCGGTTCCGCTGACGGTCCTGCAGCACGTTCGGCGTGAGGGGCACGGTCTGCCTCCTGGTCGTGGTGGTCTGGGGTGCTCTAGCGGTCTTCGACGGGGGTTTCGGGCTGCATGCCGTACGACTTCTGCACCGCCCGGTGGCGGCTCCCCAGGCCGTCTTTCGTGGTGCGGTCCCACGGCGCCTGCTGAAGCTGCTCGGTCTCCTCGACCATCGACTTCGGCTCGAGGTTCTGGAGAGCGGTGACCTCGCCCGCAGCGACGGGGGTCAGCGTGGCGTTCACCGCCTCGGGATCGAACTGAGCCCGGGGAAAGGGCCAGCTCGGCGTAGTCGAAGAGCCGGTCCGCGGGGTCGTCCTCCCAGCTCTACCACGTCTGGAACATCCGGTCGTCGAAGCCGGTCAGGAACAGCTCCGGGTTCACCGTGAAGACCTCCACGCCGAACTCCTGCCGTTCGTGGGCCATCGTCTCGGCGATCGCCTCGACCGCGTGCTTCGAGGCGGAGCAGATGCCGGTGAAGGGGTTGACGTTCAGCCCCTCGCGGGAGGACACCCAGACGATGCGGCCGGAGCCGCGGCGGGCCATCTGCGTGGCGATGCCCTGGGTCAGCGCGAGCGGGCCGATGACGTTCACGTCGGGCTGGTGCCGCACGTTCGACTCCGGGATGTCCACGGTCGAACCGCCCTCACCCACACCGGCGTTGTTCAGGAGGATCTCGACGCCCCAGCCGAGCGCCTTCCGCCGGTCCCCGTCGGGTGACGTCGAGCTTCTCCACCCGCAGCTGAACCCCACGCTCCGCCGCCCGCGCCGGTGATCAGAACCCTCTTCAGCGTGGTGTCACCCACGGCCCATCTCCTCGTCTCATCGGTCCGCGACACGTCATCGCCTCCCGCTGCCGATCTTGTCGAGCACCAGCGCGGCGCGGCACCACTCAGGACGGAACCCTGCACACCGAGCACAGAAGCCTGCACAACCTCGCGGATAGAGCCCGGATCCCGAGCCGAACACGGCCACAAGTGGGTGGTGGGTCTCGTCGAGCTGGCCCCGGAGGCGCCGGAAACCGCAGCGAGGGTCCGCCGCGAGTCGCCGGCTGGACGGGACTGCCCGGACGAACGGTGACTGGCCGACCACCGCTGGGGCGCATCGGGTGGAGGGGACGAGACGGCCGCCCCGGACCGGAGGGACCGCAGACGGCCTGCGCCAGGCCGGTGGAGGGTGCGTGTCCAGCTCACCGGAAGTCGCTCCCTTCGACGGTGGTGGCGCCCCGGGCAGCCGCAGACGATCCTGTCGGCCGGCCGGTCTGTTCGAGCACGGGTCCGGTCCGGGTGTGCACGGCACGACGGCAACACCACCGAGTACCACGGCGAGGTCCAGAATCAGCTCGCCACCGGATCAGGGATCCCCACCGGGATCCCCATCAGAAGGAGACCCCATGCCTCTCGCGCGAATCGACCTCCTCGAGGGAAAGTCGGCCGAGTACAAGCGCACCATCGCAGACGTCGTCTACGAGCAGATGAGCATTCACCTCGGCGTTCCCGAGGACCGTTTCCAGGTGATCTCGGAGCACAAGGCCGAGAACCTGATCGCTGACCCCGACTACCTGGGAATCCAGCGTTCCGAGAACGTCGTCTTCATCCAGCTCATCTTCCTCGACGTCGCTACGCCCGAGCAGAAGGGCAACTTCTACAAGGCCGTCGTGACCGAGCTCAACGAGCGGCTCCACCTGCGCACCGAGGACGTGTTCTTCAACCTGCAGACGGTTCAGCCGGCCGACTGGTCCATGGGCAACGGCATCGTCACGTACGCCGACGGTGTCCCGGCGGACCGCCTCGACCCGAACAGCATCCCGGCCGACTTCGCCTGGCCGCCCTCGATCCGTGCCTGAGGTCTCGATCAGATGCACACGGCCGCGCTGGTGGCGGTCACGGTCATGCACTGTCACCGGCGCTTCCGTCGTCACCTGAAGCACCACGCCCGGCAGGAGTGGTCGCGGCTGCGGGGACGGGTCTGCTGCACCGATCGGTGACGGCCACGTCACGCGGTCAGTGCAGCAGACTCACATCGCCCACTACCCCCACCTCGGCGAGGAACTCGTCTTCCGCGGCGGGATCCGGCTGCGGGTGGAAGTGGAGGTCAACACCCACGAACGCTCCCCGCCGTGCCGCTCGTGCAGCTCCGCGCCGAACTCGACGACCCCGACCTCCGCGACGACCTCACCCTCCTGGTCACCAGGTGGCCACCCGGCTACGAACTCACCAGCGCGCGCGTCCCCCGCGCAACCGCGTGCAGCGCGACCGCGGTCTTCCCGGTGGCGACGGTGATCGTGCCGCCCTGGAAGTCCTGCTGGAGCCCGCCGGACACCGCGCGGGGTTCGGAGACGGGGTAGCCGAGGGCACCGGTCTCCCAGCCGCGGGCGGCCCAGACGGCGCGGACGGGGGTCGGGACGGTGTGCGTACCGGTGGCGGGGCTGGAGTAGATCGAGCCGCCGGTGAAGTGCTGGCCGGAGCCGCCGCCGACGAGGCCGCCGAAGAGGTTCGAACTCGGGTAGCCGAGCGTCCCGCCCTCCCAGCCCTGCGCCCCCCACGCCGAGCGGACCGCACCGGCGACGACGTGGGTGCCGGCCGCGCTGGAGTAGAGCGAACCGTTCTGGAAGGCGGCGTAGGAACCGGCGGGCAGGGCGGCCGCGGTCGACGTCGGGAACCCGAGGGCGCCGTTCTCGTACCCCGTCGCGCCGTAGGCGTCGAGCAGCGCACCACCGAGGGCCTGGGCCCCCGTCGCGGGCGACCAGTAGACGATCCCGCCCTGGAAGCGCTGGGCGAACCCGTTCCGCACGGCGAACTCCGCACCCGCCGGGTAGCCCAGCCAGGAGTTCTCGAAACCGAGGGAGGCCCAGCGGTCGCGCAGCGCGCCGCGGACGACCTGCGCGCCGGTGGCGGGGTTCCAGTAGATCGACCCGCCGGCGAAGCTCTGCGCGTACCCGCCGTCGCGCAGGGGGCCGATCTCGCGCGACATCGGCAGGCCCAGGAAACCGGAGTTCGCGCCGGTGGCCCCGTAGGACTGCAGGATCGCGCCCTTGACGGGGATCCCCACGTAGCTGCGCGAACCGTCGGTGTTCGCGGTCACCAGCGGGGTGCGACGCGGCGAGCCGAAGTCGGCGACCCAGTAGGACCGCCAGACGGTGCGGCCACCGGAGTACAGGGTGGTGTAGACCAGCCCGATGCCGACGGTGTTGTACTGCCCGTCCTGCAGGACGGCGCGGTGCGGGTCGGACTTCATCCAGGTGTCGACGGCGAGGTCGCCGTTCTCGAGGCCGTGGGTGTCGGCGTTGCCCATGTCCGCCGTGGCGACGATCTCGCCCCAGCGCGGGAAGTCCGAGAGCAGCGTGGAGAGGTTCGGGTTGTGCTTCATCCCGTCGCCCTGCCCGAGGACGTCGGCCCAGTTCTGGGCGACGGTCTCCAGCGTCGGGTCGAGGGTCACCGCGGGCGCGCCGACCTTGGCGCGCTCGCGGTTGAGCCCGTCGAGGATCTGCTGCTGCTGCGTGGCGGCGGGCACGAGCGGGGTGAGGACCTGGGCGGCCGCGGACGCCGGGACGGCGGTCACCACCTGCGCGACGCCGGCGCAGGGCAGCGCCACGAGGGCGGCGAGCAGCGGGGCCACGAGGCGAGCACGAGGGTTCTTCACCCCCTAGTGATCGTCCCCGGGCCGGTGTCACGACAGCGACCGGGCGGGTACCCCCGTCCGGCCGCTCCCGGACGACTCCCGGTGACGCAGCGTCCCGTCACCGCACCTCACCGGCGGTCTCCCCCGGGCGTTCGGGGTAGACCGCCGGCGGGAGGGGTCAGAGCTTCTCGATGGCCGCGGGTCGCTGCTGCGCGGCGCGGACGCGGGCGACGTCGAGCTTGTCGCTGCGGTCGAAGGAGTAGACGCCGTTCTGCTCCTGGAAGACGTCGGTCAGCTGCGTGTAGCAGTATCCGAACATCAGCGGGTCGTTGAGCAGGACGCCCGTCAGCCCCTCGAAGCGGTGGTGGAACTCCTCCTCGGTGCGCGGCGGCTCGCCGTAGCCCCAGGACGAGGTCGCGCCCCGGTCGACCTCGGGGTTGCTGGCCGCGACGTCGGGACGCCACCAGATCCCGCCGAACTCGCTGCAGAACCACGGCTGTCCCTGGTACGGCAGCGACCAGGGGATGCCCTCGACGCCGTAGTCGCCCTCGTGGCCGCCGTAGTTGGTGTGCGGACGATCCTGGCGCAGCCCGGACATCTCCTCGGCGAACTTCGCGGGGTCCTGGGTGTAGTTGTGCGAGTCCCACACGTCGGACTCGAGCACGCGGTGGGAGTAGCCGGACGTGTCGAGCACCGGACGCGAGGTGTCCATGGCCTTGGCGGCCAGGAACATCGCCCGGGCCACGTCGTCGAGGACCTGACCGCGGTCGGTGAGCGGCTGACGGGTCTCGTTGAGCCCGCACCAGCCGACGATGGAGGGGTGGGAGTAGTCGCGCTCCAGCTCCTCCAGCCACTGCGACACGAAGTTCGACGTCGGCTGCTGGTGCTCGCCGCGGACGCTGCTGCCCTCCTCGATCGCACCCCAGTCGCCGAACTCCCCCCACACGAGGTAGCCGAGGCGGTCGGCGTGGAAGAGGAACCGCTCCTCGAACACCTTCTGGTGCAGGCGGGCACCGTTGAACCCGGCGTCGAGGGAGAGCTGGATGTCCTTGACCAGCGCCTCGTCGCTGGGCGCGGTCATCAGGCCGTCGGGGTAGTAGCCCTGGTCGAGGACGAGGCGCTGGAAGACCGGCCGGCCGTTGAGCAGGACGGCCTTGCCGTCGATGCTGACCGAGCGCAGCCCGGCGTAGGTCTCGACGGTGTCGACGACCTCGCCCGCGGCGTCGGTGAGGGTGACGGTGAGGTCGTAGAGGTGGGGGTCCTCCGGGGACCAGAGCCGGACGCGGTCGCTCGGCACCACGAGGGTGAGCCGCGGGGAGAGGTCGAGGTCGGCGCGCACGGTGGCGCCGACGACCTCCCCGGAGGCGTCGCGCACCGACGCCGTCAGGGTCCAGCCGGCACGGTCACCGACGGACCCGGTCCCCGTGCGCCGCAACGGCTGCTCGAGGTGGAACGTCGAACCGGCGACGTCGGGGGTGATCCGGGGTCGGCCCAGCGACACGTCGGCGACCGGTTCGGCCCACACGGTCTGCCAGATCCCCGTCGTGCGGGTGTAGAGGCACTCGTAGTTGTCGTAGCGCGTCGACTGCTTGCCGCGGGCCTGCGGGCCGCGGTGGTCGTCGCGGGCGCGGACGACGACGGTGACGGTGCCGCTGCGGTGGCCGAGGTCCGCGGCGAAGGGGGTGAACCCGCCGCGGTGGCGCACGACCTCCTCGCCGTCGACCCACACGGTGGCGTCGTGGTCGACGGCCCCGAAGTGCAGCAACGTGCGACGTCCGGCCCAGGCGGGCGGGATGCTCACCTCACGGCGGTACCAGACCGCCGCCATGAAGTCGGTGTTCCCGATCCCGGAGAGCTCGGACTCCGGGGCGAACGGCACGGTGATCGTCCCGGTCAGGTCGCGTCCGAGCAGTCCGCGCTCGAGGCCGGAGTCGCCGGCGTCGACCTCGAACCCCCACGTCCCGTTCAGGCTGATCCAGTCGGCGCGGACCACGGAGGGCCGCGGGTACTCCGGACGGGGAACCGGTCCTCCGACGACGACGGCGGTGGTCTGGTCTTCGGGCACGAGCTTCTCCTCAGTGGGTTGCTGCCTGGAGGTCGCTGGCCGCGATCGGCGGGCGTCCGGAGCGTTCCCGGGGGCACGACGCGCCAGCGGTGCGCGCCCCACTCTGCCCCGTCGCCAGGCTCTCCGGCAACCGTGCCACGCCGTCCTGTGCATCGTTGCAAATCAAGTCTTCCGAAGGTCTATGCAGCGTTGCAAACGGCGTGCTAAGTTCCGCAGCACTGAACGGGACGGTGCGGTTCCTGGCGCTCAGGCGTCCGGGCCGCACTGCCACGACCGCCAACGACGGCAGGGACGGATCTCGAGTGAACAGTCATCCCCCGACACCCCCGGCACGGGGTGCCCTCAGCCGGCGCAGCCTGGTGCGCGGCGGCCTCGCCGCCGGTGGGCTCGGCCTCGTGGCCGGCACCTCCGGCTGCGGCTCGGCCCTGTCGGCCGGACTCGTCGGCAGCGAGCTCGCGCCGGGAACGACGCAGTTCTGGAACCTCTTCGGCGGCGGCGACGGCGCGCGGATGATCCAGATGGAGGACGAGTACCGCAAGCAGCAGGGCAGCGAGAAGTCCCTCGAGGCGGCGACCTTCGCGTGGGGCAACCCGTACTACTCGAAGGTCACCCTGGCGACGCTGGGCAACAAGCCGCCGGACGTCGCGGTCTCGCACGCCACCCGCGCGGCCAACCTCGCCGAGGCCGGCCTGCTCTCCCCCATCACCGACGAGGTGCTCGCGGCCGGCGGCCTCACAGCCGAGTCCTTCACCGAGAAGGCCTGGGAGTCCGTCAAGGTCGACGGCGTTCCCTACGCGCTCCCGCTCGACACCCACCCCTGGGTCGTGTTCTACAACACCGAGGTCCTCGACAAGGCCGGCCTGGTCGACTCCGACGGGAAGCTCAAGCCGATCGAGGGCACCGACGGCTGGGAGGCCGCGATGACCGCGGCCAAGGAGGCCAGCGGCCAGTGGGGCATGACCACCGGGTCGGTCGGGGACAACTCCAACTGCTGGCGCATGGTCAACACCCTGTACTTCCAGACCACCGGCGCCCCGGAGTTCCTCTCCGACCAGGGCACGAAGATCACTTACGACGAAGGCATCCTGCACGACGTCCTCGTGCTGATCCGCTCGTGGGTCGAGAAGGGCCTCGTGCCCTCCAACGCCGACACCGCCGGGGCGGAGTCGTCGATGTTCACCGGCAAGTCGGGGTTCTTCCTCAACGGCGAGTGGGAGGTCACCACCGCCCAGGGCATCGAAGGACTCACGTTCGGGATGGCGGCCTTCCCGACGTTGTACGACGAACCCGCGGCCCACGCGGACTCGCACACGTTCATCCTCCCCAAGATGGACCGGGACGAGGACCGTCTCAAGCGCGCCATGGGCTTCGTCCGGTCGATGCTCGACCAGAGCATGACGTGGGCCGCGGGTGGGCACATCCCCGCCTACGCCGAGACGTTCAACAGCGCCGAGTACGAGGCGCTGGAGCCCATGCACGACTACGCCGAGGCCGCGAACTACGCCAAGTACGACTCCCCCGCCTGGTACTCCGGCTCCGGGTCGAACTTCGAGAACGTCGTCGGCTCCCAGATCGGCCTGGTCATCAACGGCCTGTCCAGCCCGGACGCCGCCCTGAAGGCCATCCGCTCCCAGTTGAACAGCTACGCGAAGACGGCGAACCCGCTGTGACGGGCCCCCGGAACCTCACGCCTGGAGGCGACCGACTGTGACCACGACGACCCTCTCCGCGGCTACGGCGCCCACCCGCCCGGGCAAGGCCCTCCGCTCGGAGAACCAGAACCGTCCCGCGTGGCTGTTCATCGCACCCTTCGCGGTGTTCTACCTGGCCTTCCTCATCGGCCCGGCCGTCTACATGTTCATCGCGAGCTTCTTCGACACCAGCCTGGTCAAGCCGGGTCTCGGGTCGTTCGCCGGGTTCGCCAACTACGCCGAGATGCTCGGCAACGCGACCTTCTGGTCCGCGATGTGGCACACCCTGCAGTTCACGATCTACACCACCATCCCGCTCGTCGTGCTGTCGTTCGTCTTCGCCGTGCTGGCGAACCGGATGACGCGCGGGGCGTGGTTCTGGCGGCTGTCGTTCTTCGCGCCCTACATCCTGCCCTCGGCCAGCGTGGCGCTCATCTGGATCTTCGTCTTCAGCTCCGGCACCGGCCTGTGGCCGACGATCCAGACGTGGTTCGGGGCCGAGGCCCCCAACCCCGTGCTGGGTTCTCCCTCGCTGGCCATGGTCGGCATCGCGATCACCACGATCTGGTGGACGATCGGCTTCAACTTCATCCTCTACCTGGCCGGCCTCCAGGAGGTCCCCCGCGAGCTCTACGAGGCGGCCGCCCTCGACGGCGCCACCGCCTGGCAGCAGATCCGGTTCCTGACCATCCCGATGCTGCGCCGCACCACGACCCTGGTCATCCTGCTCCAGATCATCGCCAGCCTGAAGATCTTCGACCAGGTGGCGATCATGACCGACGGCGGGCCGGGCACCAGCACCGAGGTCGCGCTCACGTTCATCTCGCACAACGGCTTCAACGACAACCGGATCGGCGCCGCGGCCGCCGCCTCGGTCCTCCTGTTCATCGTCATCGTCGTCATCGCAGTCGCGCGCCAGCTCATCGAGCGCGCGCAGGAGAGGAGGGCCGCCTGATGGCGACACCCGACATCGCGGGCACCCGTCCCGGCCGTTCGCGCGGCGGCATCTCCTCCGCGGCCCCGGCCGCGCGGGTCTCCCACGTCCGCACCGACGGCAGCAAGCGGTTCAACATCGCCATGGCCATCGTGCTGACCGTCTTCGCCGTCCTGTGGCTGGTCCCCAGCCTGTGGGCGATCAAGACGTCGTTGACGCAGAACTCCGTGGCCGCGCTCGGGGCCGAGGCCATCCTCAAGGACCTGCACCCGACGTTCGCCTCCTACACGGCGCTGCTCAAGGGCGGCGACCTGTGGAACTGGTACCTCTCCAGCGCCATCACCTCCGTGGTCAGCGCCGCCCTGGTCGTCCTCTTCGCCTCGATGGCGGGCTACGCGCTCTCGCGGATGACCTTCCGCGGTCGCGGACTGGTGTTCGGCGCGATCCTCGCGGGCATCATGATCCCGGCGAACGTGCTGATCATCCCGCTGGTCCAGCAGCTCGGGTGGCTCAACCTCCTGAACACCTACTGGGCGATCATCTTCCCGCAGGTCCCCAGCGTCGTCGCGCTCTTCGTCTTCAAGCAGTTCTTCGACGGGATCCCCAAAGAGCTCGAGGAGTCCGCCCGCCTCGACGGGGCCTCCAACTGGCGCATCTACCGCTCGATCGTGATGCCGCTGTCGCGGCCGGTCATCTCCGCGATGGCGATCGTGACCTTCGTCGGGGTGTGGAACAACCTCATCCTGCCGCTGTTCACGCTGACCAACCCGAAGCTCATGACGATCCCCGTCGGTCTCGCGACCGTCCAGGGTTCGTTCGGCCAGCGCTACGCCGACATCCAGGCGTCTGCCGTCCTCGGCGCCCTGCCGCTCGTCATCCTGTTCCTCGTCTTCCAGCGCCGCATCGTCGAAGGTGTCGCCGGAACCGGTCTGAAGGGCTGATCCACCTGTGAGCACCGGAAACCTGCACGGCGTCGTCGACCTCGACGTGGCGGGCGCGACCATCAGCCGACACCTCTACGGCCACTTCGCCGAGCACCTGGGCCGGTGCATCTACGAGGGGTTCTGGGTCGGGGAGGACTCCCCGATCCAGAACACCGCGGGGGTGCGCGACGACGTCGTGCAGGCCCTGAAGGAGATCAGCATCCCCAACCTGCGCTGGCCAGGGGGCTGCTTCGCCGACGAGTACCACTGGATGAACGGCGTCGGCCCGCGCGAGGAACGCCCCTCGATGGTCAACACCCACTGGGGCGACGTCGTCGAGGACAACTCCTTCGGCACCCACGAGTTCATGCAGCTCTGCGAGCTCCTGGGGGCGGAGCCCTACGTCTCGGGCAACGTGGGCTCCGGCACCGTCGCCGAGATGAGCGACTGGGTCGAGTACCTCACCCGCTCCGGCGACGCCCCGATGTCCCGGCTGCGCCGCGAGCACGGGCGCACCGAGCCCTGGAAGGTCCCCTTCTGGGGCATCGGGAACGAGTCGTGGGGCTGCGGCGGCAACATGACCGCCGAGCAGTACACCCAGCTCGCCAGCCAGTTCTCGACCTACGCCCGCAACCACGACGGCAACGAGCTGTACCGCATCGCGGCCGGGCCGAACCGGGACGACTACCACTGGACCGAGACGCTGATGAAGTCGATCAGCACCCTCGGCGGGCCGGTCGAGGAGCGCCACCACACGCGCTGGCAGGCCCTGTCGTTCCACTACTACACCCACGCCAGCGACGACTGGCAGCACAAGGGCTCGGCGACGGAGTTCGACGCCGAGGAGTACCACCGCACCATCCTCAACGCCTGGCGCATCGACGAGATCGTCCGGGGGCACGCGCGGGTCATGGACGCCTACGACCCCGAGGCCACCGTCGGTCTCGTCTGCGACGAGTGGGGCACCTGGTGGGACGTGGAACCCGGCACCAACCCGGGGTTCCTGTTCCAGCAGAACACCCTGCGCGACGCGCTCGTCGCCGGTCTGCACTTCGACGTCTTCCACGCCAACGCCCGCCGGCTGGTCATGGCGAACATCGCCCAGACGGTCAACGTGCTGCAGGCGATGGTGCTGACCGACGGCGCGAAGATGGTCCTCACCCCGACGTACCACGTGTTCGCGATGAACGCCGGGCACCAGGACGCCACCAGCCACCCGGTGCAGGTCGTGAGCTCCGACGCCCGCTACCGGGGCGAGGTCGGCGAGTACGCGACGCTGACCACCTCGGTGAGTTCGCGGGAGGGCAGCGCGCTGGTCTCGCTGACCAACCTCGACGCCGAGGACGGCGGCACCGTCCGGCTCGACCTGCGGGGACGTGACTGGCAGGTCGCGACCGCGAAGATCCTCGCGGCTCCCTCGTTGCAGGCGCACAACACGGTGCAGGACCCCTCCGCCGTGGCGCCCGTGGCCTTCGACGGCGCCCGCCGCGAGGGCGACACGCTCGTCGTCGACCTGCCCCCGCACTCCTTCGCGACGGTGGAACTCACCCTCGCCTGAGGATCGCGGGGAACACCCCTCGACGCGCTCGGGTGCGGCCGGACAGGTCGCACCCGAGCGCTCTCACGTCCGGCCCAGCCCGTGCGTCCGCAGCACCGTGTCGAGGACGTCGGCGGGCATCCCCCGGCCGTCCTCGCGGGGCCAGTGCACGACGACCTCGTCGAAGCCCGCCGCCTCCAGGGCGGCCGCGAACCGCGGGTAGTCCCGGTAGGCCGCCTCCTCGTCCAGGCTCAGCAGCGCCATCGCCCGGACGCCCGCCGCACCGGGGACCTGCGCGAAGCGGGCAGCCGGGGCGGTGAACCGCTCGACGGTCTCCTCGGACCCCGGACGGCGGTCGCCGTAGGTCACCCAGGTGTCCCCGACGGAGGCGGCGAAGCGCATCCCCCGCGGACCGGCCGCGGCCACCGTCAGCGGGATCGAGCCGGCCACCGGACCGGGGACGTTGCGGGCGTCGAACGCCGTGTACCGCTCCCCCACCACGTCGGTGGCCCGCTGCGCCAGGACCGTGCTCAGCAGCGTCGTCCACTCCGCGAAGCGCGACTGCCGCTGCGCGGGGGTGAGTTCCGCGACGCCCAGCACCGTGGCGTCGTGCCTCGCCGTCCCCGCCCCCACGCCGAGTTCGAGGCGCCCCCCGCTCAGCTGGTCGAGGGTCATCACCTCGTGCGCGAAGGTCACCGGGTGACGGAAGTTCGGGGAGGCGACGAGCGTGCCCAGCCGCACCGTGGTCGTGACCGTGGCGGCCGCCGCCAGCAACGGCACGGCGTTGTACCAGGGCCCGTCGCGCAGGGACTCCCAGGACAGGTGGTCGTAGCAGAACACCGTGCGCAACCCCACGGCCTCGACGGCGCGCGCGGTCTCGGTGAAGGCGGTGGGGTGCAGGTCGTTCAGGACCACGCAGGAGAGTTCGAGCACCCTCGCACCCTACGGAACCGGATCAGTCCAGGTCGCCGACGGTGCGCGCCCGCGCCACGGCGGAGGCGGTGCTGTCCACGCCGTAGCGCTCGCGCAGCAGCGCCAGTTCGTGCGCGAGGTCCGGGAGCGCCAGCCCCACGGTGTGCGCGACCACCACGGCGGGCAACCCCCCGGCCACCAGGCCCAGCACCCGGGCGCCCCGCTCGCTCAGCACGGGGAGGTCGTCCGTTCGGGGGACCAAGGTGGGCACGGTGGGCACGGCGCGCCGCACGACGACCGCCCCCACCGGACCGAGGTCGAGGAGGACCTCGTCGTCGACCTCGAGCGCCGCCAGGACGGAGGACAACGGGACGGGCCACGCACCGTCCAGAGGCTGCATCCGGTCGTCCACAGGTCCTCCTCCCCGAGCGCCGCGGGTGACGACGCACGTCAGGATGCGCCCGCCGCGACGGGCTTCGCCCACGTTCGGGGGATCCCCCCCGGGTTGGGCGCACTGCGGCTCCGCTGCGCAGCGGATCACTCACCCGCGGTCGCGGCGGAACCACCTCCGGCGACGCGGCGGAGGGGTGACCGGGGCCGCCACGACCGGGGCGGGTCGAGCGGCACGCCACGCCTCGAGCACGACGGACTCCTGGAGCAGCGCCACCACGACGAGGGGCCCGTCACTGGGTCGCCGGTAGAGCTCACGCACCCGGTCGTTGAACCCCTCGACCTCGGCCCGCACCAGCGACTCGGAGTGCAGCCGACCGAGGTCGCGCAGGATGTCCTCCCGCTCGCGGCGCAGGGCCAGCGCGGGCGGGAGCATGGCGCTGACGTCGTAGCCCTCGCGGCGGGCCTTGTCCGCGGCCCACTCCTCGGCCGAGAAGTCGCGGTCCAGGCCGCGCAGCGGCGCTCCGGCCCCCGGGAGGTGGTCGAAGTCGCCGCGTTCCTGCGCCTCGCGCACCTGGCGTTCGACCCAGTCCTCGAAGGACGTGCCGGGAGGTTTGCGTTCGCTCACCGCGCCACCCACCTCGCCCGTCGTCGCGAACCGTCGTCGCGAACCCTGGTCCCGAAAGTAGTCAGCGCTCCGCCGACGGTCAACGCGGAACGCCAGCGGTGATCCGCAGCGCCGGGGAAGACCGGTGGACCGACCCGGCGCGGCTCAGCTCGGGTCGCGGCGCCTGCGCGGGGCGTCGGAACGCAACCGGTCACGACCCGCACGCTTCGCGGCGTAGAGGTTCCGGTCGGCCACGGCCAGCGCGTCGACCAGGGCGGACCCGCCACCGCCGACCGGCACGAGCCCGGCGCTGCAGGTGACGCGCAGACCGGCGGCGAGGACGCCCCAGTCGTGCGAGCGCACGGCCTCCAGCAACCGGAGGACGGTGACGCGCGCGCCCCCGTCGCCCCCGTCGTCGTCGTGGTCGTGGTCGTGGTCGTCGCGCAGCAGCAGCAGGAACTCCTCGCCGCCCAGGCGGGCGGCGATCTCACCCGGCCCGCAGAACTGTTCCAGGTAGCGGGCGAACTGCTGCAGCACCTCGTCACCGACCTGGTGGGAGTGGGTGTCGTTGACGCGTTTGAAGTGGTCGAGGTCGAGCAGGGCGATCGCCCACCCCCGTCCACCGGACGCCGCCACCCGCGCCGGGACGACGTCCTCGACGTAGCGGCGGTTGAACAGCCCGGTGAGGTGGTCGCGTTCGGCCAGCCGCTGGTAGTGCTCGCCGGCGCGACGGGCCTCGGTCGTCTCGTAGATCGCGGCGAGGACCCGGGCCCGGTGGTGCTTCGCCGCGGAGACGCGCTCCATCGTGAGGTCGTAGAACCTGCGGTGCAGCCGGTAGGCGCCCTCGAAGTCGCCGGTGGCCGCGGCCAGTTCGCACTGCTCGAGCACGAGGTCGGCCCCCACCTCGCCGAAGGAGAGGTCCGCGCACTGCGCGGCCGCGGTCGCCAGGCTCTGCGCCGCCTCGGCGAAGCGCTCGAGGTGGCGCAGGCACCGGGCGAGGTTGACGTGCAGGGTCGCAACGTCCCGGGCCTCGGTGATCAGGCGCGCGTCGCCGAGGGCGTCGCGCAGCACGGCCTCCGCGGCGGCCCACCGGCCCGCCCCCATGCGGACGTGCGCGACCGTGTCCCAGGCCGCGGCGCTCAGCGCCAGGCCCGTCCGCCGGGAGTGCTCCAGCAGCTCCGCGGCGAGGGCTGCGGCATCGGCCGCCCGCCCCGCGCGGAGTTCCAGGTAGGCGAGGTTGTTCAGCGTCCGCAGCCGCAGGTTCTGGTCGCCCTGGGCCTCCGCCGCCCGCAGCAGCCCGGTGAACCGGGTGCGGGCCTCGTCGAAGTCGCCGAGGACCTCGTGGGTGATGCCGAGGCGGGACCGGTGGTCACCGTGCACCCACGCGGGAGCGTCGGCCGGGAGGCGCTCCACGCCCTGCACGGCGTGCTCGAGGGCGAGTCCGCCGTCGCCGAGGATCTCGTGCAGGGTCGAGAGCAACTGGTGGGCGCGGGCGGCGACGAACTCGTCTCCCGCCCCGTCGGCCCACGCGAGCGCGGCCTGCGCGACGACCCCGAGGCGCTCCGCGTCGCCGCGGCGGCCGGCGGCGTCGGCGATGACGAGCTCCGCCTGCCACCCGAGCCCCGTCCGCTCCGGACCGGGGACGTGGTGGCGGACCTGGTGCAGGAGGAACCCCGCACGGCTCGCGGCGGCCTCGACGTCGTGGCCGACGAGGAACGCGACGTCGTGCAGGGCGGCCTGCAGCACCTCCGGGGACGGGGAGTCGACGATCACCGTGGTCGCTGGTCCGTCCACCGCCTGCCCCCTCCGCGCTCGACACCCTCCTCCTGGGTGTCGACCGACCCGGGGGCGGACTGAAGTGCGCGGCGGACGGGCGGGGACGTCACGTCACCCGGCGACGGCGGCGGCAGCCCACTCCGCGACCCGGCGGGCGCTCTCCTCCTCGGACAGGTCCTCGACGCGCGTCATGACCGACCACCGCACCCCGAACGGGTCGCGGACGCTCGCGAAGCGGTCGCCGGAGACGAAGTCGGTCGGGGGTTCGCGGACCGTCGCCCCGGCCGCCTCGGCGCGCGCCACCACGGCGTCGACGTCGGCGCAGTGGAACCCGAGGGAGTAGCAGTCGTCGTCGCCGTCCGGGGCCGGGACGAGGTGGTAGTCGGGGTTCGGTTCCCCCAGCTGCAGGTGACCGCCGCCCAGGGCGAGCTCGGCGTGGACGACGACGCCACCCATCTCGGTCACGTCGACGACCCGCGCGCCGAAGACGTCGCGGTAGAACTCGACGGCCTCCCGGGCGCGCGCGATCGTCAGGAACGGGGTGATGCCGCTGGAACCGTGCGGGACCCCGTGGGTGGTGTGCTCGCCGTGCGCGGCCCGGCGACCGGTCGTTTCGCTCATGGTCGCGACGCTAGGCGCCGCCGCCCGGGTCCGGCTTGGAGATTCGCGCCAACCCCGGCGCCACGACCCCGGCGCTACCGTACGGACGTGACCGGAGCGGACCGCGGGATCCTCTACCCCGCGCGCCTGCCCCGGTTCACCCGGGTGCCGGCCCCCGAGGCGGTGCGCCGGCTGGTGCGCTGGTTCTGGGTCCCGCAGTGGGACGTCGACGCCGGCCGGGTCTCCCGCCAGCACGTCGTGGCCTTCCCGGCCTGCAACCTCGTCGTGGACAGCCGTGAGGGTGGTTTCGTCGGCCTCGCCGGACCGACGACGCGGCGTTCGCACCAGGACCTCAGCGGGAGCGGCTGGGCCGTCGGTGCGCAGCTGCTGCCGGCGGCGGTGCCCGCCTTCACCGACGACCCCACGGCGTTGCGCGACGCCTACCGGCGCCTCGACCTGCCCGACCTGCTGACGGCCGTCCGGGACGCGACGCCGGGCCCGGCCGACGGTCTCCCCGCCCGGGGGGCCGCCGCGTTCGCCGACTGGCTCGCCGCCCACGTCGGGGAGCCGTCCGCGGAGGCGGCGCTGGCCAACGCGATGGCCGAGCTCATCGACTCCGACCCCGAGGTCCTCCGGGTGGAGGACGTCGCCCTCCGCCTGGCGACGTCACCGCGCACCCTGCAACGCCTCGCCCGCCGCTACGTCGGTCTCCCGCCCGCGGCGATGATCCGTCGCCGCCGGTTGCAAGAGGCCGCCGAGCGCGTCCGGAACGATCCCGGCGCCGACCTGGCCCGCATCGCCGCCGACCTCGGCTACGCCGACCACGCGCACCTGACCCACGACTTCCGCGCGGTCCTCGGCATGGCCCCCAGCGCGTACCGCCGCTCCGGGGCGACCTGACGTCCCGGGTCCGGCGCGAGGCGGGTACGTTCGCCGCATGCACGGCGAGGCGTCGCGCCCCGGGGAACGGGCCCGCGACGTGGGCGATCCCTACCGCTACGGCGTCTACCTGCGGCCCGACCCGCGGACGTGCCTGGCCGTCACGACCATCACCGCCCAGCTCCGGGCGCAGTACGGGTTCGTCTCGGCCTGGGCGTTCCCGCCGCACGCCACCCTGGTGGGCAGCCAGCACCTGGGCCGCGACGAGGACGCGATCGTCACCGCCCTCGACGCCGCCCTGGCGGGCCGCCGCGGCTTCGACGTCCACAACCGCGGGGTGCGGGCCAGCGGGGTGGGTTTCGTCTACGACGTGCACCACCGCGCCGACGGGACCCCGAACGCCGAGTTCGTGGACCTCGCCGCCGCGGTCGACGCCGCCGTGTCGCCGTTGCGGCTGCCGATGAACTCCCCGCAGGTCCACGGCTTCGACCGCGCCGGTTTCCTGGCCCACCTGTCCCTGGCCTCGCACGACCTCTACGAACGTCCCGACCTGCACGACGAGGTGGGCGAGTTCGTCACCGGCCTCGACGTCGCGGTACCGCAGGGTTTCCGGGGTCGCACCGTGACCCTGTACCGCACCGCCAGTTCCGACTGGAGCGGGCGGTGGTGGCGCAGCCTGGTGTGCGAACACGTCGCGACGTGGACCCTGGACTGACACGACGCACAGGATCTGCGCAGCGTTCACCGAGGAGCCGTTCGGCGTCAGCTGTGGATTGGCCGAGCACGGGAAGGGTTCGGGGCATCCGGAGTGCACCGCAGCCACCCGCCTCGTGAGGATCCCCGTGACCACGTTCCCCCTCGTCAGCACCTCCGCCGGCGGCCTGGGCCGCCGCAGCGTCCTCGCCGGCGCAGCCGCCGGCACCGGCCTGCTCGTGGCCGGTCAGCACAGCGCGTCCGCGACCCAGAGCCCCGGCCGGGCGACGAAGTCCTTCGCCTCACGCCTGGGCAACCCCTTCACCCTCGGCGTCGCCTCCGGGGAACCCACGCCCGACGGCATCGTCCTGTGGACGCGACTGGCGCCCTACCCCTACGCCGAGGACGGACGGGGCGGCATGCCGGACCGCGACGTCCCCGTCGAGTGGGAACTCGCGGAGGACGACGCGTTCCGCCGCATCGTGCGCAGCGGCCGGACGGTCGCCCCGTCCCAGCTCGGCCACAGCGTCCACGTCGAGGTCGACCGCCTGCCCTCCGGACGGGAGTTCTTCTACCGCTTCCGCCTGGCCGGTCTCGGCGGGGAGGTCTCCCCGGTCGGCCTGACCCGCACCGCGCCCGCCCGGACCTCCTGGGGCACACCGCTGACCATGGCGTTCGCGTCCTGCGCGCAGTACGAACACGGCTGGTTCACCGCCTACCGCCGCCTGGCCGAGGAACAGCCGGACGTGGTCGTCTTCCTCGGGGACTACATCTACGAGTACCAGGCGGACACCTACGTCTCGCCGTCGGGCAGCAACGTGCGCGACCACATGGGCCCGGAGACCGTGTCGCTGGCCAACTACCGCCAGCGCCACGCCCAGTACAAGGCGGACCCGGACCTGCAGGCCGCGCACGCGGTGGCGCCGTGGATCGTCACCTGGGACGACCACGAGGTCGAGAACAACTACGCCGCACTCGTCGCCGAGGAACAGGTCCCCGTGCCGACCCTCGAGGAGTTCACCGCCCGCCGGGCCGCGGCCTACCAGGCCTACTACGAGAACATGCCGTTGCGCGCCGACGCCCGCCCCACCGGGGCCGACATGCAGTTGTACCGCCGCCTCAGCTGGGGACGACTGGCGAACTTCCACGTGCTCGACACCCGCCAGTTCCGCGACGACCAGCCCGGTGGGGACACGTTCCCCAGCTCCGGCCCGGAACGCGACGAACCCCAGCGCACGATCATGGGCGAGGAGCAGGAGGCGTGGCTGCTCGACGGCCTCGAACGCTCCGGGGCGACGTGGGACGTCATCGCCCAGCAGGTCGTGTTCCACGAGCACGACTACGTCCCGGGCGTCGACCGCGGTTTCAACCCCGACTCGTGGGACGGGTACACCGCCAACCGCCAGCGACTGCTGGACGAGTTCGCCGAACGCGGGGTGGAGAACCCCGTCGTCCTCTCCGGCGACGTGCACAAGCACTACGCGGCGGACCTCTCCCGGGTCGCCACCGACCCGGGCTCCGCCCCCGTGGGCGTCGAACTGGTCGCCACCTCGATCACGTCCGGGGGTGACGGGGGTGACGACTACGCGACCCGCGACAGCGAACTGGCCGACAACCCCGACCTGAAGCTCGCCAACAACCAGCGCGGCTACGTCGTCGCGCGCCTGGACCGGCACGAACTGCGCGCCGAGTTCCGGGTGCTCGACCGAGTGTCGCAGCCGGGGGCCGCGGCGGGCACCCGGGCGACCTTCGTCGTCGAGGCCGGACACCCCGGGCTGCAGGAGGCCTGAGCGCCGCCGGCGGGGCGGTGTCCCCGTGACACCGCCCCGTTGCCGCGCCCCGTGCTTCGATGGGCCGGGGACTCACTCCCGGTAGTCGATCGACAGCGCGGAGTGCGCCCGCCGAGCATGATCGTGCGCCGACGTCCGCGGGCGGGTAGACAAGCGGGATGGTCGACGCCCACGAAGAGATCGAAGTGAAGTACGAGTTCGCCCCCGACGCCGAGCTGCCGCCGCTGGCCGCCGTGCTGCCCGAGGTCGACGCGACCGGACTGCGCGTCGGTGACCGCGGCGAGTTCGTCCTCGACGCCGTCTACTTCGACACCCCCGACCTGCGCCTCTCCGGGGCGAGGACGACGCTGCGCCGGCGCACCGGCGGCGTCGACGCCGGGTGGCACCTGAAGACCCCCGGTGACGACGGCGCCCGCCTCGAACGCCGGGTACCGCTGGGACGCGCGGTCCGCACCGTCCCGGTCGCGCTGCGCCGCCTCGTCGAGGCCCTCACCGAGGGGCAGGCGCTCGTACCGGTGGTCCGGCTGTCCACGCACCGGAGCGTGCAGACGGTCCTCGACGCGAGTGGTCGACGGTTGCTGGAACTCGCCGACGACCGGGTCGAGGCCCACCGGCTGCTGCCGGCCGGGGGTTCCGGGGAGCCGGGTGCGGGGCAGACGTGGCGCGAGGTGGAACTGGAACTCCTCGACGGCGACCGTGCGGTCTTCGACGCCGTCGACGCCGCGCTGCGTGCGGCCGGCCTGGTCGTCTCGACGAGTCCCTCGAAGGTCGGGCGCGTCCTGGCGGGAGGGCCGCCGGAACCCGCGGCCGACGACCACACCACCGACGCCGGTACCGACACCGATCCTGGCATCGACACCGCGGAGGTCGTCCCTGTCGAGGTGACCACGCCGTCCGCCGCGACCCCGGCGGAACCCCGGACGTTGTCCCGCGGCACCACCCCTCGGCGCAAGGAGCTGTCGACGGCGTCGAGCGCGGGCGACGTGCTCTTCCTGCACCTGCGCGAACAGGTCCAGCAGGTCTTCGACCAGGACGCCCGCGTCCGGGCCGACGAGCCCGACAGCGTGCACAAGATGCGGGTCGCCACCCGCCGCCTGCGCAGCGCGCTCCGCACGTTCCAGCCCTTGCTGGGCGCACCGACGAAACCGTTGCGGGACGAGTTGCGCTGGCTGGCCGCCGAGTTGGGGCGGGCGCGCGACGCGGAGGTCCTGCGCGACCGCCTGGTGCAGGCGGTCGCGGCGTTGGACGTCTCCCCGGACGTCGCCCCCGAGGACCAGCCGGACGACCCCGCGGCGACGGGGGCCGTGCCGCAGCGGGTGGCCGAGCAGCTGGGGTCGGACTACCGCCGGGCCCACGACCAGGTGCTCCTGGAACTGGACTCCGAGCGCTACCAACGCCTGCTGGACACCCTCCAGGAGTTCGTCGAGAGCCCGGTGACGAGCCCGAAGGCCCGTCGCCCCGCCGGGCGGGAACTCCCGAAGCGCGTCGCCCGGACGTACCGCACGCTGGCGGGGCTGGTGGCCGCCGCGCAGGACGCCCCCGCCGGTCACGAACGGGACGAGCTGTTCCACGAGGCCCGCAAGGCCGCGAAGCAGGTGCGCTACGCCGCCGAGGCGGTCGCCGTCGTATTCGGGAAGGACGCCAAGCGGTTCGCCGCGGCGACGACCGCGGTGCAGGAGGTCCTCGGTGAGCACCAGGACTCCGTCGTCACCCGTGAGCGGTTGGCCGACCTGGCCGCTCGGGCGGAGCCCGAGGTGGCCTTCGCCTACGGACGGCTGTTCGCGCAGGAGGAGACCCACGCCCGGCTCAGCGAATCCGACGTCGACGACGCCTGGGACGCGCTGCGGGCCAAGCGCCTCCACCGCTGGCTGCGGTGATCGGACGCGCGCCGGGTCGGGTCGGCACCGGAAGGCGCTGACCCGACCCCCGGTTCCCGCGCCGTGTCGGCGACCTCGTTCGCGGTCGCGGTCGCGCACTGCCTCCACCAGCGGCAGGAACCGACTGGAGGCCGGAGCCGCGGCGACCCGAACGATCGCGGTGGGCGTTGCTGCGGTACTGGCATGATCGGGCAGTGACCGCAGGGGATGGGGACCGGCCGCAGACCGACCCGGCCGTCCGACGGGTGAACGACGCGCTCCCCGCCCACCTGCCCTCCCGGCTGCCGCTCGAGGTCCCCTCGCCGGACCAGCCCGACGAGGTCTTCGACCGCTACGCCCGTCTGGTCCGCGCCACGCTGGGTGTCCCCGTGGGCCTGGTCAGCCTGGTCAGCACCGAAGGGCAGGTCTTCCCCGGGGCCGAAGGGCTGCCCGCCCCCTGGCAGCAGGCACGCTGCGCAGGGCTGTCGCACTCCTTCTGCCAGTACGTCGTGGCCCACGACGCCCCCCTGGTGGTCCGGGACGCCCGCCAGGACCCGGTCCTGGCCGACAACCCCGCCATCGACGACCTCGGGGTCATCGCTTACGCCGGCTTCCCCCTCCACGACCCCGACGGTGTGCCCGTCGGGTCGCTGTGCGCCATCGACACCCAGCCCCGCGACTGGACCCGGCACGAGCTGGACGTCCTGGCCGACCTCGCCGCCACCGCCACCCGGGAGCTGACCCTGCGCCGGGCGGCCGTGCAGGTCACCACGTCCCAGCACGCCGAACGCGCCGCCACCGACCTCGCGACGCAGATCAGCGAATCCATGGCCATCGGCTACCTGCTGGTGGATCAGGAGTGGCGGATCGACTACGTCAACGCCCAAGCACGACGGGTCCTGGGCGCTGCCGGGGACGACCTGAGCGGTCAGGTGCTGTGGGAGCTGTTCCCCGCCGCGGTCGGCACCGTCTTCGAGACCAACTACCGCCTGGCGATGCATAGCGGGCAGGTGATCTCCTTCGACGCCTACTACCCCGCCCCGCTGAACACCTGGTTCGAGGTCCGCGCCACCCCCACCACCAGGCCCGGAGGCGCGGGGCTCGCGCTGTACTTCCTGGACATCACCGCCCGCCACGAGGCCGAGGCCGCCGCCCGCCGCTCCGGCGCCCAGCTGGCCGCGCTCGGGCGGATCGCCCTGGCTCTGGCCCAGACCGAGGCCATCGACGACCTGGTCACCACCATGGCCGAACAGGGTCTGAGCGCGTTGGGTGCCGACGGAGGTGCCGTCGCGGTCGCCGACCCCGACAACCCCTCGAGCCTGCTGTCCTACATCACCGTCAGCTACGGGCCTGGTGTCCAAGCCGACTACGGACGCCTGGGCCTGCACGAGGCACTACCGGTGTGCGAAGCCTTCAGCACCGGACAACGCATCCTGCTGAGCGATCAGGACGCCACTGACGCCTACTCCCCGATGATGATCGATGTCGCCGTGTCCACCGGCTGCCAGGCGTGGGCCTCCATCCCGCTGCACGCCGACGGGCAGGTCATCGGCGTGCTCACCGCCGGCTGGGCCCAGGCCCAGCCCTTCCCCACCGAGCAGCTGGACCTGCTGGACACCTTCGCCGCCCAGTGCGCCCAAGCCCTGCAACGGTTGCGCTCCCGCGACGCCGAACGGGCCTCCGCCGAAGACGCCCGCGTCTCCGCCGATCGCCAACAGGCGTTGGTGGTCATCGCTCACGCCCTGGCCGGCGCCCAGGACCAGGAGGCCGTACTGGCCGTCCTGGGCGAGCAGGGCCGTGAGCTCCTGCAGGCCAACGGATGCGGGCTGTGCCTGCGCGAGGACGACGGTGCCCACGTCGCCACCCTCATCACCGACAGCTACGCCGAGGTCCGCACCACCGTCCAGCGGGTCCCGGCCGACTTCCCCCTCCCGGCGATCCGCAGCGCGGCCACCGGGGTCAGCTACTTCCTGTCCGACCGGGGCGAGACGGAGGCCGCCTTCCCCGGTTCGGCGCAGATCTACGCCGATGCCGGGGTGCAGGCCTCCGCGGCGGTGCCGCTGGTCGCCCGGGGGCACCTGCTGGGATGCCTGTCGGTGGGTTTCGCCACCGAACGCACCTGGACCGAGCCGGAGCAGGGCCTGCTGGAGGCGTTCGCGGCTCTGACCGCGCAGGCGCTCGAACGCATCAGCGCCCACGAGGCCGAGAGCGCCGCCAGCACCGAGGTCGCCCGCTTCTCCGAGACGCTGCAGCGGTCCCTGCTGACCAGCCCGCCCGAGCCGGACCACCTGCACATCGCGGTGCGCTACTCCCCCGCCGCCGAGGAAGCCCAGGTCGGGGGGGACTGGTACGACGCGTTCATCACCGCCGACGGCACCACCAGCCTGGTCATCGGCGACGTCACCGGCCACGACCGCGTCGCCGCCGCGGCCATGGGGCAGCTGCGCAACCTGCTGCGCGGCATCGGCTACGCCGTCGGCGACCCGCCTGCGGCGATCCTCACCATCCTCGACCACGCCGCCCACGACCTCGGGGTGGACACCACCGCGACGCTGGTCCTGGCCCGCATCGAGCAGACCCCGCAGCAGCGACGCACCGGGGCGCGGCTGCTGCGCTGGTCGAACGCCGGCCACCTGCCCCCGCTGCTGATCGACCCCGAGGGTGCGGTGAGCTTCCTGGAGACCCCGGCGGACCTGATGCTCGGGGTGGCGCCGGAGACCGCCCGCCACGACCACCAGGTTCTGCTGGCGCCGGGTTCGACGGTGCTGCTCTGCACCGACGGCCTCGTCGAGCGGCGCGGCGCCACCCTGCAGGCCGGGCTGGACTGGCTGGCCGCCACCGTCGCCGAGCTGGCCCACCTCACCGTCGATGAGCTGTGCGACGAACTGCTGGCTCGGGTCGGCGACCAGGTCGAGGACGACGTGGCCCTGCTCGCGGTGCGCGTCCACCCCGAGGACCGGCCGCGGCCGGTGGAGGCCGGGCCGAGGTGCGACCCGCGCGAAACCCCCACCGTGGACAGCGCCGACCCCGAGGAGACGGGGCCGTCCTCGGAGGACTCGGGTGAGCACCGCCGCCGAGCTGTGCTGGTGCTGGATCCTGAACCGGCCGCCGTCGGGCAGGCGCGGACCTTCGTCCACGACCACTGCTGCCGCCTGGCGGAGTGCGGAGACCTGTGCGACACCCTGACCCTGCTGGTCAGCGAGGTGGTGACCAACGCCTTCCTGCACGGGCGCAGTCAGGTCCGGCTGCTGGTCGAGGCCACTTCGCGAAAGGTGCGGGTCGAGGTCAGTGACGACAACTCTCGCCACCCGGTGCTGACCGTCAGCGATCCCGATGCACTGGACGGCCGCGGGTTGGCGATGATCGACGTGCTGGCCACCGCGTGGGGTGTGCGCGACGAGGAGGTCGGCAAGACGGTGTGGGTCGAGCTGCACGCCGACTGACGACCAGCCTCGGCCGCACTCGTCTCGTCACCCGCGGCGACGGAGGAACCACGCTCGTCGGTGGCCGGCGACTTCGCCGCCGAGACGGCCTGCTGCATCGGCCGTGATCCGGGCTGCGCGAGCTGCCGAGACAGGGTTCACGGCGCAACCGTCTCGAATCCCCCACCCGGCTCTTCGGTGACCCTCTGTCCGTCCTTCGCACGGTTCGTCACACCCGATGGGCCGGAAGGGTGATTCTGGAACCGTGTCCCGGGAACGGGAACCGGCCGGGGTGCGGAGCCGCCGCACCGGCGACAGCGTGTCGGGCACCGGGCCGCACCTCGCACGCCCGACCGCGCCGAACTGAGGAAGAACACCTGTGCTGACCGTCCTCTGCTGCGTCGCCCTGGTCGTCTCGGCGGTCTTCGCAGCGATCCGAATGGAGGCGGCCTGGCTGACCCCGCCGACGCCACCGGCCCGCGGGTCCAGAACTCCGACCGCGTCGGCGAGCGCAGCGCGTCAGGTGGAGGCGGTCTTCCTCCCCGGCAGCGGGACGGTCTGAACCGGAAGACTCACCGCCGGGGAAGAAGCGCGCCTTTCCGGACCGTTCCGAGTTGCGCATGCGCCGGGGAACGTCACGATGACCATCAGCAAGACCGGCGAGGAGATCGACGCCGCACAGCACCGATCACGTTTCGACGATGAAGAAGACGCTGAGGTGGATCACCTCGACGCCGGGTCCAGACCGAGGGCTCACGCACTGCTCCACGACCCGGGGCGGACGTCTCGGGAAAACGGCCCGGAAGGAAACACCCATGAACCGCGACTACACCCCCGACACCCTGTTCAACGCCACCGTCACCGGCAGCGACGGGGACAAGATCGGCAAGGTCGACGAGGTCTACCTCGACAACCGCAGCGGCGACCCGGAGTGGATCTCCGTGAAGACCGGGCTCTTCGGCTCGAACGTCTCCCTGCTGCCGCTGGCCCAGGCCACCGTGTCCGGTGACACCGTCACCGTTCCCTTCGACAAGGACATGGTGAAGAACGCCCCCCACCACGACCCGGGCGCGGAACTCAGCGAGACCGACGAGGCCGACCTCTACCGCTACTACGGGATGAACGACACCTACGGGTCCGTCGGCGACACCTCGGACGCGAACACCCGCACGGGTGAGCACGCGACGGGTGAGCACGCCTCGACCGACCGCGAGAGCACCCTCGGAACCACCGGGCAGACGACGGGCGGCACCGCGGGGACGACGCAGGAGTTCACCGAGGGTTCGGGCCGCGGGCACGACACGTCCGGCCCCGACACCGACAACGCGATGACGCGCTCCAAGGAAGAACTCCGCGTCGGCACCGAGACCCGCGAGGCGGGCCGGGCACGCCTGCGCAAGTACATCACCACCGAGAACGTCTCCCGCACCGTGCCGGTCTCGCACGAAGAGGTCGTCGTCACCCGGGAACCCATCACCGAGGCGAACCGCGGCGCGGCCCTCTCCGGTGGCGACCTCACCGAGGAGGAGCACGAAGTCGTCCTCACCGAGGAGCGCGCCGTCGCCGAGAAGGACGTCGTCCCCGTCGAGCGCGTCCAGGTCGGCACCAAGACCGTCGAGAGCACCGAGACCGTCCAGGCGGAGCTGCGCGAGGAGCGGATCGACCTCGACGCCGACAGCGCCGTCAAGACCGGCACCACGGGGAAGCACGACCCCCGCGACTGACCCGGACCGCCTCGCACCGACCTCGACGTCAGGACACACGATGGAGAACCCGAACTCGGCCCAGGAGGGTTTCCTCACCGGAAACCCCTCTGTCGCAGCTGATGTCGGCGCCGAGGTCGGTGCGGAAGTGGTGCTGCACCAGGAACGGCTGGGCATCACCACTCGACGGGTCCCGGTCGAGAAGGTGCGCTTCACGAAGCGGATCGTCACGACCACGCGAACCATCGAGGTCCCCGTCCGGGTGGAACAACTCGTGGTCACCCACGAGCCCCTGTCGGACGAGTTCCCAGTCACGGACGGCGAGGTCTCCCCGGAACTCGTCATCGTCCTGCACGAAGAGGTTCCCGAGGTCACCCTCAGGGTCGTCCCCGTCGAACGGGTCTCGGTTGCGGTCAGGACCGTGACCCGGGACCAGACGGTCGTGGCGGAACTCGCCACCGAGGTGGTCGACGTCACCCGTACGTGACACGCTCGCTGGCACAGCACGCTGGAGAACACCGGCGCCCCGGACGACACCGTCCGGGGCGCCGTTCGCATTCCGGACACCTCTCCGGGAAACCCTGACGAGGAGCCACAGATGAGCACACCGAGCAGCGACGGCGCTCACGCCGCCACGGGTGGTCACGACGACCACCACGGGCGGCCCCGGGTCCACGACGACGCACCGCAGGTGGTCCACCGCAAGGACGACAGGTCGGGCACCGACACGTCGCGCACCCCCATGGACCGCACCTCGGTGCTCAACCGGGAGAAGAACGCCCACGGCGGCATCAAGGTCGGTTCCGCGTTCTTCGGCTGGCTGACCGCGACCGGGACGGCTGTCCTGCTGACCGCCCTGATCGCGGCGACCGGAACGGCCGTCGGGCTGCCCGGTTCCGGTGACCTGGGGCGCGCGGTGTCGCAGGCGGCGGACGCCGCCACCACGAACGCCGCGACCATCGGCATCGCCGGTGCCGTGGCCGTCCTGGTCGTCCTGCTGGTCGCGTACTTCTGCGGCGGGTACGTCGCAGGACGCATGGCCCGCTTCGACGGGATCAAGCAGGGCTTCGCGGTCTGGGCCTGGGCCGTGGTCATCGCCGTGGTGGTCGCCGTCCTGGCTGCCGTCGCGGGCGACGAGTACGACGTCCTGGGGCGGCTGAACAGCTTCCCCCGCATCCCCGTCGACTCCGGGTCGCTCACCGCCGGGGCCGTCATCACCGTCGTCGCCGCAGCGGTCGTCGCGCTGGTCGGGGCGGTCCTGGGCGGACTGGCCGGCATGAGGTTCCACCGACGGGTGGACCGGGCCGGACTCGGCCGCTGACCTCGCGCTCCCTGCGCACCCCGGCGGGCCGGACCCACCGACACGTCAACCCACCACTGCGGAGAGAACTCCGCCATCGCACGAGGAGGAACGCATGTCCCAAGGAACGGGACCAGAGTTCGGCACCGACCAGCAGCCGTCGGAGATCGCCTACGACGCACTGACCGGGCACACGACCCCCGCTGACACCCAGACGGGCGCCCACGCCGCCGCACCGTCCTCCACCGGGTACGAGGTGAACGACGGCGGTGCCCACGAGGGCACCGGTGGCCGCGCCGAGCAGGCCGCGGCGGTCAAGGACCAGGCGCAGCAGCGGGCCGGCGAGGTCGCCGGGACCGCCAAGGAACAGGCCGCCAACGTGGCCGGGACCGCCAAGGAGCAGGCCGCCAACGTGGCCGGCACGGCCAAGGAACAGGCCGGGAACGTCCTGGGCGAGGCGAAGAACCAGGCCGCCGACCTCTTCGGGGACCTCCGTCGCCAGCTGAGCGAGCAGTCCGACGGCGTCCGGGACCGCCTCGCCGAGTTCCTCACCGGTGCGGGTTCGGAGCTCAGCGACATGGCCGGCGCCGGTGGTGGTTCCGGCTACGCGACCCAGGTCGTCCGCCAGGTCGGGGACCGGGCCTCCAGCTGGGGTTCCCACCTGACCAACCACGACGCGGCGGACCTGCTGGAGCAGTCGCGCACCTTCGCCCGCCGCAAGCCCGGGACCTTCCTGCTGGGTGCCGTGCTGGCCGGGGTCGTCGCAGGACGGCTGACGCGCGGTGCGAAGTCCCACCACGACGCGACGACCGCCACCGAGACCACGCCGGTCGCCGCGCCGGTCACCACTCCGCAGGTGCAGGCCACCCCGACCACCGTGCCCACCTCGGCGCCGTACTCCGAGACGGACGCCATCGTGACCCGCACCCGGCCCACCACGCCGCTCTTCGACGAGGACGCGCCGTTCGTCACCCCGGACACCCGGCCGTGAGCGGCGGCGCGACGGCCGCCACGCCGCCGGGAGGAACGGACCGGCAGGAGGGCGACGAGAGGTCCCTCGGCGACATCGTCGGCAGCATCACCGGCGAGTTCTCCACGCTGGTGCGTCAGGAGATCGCCCTGGCCAAGGCCGAGGCGACCCAGGACGCCAAGACCGCCGGCAAGGGCGTCGGCATGCTCGCCGGCGCAGGCGTCGCCGGGCACCTGTTCCTCATCGCCCTCTCCGCCCTGGTCGTCATCGCCCTCGGCGGGCTCATCGGTTACGGCTGGTCGGCGCTGATCGTGACCGTCGTGTGGGCCGTGATCGCCGCCGTCCTCGCCGTCACCGGCCGCAAGGAACTCCGCAAGATCCCCCCGCCCCTGGACAACACCCAGCAGAGCCTCAAGGAGGACGTGCAATGGCTGAAGAACCGCAACAGCTGAAGCAGGACATCGAAGGCACCCGGAGCCAGCTCTCCAACGACCTGGACGCGCTGACCGACCGCCTCAACCCCTCCAACGTGGCCCAGCGCCAGGTGGACAAGGCCAAGGCCAACGTCGCCACCGGCATCGCCGGGGTGAAGGACCGCGTCATGGGCAGCGCTCACGACGTGGCCGACACGGCGCGCGACGCCGCCGACTCCGGCCGCGGCGGGGCCTCCGACGGCAAGGCCGCGGTCAAGCAGCGCACCCGGGGCAACCCCATGGCGGCCGGGCTCATCGCCTTCGGCGCCGGGTGGCTGCTCTCCGCGCTGATCCCGGCCTCGGAGCAGGAGACCGAGGCCGCCGGCGCGGTGCTCGAGAAGGCGAAGACCCAGGGTCAGCCGTTGCTCGACGAGGCGAAGGCCACCGCGTCCGACATCGGCTCCTCGCTGGGCGCCAAGGCCAAGGACGCGGCCGCCTCCGTGAAGGAGACCGCGCAGGACGCGGCGAGCACCGTGCAGAGCGACGCCCGGGACGCGGCGGGCACCGTGCAGGGCGACGCCCGGGACGCGGCCGGGACCGTGAAGGACCACGGGACCAGCGCGGCGCAGGACGTCACCCAGAACGCGAAGGACACCGCCCGCTCCTGACGGCGGCGGGACGGACGACGAGAGGGCACCGGTGGACCGTTCGCGGTCGCCGGTGCCCTCTCGTGCGTCCGGAGGCGGCGGTCAGGCGTCGGTCACGCCGCCCGCGTCCTCCGTACCGTCCGCGTCGTCCGCTTCGTCTTCGTCGGGCCCGAAGAACCCGTCGACGACGTCCAGCACCGCACCGGCCAGACCGGGGCGGGCCGTCCACGGCTCCACCGACGACAGCACCCCGAGGTCGACGATCCGCGCGAGCAGCGCCGACGTCGTCTCGAACTCGTCCTCGTCGCCGCTCTCGGTGAGCAGCTCCCGCAGCCGGCCCGAGGTCATCGGGTCCAGCACGGAGGCGGTCACGGCGGAGAGCGCACCGACGATCGCCGCCGGCGACTCCGACGCGGCCAGGGTGCCGCTGACGGCCGAGGCCAGGATCGTCGTCGCCACGTCGCAGCGGTGGTCGACGTCGTCCAGCGCCGGCACGGTGGTCTTGCCGTCCACCACGACGACGACCTCGTTCGTCAGCAGCTCGGCCCACTCCACCAGGGGGTCGAGGGCGGGCGCGAAGGGTTCGAGGTGGCGGCGGAGGACGTCGATCGCCGGACTCGCCTCGGGCTCACCCGCCTCGACGCCGAGCGCCAGTTCGCCGAGGGCGGCGAGTCCGGCCGCCACGACCGGGAGCGAGGAGAGGTCCTCCAGCCGGGTCGCCGTGGGGACGGCGAGCTCCGCGGCCTGCAGGGCGTCGAGGACGGTGCCCCGCCCGGAGGTGGTGCCCGCGACCCCTCCGGAGGCGACGTCGAGGCAGTCGGCGAGCTCCTCGGGCTCCCCGGCCCACTCCTCCGTCTCCCCGAGGAACATCAGGTAGGACGTCCACGCGACGCGGCTCTCGTCCACGAGTTCCTGGGCGTCGAGCTCGTTGTGCTCGGCCACCGCGGGGACGATCTCGGTGAAGAGTTCCTGCAGCTCCTCGGGGTGGAACCGGCGCGCGGCGGCCGGGGTCAGGTCGAGCTCCAGGGACAGGACCAGCCAGCCCAGGGACTCCATGAGCCTCGCCTCGAGGTCACCGACCTCCAGGGGTGCTTCGCCGGCCTCGGCGTCGTCGAGGAGTTCGGCCTCCAGGAAGCGCCGGAACGGCACCTGCAGGTCGCCGAGGACCTTGCCGCCGGCCCGCAACGGGGACATCTGGGTGCCGGTGGCGGCCCGCTGCGCGGGGTGGCCGTGGGACTTCTTCTTCTTCGGCACGGGTACCTCTGGGCCGGGGACGGTCGGAGGCCCCAGCGTAGTGGTGGCCCGCGGCGCGCCCCCGCGACGACGTGGCGCTTCAGCCGGCGGTACGGACGTCGAGCGCCTCGACCTCGGTGAACCCCAGCCGCGCGTACACGCGGGCGGCGCGCTCGTCGTCGGGTTGCAGGTGGGCCAGTGCGGCGCCTCGGGCGAAGGCGCGCCCGAGCAGCCAGGACGACAACCCCGCCGCGATCCCCCGCCGACGGGCCGCGGGGAGGACGGCCACCCCCGCCAGCAGCACCGCCGGCCCGGCCCGGCCGTCGGAGCGCACGGTGTGGGCGCTCGCCACGGGGACCCCGTCGACGTGGGCGATCGCGACCTCGACGCGCCCGTTCGCGAGCAGCCCGCCGAGCCACTCCCGGGCCGCCCCGGGCGGTCCGCCGAAGGCCGCGACGTCGATCGCCACGACGGCGTCCAGGTCCCCCGGCTGCCCCGCGGACGCGGTCCGCACCGAGGTCCCGGCCGGGACGTCGACCGGCCGGAAGCTCGCGGGCCACAGGCCCGCGAGGCGTTGGCGGACGATCGGTTCCCCGCCCGGCCAACCGTCCGGCCAGGGCGTCGACGCCGGCAGCCGCCAGGCCCACGGGGTGGCGCGGGCCGCGAACCAGGCCGCGACGGCGAGGGGGTCGGTCCGGGCGGGGTCGTCCAGGTCGGCCGCGTTGTACTGGGCGAAGTCCGTTCCGCTGCAGGCGGTCCGGGCCCCGCCGAACTCGGCGTGGGCGCCACCGGGTCGACCGCCCGAGCTCACGGCCCAGGCGTCGGCGTGGGCGGTGTGCACGAGCGGTCCGGGGATCTCCACGGCCACAGCCTGTGCGACGCTGGCGCCGTGGACCAGCGCGTTTCGCAGTGGTGGGCCGAGGCCGATGGACGAACCCGGCGCACGGTCGCCGGGATCGCCGACGGCCAGCCCCTCCCCCCGCACCTGGCGTGGTCGTTGCAGGCGGCCGGGTTGCACGCCCCCTCGATCGGGCAGGGGGCCTACGCCCAGCCCCCGGAGTTCGCCGCGGCTCTCGGGGAACTGCGGGCGGAACCCGGCTGATCGCCCCCCACCTGCCCGTGGTGGTGGCGGCGCGGTCACGCGGTCCGTGGTCGTTCGGCGGCGGTGATCACCGGGTCGTCGTCGGCGGCGTCCCAGCCGAGCTCGTGCGCCGCGACCTCGGTGGCGTAGAAGGAGGAGTTCCCCGTCGGGGCGGACCGCCAGGGAACCCCCGGGTGGAACCGCGCCGCGAGTTCGGCGGTCGGGACCGGGCTGACGGTGCGGGCGCCGACGACGTTGGCCACGACGTGTCCGGGCCGGCTGCGCCCCAGCGCGCGCAGGCACGCCGCGGAGGCCGCGGCGAAGGACACCCAGCCCCAGAGGTCCTTGCGCCGCTCGGCCTCGTGTCCCGGGTCGTCCTGCCCGTACCGCTCGCGCAGGCCGTGGAAGCGGAGGCTGGTGAGGACCGCCGCGGGACGGCGACGGGCGAAGGCGTCGGCCGCCTGCTCGCCGAGGAACTTGGAGATCGCGTAGGGGTCCTCGCTGTAGCTGGGGTGGGTCTCCTCGACCGGGAACCAGTCGTAGCGGGGGGCGGCGCTGAACGCGGCGCCGGTGGCGTTGATGCTGGAGGCCAGGCAGACGCGCTCCACCCCGGCGGTCTCGGCGGCCAGCAGCACCGCCAACGTGCCGCCGACGTTCAGGGAGAGGACGTCGTGCGGACCGTGCCCGAGCGGGCTCGGCCGGGCGGCGAGGTGGACGACGCCACCCGCCCCCGCGAAGGCCTCGGCCAGGGCGACCGGGTCGGTGACGTCCACGGAGCGGGGCTCGACGCCCTCGGACTCCGGCACGGCTCGTCCGGTGTCCAGGGCGAGGACCTCCCACCCGGCCCGGACCGCGCGCGGGACCAGCCGCGCCCCCAGCGCCCCACCGGCGCCCGTCACCACCAACCGTCTGCTCACCGGCCCATCCCACCGCCTCGGCGGGGGGACCGCACCCGGTGCGGCGGGGTCAGACGAGGCGACGCTCGGAGTGGTTCAGGCGCACCCGCAGCACGGTCGCGATGACGTCGCGGGAGGCGATGCGACGTCGCACCCGGCGTCCGTCCTCGACGACGACGACCTCGGGGCAGACGAGTCCGGTCGCGGCCAGCGCCGCCGCCGCCTCCCGGGAGAGCACCTCACCGGGACGCACCGCGGCCAGCGCCGTGCGGGTCGGGATCGGCAACGCCTGCCACCAGGCCGCGAGCGCCGGGTCCAGCTCCTGTCGGACGTAGCCCGTGCCACCCCAGGTACCCGAACCGGGGCCGCGGTCGTGGTTCCCGGTCGCCTGCACGTTCTCACTCACGTCAGCAGTCTGGTCGATGTTCGAACATCGCGCCTCCGGGGGTGGCTGCGGACCCGTTCGGACCCTCAACTCCGGCGACCGCGCTGCCGAGGACGTGGGGACGGACGACGCACCACCGGGAGGACATCGACGTGTTGGCGGCTCTCATCGTGCTGCGCACCCTCGTCGTCGTCGCCTCGTTCCTCGTCGTCGCCCGGCGGGCGGCCCGTGAGCGCCGGACGCGGACCCCGGCGCGGGACACGTGGGCGTCCTACCGCCTCGGTCTGGGCCTGCTGGCCGCCAGCAGCGTGCTCGAGACGGTCCTGGTGCTGCTGGGCGCGTCCGTGGGCCGCGTCGGTCCCGGTGCCGTCCTCGTCCTGCGGGTGAGCAGCACCGCCGGCTGCTTCTTCCTCTACCACGGCATCTCGCAGTGGTACCGGGCCCACGACAAGGGCCGTCCCTCGGGGCGCGTCGACTGGCTGGCCGGGGTGAGCTGCGTCCTGGGTCTGGCCGGGCTGGCCAACGTCGTCCTGGCCCTCCCCGACGGAACGGCCGGTCCGGCCCAGCAGCTGCGGGTCGTCCACGTCGCCGCGCTCGCCGTCCTGCTCACCGCCGTGGCGTTCTTCTCCCTCACCCTGCCCCGGCGCCTGCGCGGCCGGGCCACGATGGTCGCCGGCGCGGTCGGGTCCGTCCTGGTGACCCAGGTCGTCTACCTGCTGCACGGCCCGGAGCTCGGCGTCGTCCTCGCCTGCTGGGTGGCGTGGGCGTGCCTTGCCCTCTCCTACGCCGTCGCCGCCTGCCTGCCCCCGATCCCGCTGGGCCACCAGCGGCACCGCATCCTGTCGGTCCCCCTGGTCAGCTCCACCGGTCTGGTGCTCGGTCTCGTCGCGCTGGTCGGCGCCGGGCTGGGCCTGGGGCCCGCGCACTGGGCCCTGTGGTTCGGGGCCGCGGCCATCGCCGGGTCGGGAGCACGGCTGGTCCGGTTGGTCCGCGACCTCGCCGATCACGACCGGGCCCGCCGGCAGGCCCGCACCGACGACCTCACCGGTCTCGCCAACCGCCGCGAGTTCCTCGACCGCCTGCGCCGCAGCGCCGGGGCGGGCTCGCCGTTCGCGGTGCTGCTGCTGGACCTCGACCGGTTCAAGGAGGTCAACGACCAGCACGGCCACGCCGCGGGTGACGAGCTGCTCACCGCGACGGCCATGCGGCTGGGGGCGGTGCTCCCCCACCCGGCGCTGCTGGCCCGCCTCGGCGGCGACGAGTTCGCCGTCCTGCTGCCCGGGGCCGACGCGGCCGAGGCCGTCACGACGGCCGGCTCGATGCTCGCCGCCGTGTCCCGGGTCGACGTCGTGCTCGGTTCCGTCGTCGCCCACACCGTCGGGGCCAGCGTCGGGGTCGCCACCAGCACCAGCGCCGACGGCCTCAGCGGAGAGGAGCTGCTGCGCCGCGCCGACGGAGCGATGTACACGGCGAAGGTCGGTGGGCTCGGCGTCGCGCTGCACGACGAGGTCACCGACCGCGCCTGGCGCAGCCGGGTGCTGCTGTCGGAGGAACTGCACGAGGCGCTGGGCGCGGACGCCGGCCCCGGCGCCGCGGACGCGTTCGAGGTGCACTACCAACCGCAGGTGTCCCTGGTCGACGACGAGGTCGTCGGCGTCGAGGCCCTCGTGCGGTGGAACCACCCCCGCCTCGGTCTGCTGGCCCCCGGCGCGTTCCTCGACGTCCTCGAGGAACGCGGCCTGATGCCGGCCCTGACGGTCCACGTCGCCCGCCGTGCGGTGGCCGACCTGGCGGGGTGGCGCGCGGCCGGACACGACCTGCGGCTCTCCATCAACACGTCGAGCACGTACCTGTCCAACCCGCAGCTGCTGGAACTCCTCGACGAACTGGCCGAGGGGACCGACCCCTCGCGCATCGTCGTCGAGGTCACCGAGACCTCGTTGATGAACGAACCCGAACGGGCCCTCGCGACGTGCCGCGACATCACCGCCCGCGGGTTCTCGCTGAGCATCGACGACTTCGGCACCGGCTACTCCTCGCTGGCGTACCTGGCCAACCTGCCCGCCACCGAGCTGAAGATCGACCGGGCGTTCACCTCCCGGGCCCTCGTCGACGACCGGATCACGGCGATCGTCGCCGGCACCGTGGACCTCGCCCACCACCTTGGTCTGCGGGTGGTCGCCGAGGGCGTCGAGGACACCGGCACCCTGGAGCTGCTGCGCGGGCTCGGCATCGAGGAGTCGCAGGGCTACCTGCACAGCCGCCCCGTCCCGGCGGGCGAGTTCCTGCGGTGGCTGCGCGGGCGCACTCCCGCGGTCGTGTGACGCTCACCCCGTCAACCCGTTCTCGTAGGCGAAGACCACGATCTGCACCCGGTCCCGCAACCCGAGCTTGCGCAGGATCGCCCCGACGTGCGTCTTCACCGTCGACTCCGAGACGAACACCAGCCGGCCGGTCTCGGCGTTCGACAACCCGCGGGCGACGGCGTCGAACACCTCGCGCTCCTTCGCCGTCAGGGCGAGGAACTGCGGCGGCGGGGGTCTCGTCGCGGTGAGGTCGCGTTCCAGCAGGCGCGTCAGGTCCCCCGGGGCCAGGACGGCGTTGCCGGCGTGGACGGTGCGGATGGCGTCGGCGAGCTGCGCGGGCGTGGTGTCCTTCAGCAGGAAACCGCTGGCCCCGTACCGGATGGCCGTGGCCGCCCGGTCGTCGAGGTCGAACGTCGTCAGCACGATCACCCGCACCGGCGCGGCCCGCCGCGCCACCCGTTCGGGCAGGAAGATCTGCCGGGTCGCCTCGACCCCGTCCATCTCCGGCATCCGCAGGTCCATCAGCACGACGTCGGGCGAGAGCTCCTCGGTGAGGCGCACCGCCTCCAGCCCGTCGCCCGCGGCACCGACGACGTGCAACCCCTCCTGCGCGTCGACGATGACCCGGACCCCGGCCCGGAACAGGTCCTGGTCGTCGACCAGCAGCACCGAGATCACGCGCGCACCGGAACCCGCGCCGTCACCGAGAACCGCCCCGCCGGGCCGGGCGCGACCTCCAGTGCGCCACCGACGCCTTCGAGGCGCCGCCGCATCCCCTCGACGCCCCGCCCACCCGCCGACGTCGTGCCCCCCGCAGTCGGGATCCCGTTGCTCACGTGCAGCTCCAACCACTGGTTCCCGGGGCCGGAGGACTCCCCCGGCCACCGCTGGACGACGGTCACGGGGGCGTCGCGGTCCCCGTGCCGGAGGGCGTTCGTCAGCATCTCCTGCAGCACCCGGTAGGCGACGGCCGCGAGTTCCGGCGGCAACGGACGCTCGGCCCCCGAGGTCGAGGAGACGATCCGGAAACCCGTCCCCCGCGCACCCTCGACCAGGCTCTGCAACCGCCCCGGCGCCGGCGGCTCCGCCGAGGCCGAGAGGACCTGCTGGACGTCGCGCAACGACGCCCGGGCCGTCCCGGCGATGGTGCCGAGCGTCGCCTTCAACGCCGCCGGGTCGTGGTCGGGGAAGAACTGACCCGACTCCGCCTGAGCCAGGATCACGGCCAGGGAGTGCCCGACGACGTCGTGGACGTCGCGGGCCAGGCGGGTCTGCTCCTCGCGCAACCGCGCGATCTCGTACGCCTGCGCGGTCTCCAGGTGCGCCTGGGCCGATTCCCGTTCGGCGGCGACGCGTTCACGACGCGACGTGGCGGCACTGCCCTGGAAACGCAGCGCGAGCCCCGCCAGCCAGGCGGCGGCCAGCACGAGCAGCAGGACGACCAGCGTCGCCGCCGTCCCGAACAGGTTGAAGGCGAACTCCACCTGACGCCGGACGAGGATCCCCGGGTAGTAGTACCCGCTGAACAACGCCCCCGCGGCCACGAGGGTGCCCGTGACGATCGAGACGCCGGACAACCCCAGGACGAGGGGACCACCCCACCGCGCCGCCGAGAACGCGACGAAGAGCATGAAGGCCTGCGACAGCAGCATCGGGACGGAGTGGGTCAGCTGCAGCAGACCCGTCAGCCAGGTCAGGCCCAACGCGATCCCCGGCAACGGCCGGGCGATCCCCACGGTCAGCGCGACGAGGAGGACGAAGAACGGGCTCGCGCTCTCGTAGCCCGAGTCGGTCCGGACCCAGGTCTCCGCCAGACCCGCACCGGCGGTGAGGAGGCCGAGCAGCACGTCGGGACCGAACCGGCGCGCCGGGGTCGTCTCGTCGAGGTCGTCCATCGGGACCACCGTAGTCTCCCGGGCGCTCACACCAGGGCGTCGCGGACGAGCACGTCGAGGAGGTCCCCGTACCCGAGACCGCCCGCCGCGAACATCAACGGCGCCGCCGAGTGCGCCGTGAACCCCGGTGTCGTGTTCACCTCGTTCAGCACCACCCCGTCGGCGGTGAGGAAGAAGTCCACCCGGGCCAGTCCCCGGCAGCCGAGGGCGTCGAAGACGGCGACCGCCGCCGCCTCCAGCGCGCCCGCCTCGGACGGGTCGAGGTCGGCCGGCAGCCGGATGTCGGGGTGGCCGCCGTACTTCGCCGCGTGGTCGAAGATGCCGTCCCGCACGACCTCCTCGATCGGCGCGGTCCGCCGCGTCCCGTCCGGCCGGGCCAGGACCGCGACGCAGAACTCCCGGCCCACGACGAACTCCTCCACGAGCACCCGGTCGTCCAGCGCGACGGCGCTCGCGAGCGCCGCGGGCAGTTCGCCGGGTTCCCGGACCAACGACACCCCGAGGCTGGAACCCGCTGTGACGGGTTTGACCACCACGGGTCCGCCCCAGGGTGCGGCGAGGAGTTCCTCCCGGTCCGCGGAACCGGCCAGCAGCCGGCCGGGGGCGGTAGCGACGCCGACGGCCCCGGCGACCAGTTTCGTCGCCCACTTGTCCAGGGCCAGCGCGCCCGCGCCGACGCCGGAACCGACGTAGCGGACCCCGGCGAGTTCGCAGAGCGCGGCGAGGGTCCCGTCCTCCCCGTGGACACCGTGCAGGACGGGGAACACGACGTCGCAGGTCTGCAGGACGCGCACGGCCCCGGCGAGGCCGAGCGGGCGCAGTTCGTCGTCGCGCCAGAGACCGTCGCGGTCGACGGTCAACCGGACGGCCCGGTGGTGGCCGGTCTCCTCGAGTCCGGCGGCGACGGCGGCGGCCGAGGCGAGGGAGACGTCGTGCTCGCCGTTGCGGCCGCCGCCGACGACCGCGACCCGGATCTGCCCCTGGTCCAGGGTGGAACTGTTCACGTCGGAGACTCCGTTTCTCTCCCCCGCGGTGCGGGGGGTCAGGTGGTGCTGCGGTGGACCCGGCGACCGAGGCCGACGAGGAGTTCGGCGTCGAGGCGGCCGCTCCAGCGCGCCCAGTCCGACAGTCGCGGTTCGCCGTCGTCCCCGGGGCCGAAGACGGTCACGTCGGCGCCGAGGAGGAGTTCGGGGGCGGGCAGGTCCGCCAGCTGCCCGAGGTCCACGACCGTCTGGTCCATCGACACCCGCCCGACGACGCGGCAGCGGCGGCCGGCGACGCTGACCTCGGCCTCGGCGGCGAGGTCGCGCGGAACGCCGTCGGCGTAGCCGAGGGGGACGAGCCCGAGGGTCGTGTCCCGCGGCGCGTACCAGGTGTGGCCGTAGCCGACGGGGGTTCCCGCCCGCACCCGGCGCACCGCGGTCAGCGGCGCCCGGAACGTGACGGCCCCGCGCAGCGGAACCGTCCCGGTGGGGTCGATGCCCAGCAACCCGGCACCGATCCGCACGAGGTCGTGGTGCGACGAGGGGTCGGTGAAGGTGGCGGCGGTGGCGGCCAGGTGCGCGTCGGGTTCCAGTCCCGCGCGTCGGGCGACGCGGAGGCCTTCCTCGAACCGGCTGCGCTGCAGCGCGTTCTCCCGCGGGTCCTCGGCGCAGGCGAAGTGCGACATGACCCCGACGACGTGGAGGCGGCCGGAGCGTTGCGCGGCGGCGGCCTGTTCGCACAACCGTGCCCACTCCCCCACAGCGGCACCGTCGCGGGTCATCCCGGTGTCCAGGTGCAGGTGCACGCGGGCCCCGCGCGGCATGCCGAGCAGGTGGGCGAGACCGGGGACGGCGAGGTCGACGCCGGCGGCCACGGCGGGGCGGAAGTCGGTGCCCGAGGGGTTCAGCCAGCTCAGCACGGGCGCGGTCACCCCCTGCGCGCGCAACGCCAGGGCCTCCGCCACGCCGGTCACCCCGAGCGACGTGGCCCCGCCGGCCAGGGCGGCGCGGGCGACGGCGAGGGCCCCGACGCCGTACCCGTCGGCCTTCACGACCGCCATCACGGCCGCCGACGTGCGACCCCGGACGAGGCGGGTGTTGCGGGTCACGGCCGCGAGGTCGAGCCCCACGGTCGCCGACCCCGTGCGGGGCGCCGCGGCGAGGGCGGAGTTCACGACCGCACCACCTCGAGGGGACCGTGCAGCGCGTGCTCCGCTCCGGTGACGGCGGCCCAGTAGCGGTCCCCGAAGCTCCAGTGCCACCACTCGGTGGGGTAGTTCACGAACCCCGCGGCGAGCAGCACGTCCCCCAGGACCTCGCGGTTGCGGCGGGCGGTCGCACCGACGGGCGCGGCGGTGGCGCACGCGCCGCGGGAGTCCTCGGGCGTCGCGTCGATCGGGGTGCCCAGGTCGAGTTCCCGGCCCCGCTCGTCGACGAGGGTGAGGTCGACGGCGGAACCGGCGACGTGCGGGGCGACCGCGACGGGGGCGACGAACCGGCTGGTGAGGCGGTGCACGAGGTCGTCGTCGGCGTCGGGGTGGGCGGCACGGACCTGCGCGGAGTAGGTGGCGATGATCGCCCGCTGGGCGGAGAGTTCCCGCAGACCCTCGACCACCCGCAAGGAGGTGCCCCGGGGCAGGCCGTCCTGGGCGAGGGCGAGCCGGGCCGCGACGGCGCGGCGCACCCGGGCGCCGGCGGGCCCGAACCCGGGGCCCAGGACGACGAGCGGGTCGCCGTTCTCCCGCACGGGGACCGCGGCCACCACCGGGTCGCTCATCAGCAGTTCGACGTTCATCACGTCCTCAGCCTGCGGTGACGACGGGTACCGCGGGATCACCCGCAGGTACCGACGTCCGGTCCTCGAGGTGGAGGCGTCCCCGCCCGCCGGTGGGGCAGCGTCGGGGTGTGCTCGAGATGACGCTGCAGCAGATCGCCACCGCCGTGGACGGCCTCGTCGTGGGTGACCCCGACCTCCTGGTCCGCGGGTCCGCCTACCTCGACACGCGTCGTGCCGTCGGGGACGGGCTCTTCGTCGCGGTGGCGGGGACGCGGGTCGACGGCCACGACCACGCGGGCGGGGCCCACGCCGTCCTCGGCTCCCGGCCGACGTCCGCGCCGACGGTGGTCGTCGCGGACACGACCGTGGCGCTCGGCCGGCTGGCTCGCGCGGTCGTCGCTCACCGGGCGCCCCGGGTCCTCGCCGTGACGGGCTCGCACGGCAAGACGGCGGTGAAGGAGTTCCTGGCCGCGATCCTGCCGGGCGCGACGGCGACGCACGGCAACCAGAACAACGAACTCGGGGTCGCCCTCACCGCGTTGCGGCTGCCCGCCCACGGCGGCGACCTGGTGGTGGAGATGGGAGCCCGCGCCGTCGGGCACCTGACCTACCTGGCCGGGATCACCCCGCCGGACCTCAGCGCCGTCACGGCGCTCGGACACTCCCACCTCGAGCGGTTCGGTGGCCCGCACCTGCTGGAGGCGGCGAAGCGCGAACTGCCGCAGGCGACCTCGGGGGTCTGCGTGCTGAACGCCGACGACCCGCGGGTGCTGGCGATGGCCGCCCACACCTGGGCGCGGGTCGTGACGTTCGGAACCCGCGGGGACGTCGGCTGGAGCGCGGTGACGCTGGACGAGGTCGGCCGGGCGAGTTTCCTGCTGCATCCCGGGGGCACGCCGGTGGGGGTGCGCCTGGGGGTGGTCGGCGCGCACCAGGTCGCCAACGCGGCCTGCGCCGCCGCCCTCGCCCTGGCCGCGGGAACCCCGGTGGAGACCGTCGTGGCCGGTCTGGAACGCACGGGCGCGGGCGAACGCCGGTTGCAACCCCGGCGCCGTGACGACGGCGGGCTGCTGCTCGACGACTGCTACAACGCGGCGCCCGCCTCGATGGCCGCCGCACTGCGGACCCTCGCGGCCGTCGGAGATCGCGGGCACCGGGTGGCCGTCCTGGGCGCCATGCGGGAACTGGGTGAGGCGAGTGACCGGGGGCACCGGATGGTGGCCGCGCTGGCCCGCCGTCTCGGGGTCGACGTCGTCGGGGTCGGTCCCGGCGCGCAGGGACTCGCGGCGGCCGGCACGTGGGTCGCGGACCCCGGGGCCGCGCTGGAAGTGTTGCGGGAGAGGCTGTCCCCCGACGACGTCGTGCTGGTCAAGGCGTCACGGACGGAACGACTGGAACGCGTCGCCGACGCCCTGCTCCCCCGGTAGCGCGACGGCGGCGCGCACGGAACCGTCCGTCCGCGCCAGCGCCTCCCGGGCCGCGGCGGGGTCGCGGCCGGTGAGCGCCACGACCAGCGCGGTGGGCAGTTCTCCGTCCGCCCGGGCGAGGGTCTCGGCAGCGGCGGGCGCGGTCAGTCCCGTGATCTCCTGCAGGACGCGGACGCTGCGCGCCTCCAGCTTGGCGTTGGTGGCGACCAGGGACACCATCAGGTTGGAGTAGGTGCGGCCCAGCCCGACCATGACGGCGGTCGAGAACCCGTTGAGCACCATCTTCGTCGCCGTCCCGGCCTTCAACCGGGTCGAGCCGGTGAGGACCTCGGGACCCGTGTCGACGGCGAGGACGTGGTCGGCGAGCCCCGCGAGGCGCGGTGCGGGGACGTTCGCGACCAGCGCCGTGGTGGCTCCGCGGGCGCGGGCCGCGCGCAACGCCCCGGCCACGAACGGGGTCCGTCCCGACGCGGCGATCCCGACCACCACGTCGTCGGGACCGAGCGACGCCACCGCCGCGGCTCCGGCGTCCTCGTCGTCCTCCGCGTTCTCGACCGCGTCGGTCAGGGCGCGCTCGCCCCCCGCGAGGTGGGCGACGAACCGGCCGGGTTCGAGGGTGAAGGTGGGGCGCAGCTCCGCGGCGTCGAGCACCGCGAGCCGCCCGGAGGTGCCCGCGCCGACGTAGTGGACGCCGCCCCCGCGCCGCAGGGCCGCGACGGTCGCGTCGACGAGGGCCGCGAGCTGCGGGAGCACGGCCGTCACGGCGTCGGCGACCCCGTGGTCGGCGTCGTTGAGCATCCTCAGCACCTCGAGGCTGTCGACCTCGTCGAGGTGGGCGGTGCCGGGGTGGCGCTGCTCGGTCGGCAGGCCTGCGGTCTCCGAGGCTGCGGTGTCGGAGGCTGTGGTCTCGGAGGCGGTGGTCCCGGACGCCGGGGTCGGGCTGGTCACCCGCTCAGGCTCGCACACGCGGGGAGCCCCAGGCCGGAGTCGAACCGGCGACCATCCGCTTACAAGGCGGGCGCTCTGGCCTCTGAGCTACTGGGGCGTGGGTCGTGCCCCGCAAGTCTGGCACACGGGGATCACCGTCCGTGGCCCCTCAGAGCAGGGTGTCGAGGTCCCACTCGGCCAGGTCGAGCACCGGCTCGGCGTCGAGCAGTCGCGGTTCGAACCAGACGACCTTGCCCGGGCCCGGGGACAGCTGCTCCACGCCCCAGTTCGTCGAGAGCGAGGCGACCAGTTGCAGACCTCGGCCGGTGGTCGCGGTCGTGGCGAAGTGCCGCGGTTGCAGGGGGGCCGGCGAGGAGTCCCGGACCTCGATCCGGACCCGGCCCGAGGGCAGCACCCGGACCGCGAGGGAGAAGTCGGTGCGAGCGTGCAGGACGGCGTTGGTGACCAGTTCGGAGACCGCGAGCTCCGCGGCCTCCTCCAGGTCCTCGGCGTCGAGACCGCGCAGCACCCCGCGCACGTAGCGGCGGGCCGAGGCGACGCTGCTGGCCATCGACTCCATGACCATCGGTTCCCCCACCAGGTCCCCCGCGCTCTCGCCCGCACCGTCGGGCCGGGGGCCGGGGCGCGGGGCGAGCGAGTGCGCGGACGGCCGCGGGCCGGGAACGAACGAGGTCCCGGCCGGGGGACGCCAGGCGCGCGGTTCCTCGCCGGCCAGCTGACGCACCGACTCCTCGACGAACCACCGCCGGTAGGCGACCACCTCCTGGGAGGCGGGCAGGCTGAGGAGCTGCTCGGACCGGCAGAAGGCGTCGGCCTCCTCGAGGACCCGGCCCAGCCCCTGGACGAAGACGCCCGCGCTGAGCGGCACGGTGTAGGTGACGTCGCAGAAGTCGTCCCCCGCGGCGAGCGCGGCGGCGATCACGGCGTCCGGTGCCGCCCGGAAGGCGACGTAGGTGGTGTCGAGCTCCGCGGCGATCTGCAGCAACCGCAGCGGCAGGCTCGGATCCTCGCCGTCCTGGGCCGCGATGCGGATGAGGGAGAGCTCGCGCGTGAGTTCCTGCAGGTGCTGGCCGAACCGCACGCGGGCCTGGACGGGGAGTCCGAGCAGGTGCACCTGGACGAAGCGCTCCGATCCCTCCACCCTCCGAGTGTTGCACGGGGGCACGCTCGACGGTCCGTCGACGTTTCGCCGCGTCGGTCGCGGGGTGCGCGACCCCCGTCACGGGGTGACGCTGTCGGGGTGCCCGCCCTGCGAGACCCCTCGCGCCCCACCTCCGACCTCGCCCGGCGCGTTCGTCAGGCCTTCCGCAGCCGGGTCTCCGGCGACCCCACCGGGGCACCGGACTGGGTGCGCGACATCGCCCTCGTCGGGACCGGTCCCGGGTGGTTCGACCCCGAGGGCGTGGTCTGGCGGGTCCACGGCGACCTCTCGACCCTCGTCGGCGGGATCGCGGCCCTGCTCGGGCAGGGCGCGCACCCGCTGGCCTCGGCGGGGGTGCAGCGTCACTCCTCCTACCGCAGCGACCCGTGGGCCCGGCTCGCCGGGACGGCCCGGTGGCTGGTCCTGACGACGTTCGGCTCGGCGGAGCTCGCCGAACGCGAGGCCGGGCGGGTGCGGGGGATGCACGAACGGGTCCGCGGCACGACGGCCGCGGGCCGGGCCTACTCGGCGTCCGACCCGGAACTGCTGCGCTGGGTCCACCTGGCCTTCACCGACGCCTTCCTCGCCGCGCAGACCGCCGTCGGGCAGGACCTCGCACCGCGGTTCGGCCGGACCTGGGGCGACGACTACGTCGCGGACTGGGCGCGCAGCGCCCGGGCGCTCGGGGCGGAGGACCTCCCGTCCTCGCGGGCCGGGCTGGCGGAGGCCCTGCGGGAGCTGGAGCCGCACCTGGAACCGGTGCCGGCGGACCTGCTGGGTTTCATCGCCGACCCGAGCGGCCTGAACCGCGTCGAACGGGGTTTCTACGCCGAGCTGGGGCGGGCGGCGCAACTGGTGGTCTCCCCGTCGGTGGCGCGCTTCGCCGGAGTCCCCGGCCGGGGTGACCGCTCGCCCGCGGCCCGGGCCCGTCTCCTCCGCGCCCGGTGGGAGCTGCGGGCGCTGCACCTGACCCTCGGCCGGTTCAGCCCCTCGGAGGAGGCGGCCCGGTTCCGCACCGGGTCGGCGCCCCGGCCGGACTGGCTCGACGCGCACCCCGCCCGGCACCCCGCCTGACGGTGCGCGGGGGCGTCGTACGGTGGGGGCCGGCCCACCCCGAGGAGAACCGCCCATGCACGTCGGAGTCGACAATTTCGTCTCGGCCATCACCGACCCGGCGACCGGTCAGGTGGTCGGGCCGGAGGAGCGGATGCAGGACCTCCTCGACGAGATCGTCCTCGCCGACCAGTCCGGGGTCCACGCCTTCGGGATCGGCGAGCACCACCGACCCGAGTTCTACGACTCCGCCCCCGTCGTGGTGCTGGCCGCGGCCGCCGCGCGCACCACCCGCATCCGCCTCGCCAGCGCCGTCCTGGTCCTCAGCGCCGCGGACCCGGTCCGGGTGTTCCAGGAGTTCTCCACCCTCGACCTCATCGCCCACGGCCGCACCGACCTCGTCGTCGGCCGGGGTTCGTTCACCGAGGCCTACCCGTTGTTCGGTCTCGACCTGCGCGACTACGCCTCCCTCTTCGAGGAGAAGCTCGACCTGCTGCTGCGGCTGCGCGCCTCCGAGAAGGTGACCTGGTCCGGCCGCCACCGCCCGGAACTGGTCGACCAGGGCGTCTACCCGCGTCCGGTGCAGCACCCGCTGCCGGTGTGGGTGGGGGTCGGGGGGACCCCGGAGTCCTTCGTCCGCGCGGGGCTGCTCGGGCTGCCCCTGGTGGTCGCCATCATCGGCGGTGAACCGGCCCGGTTCCGCCCGCTCGTCGACCTCTACCGCCGCGCCGGCGCCGAGGCCGGGCACGCCCCCGAGACCCTGCGGGTGGCCCTGCACCTGCCGGGGTTCGTCGACCACACCTCCGCGGCGGCCCGGGACGCGTTCTTCCCCGGCTGGTTCGAGATGATGGGCCGCATCGGGCGGGAACGGGGTTTCGCCCCGCCGAACCGGGCCCAGTTCGAGCAGCAGGCCGGACCCGACGGGGCCTTCGTCATCGGCGACCCCGGCACGGTGGCCGGGAAGCTCACCCGGATCGCGGCGTCGCTCGGCGGGGTGGAACGCATCTCGTTGCAGATGACCAACCCGCAGACCTCGCACGCGAGTCTGATGCGCAGCATCGAACTGCTCGGCAGTGCGGTGGTTCCCGCGGTCGCCTGACCCTCAGGCGATCGCCGACGGGGCCGACGGGGCCGCCCGTTCCCCCGCGCGGACCACGACGACGCCGGCGAGGACCAGCGCCCCGCCGGCGAGCTGGATCCCCCGGGGCAGTTCGTCGAGGAGGAGCCAGGCGAGCACGACGGCCGAGACCACCTCGAGCAGGGCGACGAACGAGGCGAGGCGGGACCCGAGGCGACGGCTCGCGGCGATCCCCGTGACGTAGGCGAAGGCCGCGGTGACGAGTCCCAGGCCCAGGACGGACACGACCCACGGCACGGGGCTCCCGCCGTACACGGCGTCGTCGGTGCCGGCGTCCAGCGGCAACGCGCCGACCGCCCCGAGCGCTCCCAGCAGCACCGCGGCCACGAGCAGCCCGCCGCCGGCCAGGGCCAGCGGCGGCAACCCGTTGTCCTCGTCGGCGGAGAGGACGAAGTACGACGCGGCACCGACCATGGCCCCGAGGGCCCACAGGACCCCGATCCCGTCGAGTTCGACCCCGGAGAAGAGGTCCAGCACGGCGACCAGGCCGAGTCCGGCGATCGCCGTCCCGACGACGGTCAGGGGCCGTGGGCGCTGCCCCTGACGCAGCCACGACCACAGGACGACGGCCGCGGGGGCGGTGTACTCGATGAGCAGCGCGGGTCCCACCTGCAGCCGCTGCACGGCGGAGAAGTAGCAGAACTGGGCACCCGCGACGGCGAGGACCCCGTACGCGAGGACGACGAGGACGTTGCGGCGCAGCAGGTCCCACCGTCCGCGCAGCGAGCGCGCGCCGAAGGGCGCCACGATCACCGCGGCCAGGGCGATGCGGGCGCTGACCACGGCGCCGGGGCTCCAGCCGGTGTCGAGGAGGCCGCGCGCCAACGGGCCGGAGAGGGAGAAGCTGACCGCGGAGAGCACCGCGAGGGCGAGCCCGCCCGCGGCACGGGAGTCCGGTCCGGTCACCGCTGCACGACGGGGACGTGCGGCGCCGTCAGCGCGTTCCGCGCGCGGCCGCGCCCGCCAGCCGGGCGATCCCCGCGTCGCGCAGCAGACGCACCGGCGACGCCGGGTTGAACGAGCGCGCCGCCTCGGTCAGGGCCGCCAGCGCCGCGGGTTCCAGCCGGACCTGCGCGGCCTCGACGTTGAACTCCAGCTGCTCGACGCTGGAGGCCCCCGGGATGACGACCACCCGGGGCTGGGCCACCAGCCAGGCCAGCGCCGCCTGGGCCGGGCGGACCCCGTGCCCGGCCGCGACCTCGCGCAGGGTGTCGAGCAGCGGCTGGGCCCGCCGCAGGTTGTCGACCGCGAACAGCGGGTTCGCCGCCCGGACCCCACCGGGGCGGTTCGCCTCGGAGTACCTCCCACCCAGCAGTCCCTGCGCCAGCGGGCTGTAGGCGATGACGATCCGGTCGTTCGCCGCGGCGAAGGGCACCAGGTCCTCCAGCGGCCCGGGGTGGGCCAGGGAGAACTGCACCTGGTTGCTGACCACCGGGACGCCGAGCGCCCGGTCCGCCTGCCGCCAGCGCGCGAGGGAGTAGTTCGAGACCCCCACGGCGCCGATGCGTCCTTCGCCCAGCAAGCGCTGCAGGCCGGGCATGACGACGGTGTCCGGGAAGACCGGGTTCGCCTGGTGCACCTGGTAGAGCGGGATCCGGTCGAGACCGAGACGGCGGGCGCTCGCCACCGCCCGCTGGTGGACGACGGCGGGCAGCGGCAGGACCGGGAAGACCTTGCTCGCGACGACGACGTCGCGCCGGCGCCCCCCGAGCGCCTCACCCAGGATCCGTTCGCTGCGCCCGAAGGCGTAGACCTCGGCCGTGTCGAAGAGGGTCACCCCGAGTTCCAGGGCACGGCGCACGATCTCACCCGCGGGGCCGTCGGCGTACTGCGCGCCGTAGCCCCACTCCCGCGAACCGAACTGCCACGTGCCCAGCCCGACGCGCGAGACCGGGCCGAGCCCGGCGACCTCGAGGGTTTCCATGTCCGTCAGTCTCCGCCGCCGGGTGGCCCGCGCACCACCGGGGTGGCGGTCACCAGCCGCGGAGCACCAACCGCCGCTCGGAACCCGTGACGGCCAGCAGCGTCTCCGGGGCGACCCCGGTCATCCAGTCCACCAGCTCGGCCCCGTGCTCGGCGAACGCCCGGAGCAGGACCTCGTGCTCCAGCAACCGACCCGGCGAGTAGCGCGCCCAGCGGGTCACGAACCGTCCCTCGAACACGCCGTAGCGCGCCCCGTCCCGGACGCCCACGACGTAGGCCGCGAGTTCGCCGTCGAGGCGCAGGACCGCGAGTTCACGCCGGCCGAGGTCGCCCAGCGCGGCCAGCCGGTGCCGCCAGGTGTCGCGCCCGGACGGGGTGTCCAGCGCGCACACGAGACCGTGCGCCGCGTCGCGGTCGCGGTAGGCCGCCTCGAGGTCGGGCAGCGTCGCCTCGAACGTCGCCGCGTCGTCGGAGAACTCGAACTCGAGGTGCACCCCGTCGTGGACGATGCGGTTGTGCGTCTTGCGCAGGTTCTTGCGCATCCCCCCGCTCACCAGCGGGGCGTCGTCCTGCGGGCGCAGCACGAAGGGCACCGGGTCCAGGTCGAGCAGCCGGGCCCCGGCCCCGGCGGCCAGGGCGTGCACGCGCGGGTCGTCGGGCAGTTCGGCCAGGTGCAGTTCGCTCCCCCGCAGTCGCGCGTGCTCCGCCAGGACCACCCCGAGCCGGTCGGCGACCTCCGGGCTGCTCGCCGGGAAGGACGCGGCGTAGCCGCCGCCCCCCGCGAGGAGTTCGCTGACCCGGCCGCTGTCGTGCACGCGGTCGACGACGACGACGGCCGCCTCGTCCTGCCCCTGCTGGACGTGCACGGCCCAGACCGCGGCGGGCGGCGCGACGTCGAGGACCCTGCGCAACCAGGCCGTGGTGGCCGTGGCGGGAGTTCCCGGACGGCCGTGCAGGTCGCGGGAACGCACCAGGTGCGCGGCCACCTCGGCACGGCCTTCCAGCACGGTGTGGTCGGGTGCGAGCCGGCGCACCGACGACGTGGTCACGAGGAACCTCCAGGAGAAGCGGTCAGGACGGGCGTGGTGAGCGGGTGGCTGGGAACGGTGGCCGGGTCGTGCTCGGTCAGCCAGCGTTCGAGTTCGTGCGCGGGGAGGGCCTTGGCGTAGAGCCAGCCCTGCAGGACGTCGCACCCGGCGGCGGCGAGTTCCCGGCTCGTCGCCTCGTCCTCGACGCCCTCGGCCACCAGCCGCAGGCCGAGGGAGTGCGCGAGCATGATCGTCGACTGGACGATCGCGAGCGCCCGGGTGTCCCCCATGAGGTCGGTGAGGAAGGACTTGTCGAGCTTGAGGTCGTCGATGGGCAGTTCCCGCAGGTAGGCCAGCGAGGAGTACCCGGTGCCGTAGTCGTCGACGGCGACCCGGATGCCCTTGGCGCGCAACCCTTCGAGGATCCCCTGGGCCCGTTCCCGGTCCACCATGAGGAAGTCCTCGGTGATCTCGATCTCCAGCAGTCTCGCCGGTAGCTGTCGTTCGGTCAGCATCTTCGAGACCCGGTCGGGCAGGTCCTGGTCCCCCAGCGACGACGCGGAGAGGTTCACCGCGATCGCGAGGGGTCTCCCGGCCCGCCACCACACGGCGGCCTGGTCGAGGGCCTGCTCGAGCACGGCGCGGGTCAGGTCCTCCATCAGTCCCGCGGTCTCCACGACCGGGAGGAACGCGTCCGGCATCAGCAGGCCGCGCCGCGGGTGCTGCCAGCGGACGAGCGCCTCGACGCTGTCCACGCCGCCCGTGGCGACGTCGATCTTCGGCTGGTAGTGCAGGAGGAGGCGGCGCGCGGCGATGTCGGCGCGGAGGAGTTCCGCGGTCTCCAACCGCTCCCCCGACGCGAACTCGTCGACGTCGACGGAGTAGGCGAACGTGCCGAGGTGGCGGGTCTTCGCGTGGTACATCGCGACGTCGGCCTGGCGCAGCAGGGTGGGGAGTTCCGCGGAACCCACCGGCAGGACGGAGATCCCGATGCTCGTGCGGGCCCGGACCTGCACCCCTTCGAGGGTGTACGCCTGCATCAGCGACTCGTGGATGGCGTCGGCCAGTTCCTGGGCGGGCGCGAACCCGGCCCCGATCCGGGCGATGGCGAACTCGTCACCGCCCAGGCGGGTCACGACGGTGTCCGGGGCGTCGGCGACCTCGCGCAGGCGCCGGGCGACGTCGCGCAGCAGGGAGTCGCCGGCCTGGTGACCCAGGCTGTCGTTGACCTCCTTGAAACCGTCGAGGTCGAGCAGCAGCAGGGCCACGGGCGTGTCGGGTCCGGCCGCGGCCAGGAGTTCCGGCGTGCGCCGGTACAGGGCCCGGCGGTTGCCGAGGCCGGTGAGTTCGTCCGTCATCGCGAGTTCGCGGTGCTCGGCGAGGCGGGTGACCTCGCGGAAGGTGAAGAGCAGCCGGCCCAGCGCGCTGAGGACGACGGCGGCGGCGAGGGCGACCGCGACCGGGTGCAGGGGGTGCAGGTGGTCGACGACGAACACGGCGAGGGCGACGAGCGTCGAGAGGACCGGGATCGAGAGCAGCGCCCACCCGGGCAGTCGCGGACCGCTGGGCGCGGAGGGCCAGCCGGGGGTGAAACCCATGAGGACGACGCCGAGGACCCAGACCCCGTCGGTGGGACCGCCGGAGGTGTAGGTGCCCTGGGCGGTCGCGAACAGGTAGGCGAGGTCGGCGACGACGAACACGACGAGCCCCGCCGCCAGCAACCACAACCCCTTGGGCGGGCGCCAGCCGTGGAGGGAGAGGACCGCGGCGAGGACGAGGAGCAGGACCAGGTCGAGCGCGGGGTAGGCCGACGTCGTCGCGACCGCCGCCCACGAACCGGAGGCGGAGACGATGGGACCGATCACCGCGGCCGCGGCGACGGCGCCGACCGCGAGGCCGCCGACGACCCCGTCCAGCCACAGGCTGCGCGCGTGCCGCGCGTCGCGGCGCTGGGCGAGCAGGATGAGCAGGACGAAGATCGAGGGGTAGAACAGGAGGAACCCCACGTCGGCCCCGGAGGGGTAGGGCTGGTCGGCCAGGGGACGGACGAAGATCGTCCAGTACACGTTGCCGGAACCGTAGACCGCCAGGGCCGCGCTCAGCAGGTACCCGCCCCGACGCGGCCCGTCGATCTGCAGGGTGCGCAGGAGGCAGAGCGCCGCCGCCGACTCGTAGGCGAGGTTGTTCAGCAGCCCGTCGAGCAGGAACGAGTACCCCTCGTGGGGGCGGACCCCCGGGATCGTCGAGAGGGCGAAGGCGAGGGGTGGGCTGAGCAGCACGGCGTGCAACGGCAGCGACCAACGCGTCAGCGTGGGCCGGGTCTGCCCGCGTCGAACGAACACGAGGTCCTCCTGGGGTCACAGGAGTTGTCGGTGCCCCGGGCCCCCAGCTCGACCCGCCGAACGGGTGCCTCGCTGCACAGGTCAGCCCAGGGCGCAGAACGCGGCACCCACGAGGACCACCACGACCCCACCCGCCTGGACGCCGCTCAGTCGCTCGCCGTGGAACCGGCGCGCCAGCAGCAGGGTCACGGCCGGGTAGAGCGAGGCCAGGACCGCGACGACGCTGACCAGTCCGCTGCTGGAGGCCACCGCGTAGGCGGCCGTCGCGGCGAGGTCGAGGACCCCGAGGCCCAGCAACGGCGGCAGGTCGCCCCGGACGACCGGGGGCGACTGCCGTCGCTTCGCCAGCGCCACCGCGAGGACCACGACGACCGAGGAGAGCCGCATGCCGAGCAGGGACCCCGGCACGGAGACCTCGCTCCCCCGGGCCAGGGCGTAGATCTCGACGCCGAAGAGCACCGCGGCGACCAGGGCGAGGGTGATCGCCCGGCCCTGCCCCTTCTTCGCGGCCGTGACGTCCGGTCCGGCGGTGGCGACGACGCCGAGGACCGCGAGCACTGCCCCCAGCACCTGCAGCGTCGCGGGGCGTTCACCGCCGGCCACCGAGATGACGAAGGGGACGAGCATGCCGCAGGAGGCGATCGGGGCGACGACGCCCATGGTCCCGATGGCGAGCGCCGTGTAGAGCGCGCCCATCGCCGCGGCCCACGTCACACCGGCCAGGACCGACCAGCCGATCCAGTTCCCGTCCGGGACGTGGGAGAGGTGACCGCTCGCGGCGAGGACGACCAGCAGCACGAGCGCCGACAGGACCTGGGAGACGGCGAGGACCTGGACGGCCCGCAGCCGTCGGCTGACGCTGCCCCCCAGGAAGTCCGACGTGCCCCACAGCACGCTGGCGAGGAGGGCGAGGACGGCGCTCACAGGAGGTCCCGCGGGGAGTTCGGCGAGGGGGTCGGCGGGAGGAGGTGCACGAGGGTGCTTCGTCAGGGCGGTGCCCGTCCTTGAGGTCCTCCGGGCCGGCCTCCGTCGCCGGGACCACCCTGACATGCTGACGGCCCGTGCTGACGATCGCGCCCCGTCGGGGCCCGGGCAGGAGGTGGGTCGTGACCGAGTCCTCCCCGACCGGGGCCGGCGTCGCGTACGCGAGCGGTCCCGGGCGCTGGATCCTGCTCACCACGATCCTCGGGTCGGGCCTGGCCTCGCTGGACGCCAGCGTCGTCGGGGTCGCCCTGCCCACCATCGGGCGGGAGCTGCACGTCGACCTCGCCGCGCTGCAGGGGGTCGTCAACGGCTACACCCTCACCCTCGCCGGTCTGCTGCTGCTCGGCGGTGGCCTCGGTGACCGCTTCGGGCGACGACGGGTGTTCCAGGTCGGTGTCGTGTGGTTCGCGCTGGCCTCGCTGCTGTGCGGGCTGGCCCCGGACGCGCCGGTCCTCGTCGCCGCCCGGGCGTTGCAGGGGGTGGGGGCCGCGTTGCTGACCCCGGGGAGCCTGGCCGTCCTGCACGCGGCGTTCCGCGCGGAGGACCGCTCCCGGGCCGTCGGGGCGTGGTCGGGTCTGGGGGGTGTCGCCGTCGCCGTCGGCCCCTTCCTGGGCGGCTGGATCCTCGGGGTGGGGTCGTGGCGCTGGCTGTTCCTCATCAACCTCCCCGTCGCGGTCGTCGTCGTGCTGGTGTCCTCCCGCCACGTGCCGGAGTCCCGGGCGCCGCACGTCGACGGGCGTCTCGACGTGCTCGGCGCGCTGACGATCACCGCCACCCTGGCCGCCCTCACCTACGGACTCGTCGAGGGTCCCGGCCGGGGGTGGTCCTCCGCCGCCGTCCTCGGGAGCCTGCTGGCCGCGGTGCTGCTGTTCGGGGCGTTCCTGCTCCGCGAGGCCCGGACGCGGAACCCGTTGCTGCCGCTGGGGTTGTTCCGCCGACGGCAGTTCTCCGCGGTGAACGCGGTGACGTTCGTCGTCTACGCCGCGCTGGGCGGGACGTTCTTCCTGCTGCCCGTCGTGCTGCAGACCGCCGTCGGCTACAGCCCGCTGGCCGCCGGGACGTCCCTGCTGCCGGTGACCGTCGTCATGCTGCTGCTGTCGTCGCGGTCGGGGGCGCTCGCCGCGCGTCGTGGGCCCCGGCTGCAGTTGAGCGTGGGGCCGCTGATCGCCGGGGCCGGGTTGCTGCTGCTCACCCGCCTCGACGCCTCGGGTTCCTACCCGACGCAGGTGCTCCCCGCGGTCCTGGTCTTCGGGCTGGGGCTGGCCGTCACCGTCGCCCCGTTGACCTCGACCGCGCTGGACGCCGCGCCGGACGCGCAGGCGGGGATCGCCTCCGCCACCAACACCGTCGTCGCCCGGACCGCGGGTCTCGTCGCCGTGGCGGTGCTCCCCGCCGCCGCCGGCATCAGCGGCGACGACTACCTGCGTCCGGCGGCTCTGCTCGGAGGTTTCCACGCGGCCGTCGTGATCGCCGCGATCGTCTGCGCCGCAGGGGGAGTGCTGGCCGCCCTGACGCTGCGCACCGGCCCCGACCGGAGCGAGGCACCCGCCCCGCACGAGATGAGCTGCGCGCTCGACGCGCCGCCGCTGCGCCGAGGGGGGTAGCGAGAGGCACTCCCGGCGCGGACGGGGGGTCTCCTACGGTCGACCGGTGAACCGCCTGCTCATCCCCTCCGCCGCCCTGTTCTGGGGTCTGCAGTTCGCCTTCCTCAACCCCGCCCTGGCCCTGCTGCTCGTCGCGCTCTACGACGCGGACGCCCGGCAGGTGGGGCTGGTGCTGGCCCTCTACAACGTCGGCGGTTTCGTGGCCTCCCTGCTGGTGCCCGCCTACGCCGACCGCCGGGGTGACTACCTGCGGCCGATGCTCGGCTGCGGGGTGATGACCGTCGCGCTGGCGGTGGTGCTCGGACTCAGCCGCAGCCTCCCCCTCGCCGTCGTCGCGCTCGTGCTGCTCGGCGGCCCCGCCGGGGTCGGCAACTCCCTGCTCTTCGCCCACCTGCGCCACTCCGGGGCGAGCTCCTCCGACGTCATCGGCACCCGCGCCATCGCGTCGTTCGCCTGGGTGGCGGGTCCCCCGGTCGCCACCCTGGTCATCGGCGCGTTCGGCGACCGGGCCGTGCTGGTCCCGCTGGCCGTCGTCGCCGCGCTGACCGTCGGGACGGCGACGCTGATGCTGCGGGCCGACCGCTCGCACACCCCCGGGACGAGGTCCGGCGCCGCCGACGACCACGAGCCGACGACGCGCGCGGCCGTGGCCGGCATCGTCGTGGCCTTCGTCCTGCTGCAGGCGACGAACAGCGCCGCCGTCTCGATCATGAGCCTGTTCACCACCCGGGACCTGGGTCTGCCGGTGGCGTGGGCCGGCGCCGCCCTCGGGCTGGCCGCGGGTCTGGAGATCCCGGCGCTGCTGCTGGTCGCGCGGCTGACGAAGCGCTTCGCGAACTTCACGTTGCTGGTCGCGGGCTGCCTGGCCGGGATCGCGTACTACGCGGCGATGACGTTCGTGGATGGTCCCGTCACGCTCCTCTGCGCCCAGGTCCTCAACGCCTGCTTCTTCGCCGTCGTCGCCGGGGTCGGGCTCACCCTCTTCCAGCAGGTGATCCCGCGCCCGGGGCTGGCCTCGGGCCTCTACGTGAACGCCCGCCGGGTCGGCGCCGTGATCTCCGGCCCGCTCATCGCCTTCGGCGCGGGCACCTCGCGCGGGTACGGCGGGATCTACGCCGTCTGCGCGGGGCTCACGGCGCTCAGCCTGGTGACCGTCCTGGTGCTGCGTCGGGGACGTCGTCCGACCGTCACCGCGGGCTGAGAGGAGGACCTCCGGGGTCAGCCGAGGTGCTCGACGTGGGCGAGCAGGCGGCTCGCCTCGTCCACCCAACCGTGGGACCGGGCGTGGCCGAGCATCCCCTCGAAACCCCGCTGCCAGTCGTCGGAGGCCGACGTCCCCGCGGCGAGGCGCAGGAACCCGGGTTCCACGGCGACCTGCTTGGCCGAGTGCCCGGTGCCGGCTCCGGCCGACTCCAGGGCCGCGACGACGGCCGCCATCGTCAGCCCCGACGCCTCGACGTGGAACCGGTCGAGCACGTCGACGTCCTCGACCGCGACGGACCCGTCGTCCCCGACCCGGACGATCATCTCGAACCTCCTCCTCGACGGGGCTCTCACCCCGGTGGGCACGTCAACCGAGTGCGGCGCCGGCGGCGCGCAGTTCCTCCAGGGCGGCGGACGCGTGGGGCCACAACCCCCCGGCCTCGTCGGGCGCGGCGTCGGCCCACCGGGCGTACCCGAGCTTGAAGGCCATGACGCCCATCTCGGCGGCCAGGTGGGCGGCGGTCGGGGGAACTCCCCGCCCGACGAGGGCGTCCGTCATCGCCGCGGCCATCCCGACGCTCTTGAGCGCGTCCCGTTCCCGCAGTTCCGCGTTGGCGGCCACGGCGGCCTTCAGACGGGGTCCGAGTTCCCGGTTCGCGGGACCCATCTCGGCGCAGGCGCGTTCGAGACCCGCGGCGACGGCCGCCAGCGGGGCGGCCCCGGCGGGCGCCGCGGTGATGCCCTCGGCCAGCAGGGCGCTCAGGGTCTCCTGCCCCGCGACGAGCAGTTCCCGCTTGTCCGGGAAGTGGCGGAAGAAGGTGCTCTTGGTGACCCCGGCCCGGTCGGCGATCTGCGCGACCGTCGTGGCGTCGTAGCCCTGCTCGACGAACAGGTCCACGGCCGCGACGACGAGGCGTTCGCGAGCGCCGGGTTCCCATCGAGCCATGACGACATCATAGGTGACGGGACTTTTGTCCCATCAGGCTGTACGGTGATGAGACAAGAGTCCCATCACTCGAAAGGCCCTCCCGTGCGCGTCTTCCTCACCGGCGGAACCGGAACGATCGGATCGGCCGTCACGGCCGAGCTGCTGGCCCACGGTCACACCGTCCTCGCCCTCGCCCGTTCCGAGGACTCCGCCCGCGCTCTCACGACCGCGGGCGCCGAACCCCTGCGCGGCTCGCTGAGCGACCTCGACGTCCTGCGCGCCGGGGCGGCGGCGAGCGACGGAGTGATCCAGCTCGCCTTCAGCCGCGACTACTCCACCGCCGACTCCGTGATCGCCGGGGTCGCCGAGGAGACCGCCGCGCTGACCACGCTCGGCGAGGCGCTCGTCGGCAGCGGCCGTCCCCTCGTCACGGTCTCGGGAACCCCGTGGATCCCGGGACGGGCGTCCACGGAGGCCGACCCGCTCCCCACCGAGGGCCCGGTCGGCGGTCGTGGCGCGACCGTCACGGCGATCCTGCGCCTCGCCGAGCGCGGGGTGCGCGCCAGCGCCGTGCGGATGCCGCGCACGGTCCACGACCAGGGCCGGGGCGGCTTCGCCGGGATGCTCACCGACGCCGCCCGCCGCACCGGGGTCGCCGGCTACCCCGGCGACGGGACCCAGCGCTGGCCGGCCGTCCACGCGGGCGACGCCGCGTCGCTGTTCCGGCTGGCCCTGGAGGACGCACCGGGCGGAACCGCCTGGCACGCCGTCGCCGACGAGGGTGACGCGGTGCGCGACATCGCGGCGGTGATCGGTCGTCGCCTGGGCCTGCCCGTCGCCGCGGTGCCGGAGGAGACGTTCGGTCCGTTCGGCCCGATCTTCGCGATGGACCAGCCCGCCTCGAGTGCCGCCACCCGGGCGGGGCTCGGCTGGGAACCGGTGCACCCGAGCCTGCTCGCGGACCTGGAGAACCTCGAACCCTGACGGGTCAGGCCGGCGGCAGGACGCCCGCCGCGCGGTAGCGGTCGACCAGGCGCAGCAGCGCCCGCTCGGTGCTGACGTAGCCGGTGAACCCGGCGAGCCGGCTGCGGGTCATGTCGGCCAGCACCTCGACGTCACGGCCGAGGTCGCTGTCGCTGTGCCACCAGGACGCCACCTTGGACAGGTCGGGTTCGACCAGGCCGTGCTCGGCGACGAGCCTGTCCCACACCGGTTCCGCGTCGGCCATCTGCTGCTCCAACGGCAGCGGCGTCTCCTCCGGCCCGGCCGGTTCGACCCCCAGGTGGGCGGCGAGGCGGGGCCAGAGGCGACGCCACCGGATGACGTCGCCGTTGACGACGTTGAACGCGGTGTCCGCCACCTCGGGGGTGGTGGCGGCCCAGAGCTGGTGGTCGGCCAGCTGGTCGGCGTCGGTGATGTCCACGACGCCGTTCCACTGGGTGAGCGAGCCGGGGAAGGTGAACTTCCGCCCGCTCGCCCGCACGATCGCGCCGTACGCCCCGAGGGTGGGCACCAGGTTCATGGCGTTGCCGACGGCGAACCCCACGACGGTGTGCGCGCGGTGGACGGACCAGCCGAAACCGTGACGCGCCGCGGCGGCGAAGAGCTCGTCCTCCTGCGCGTAGTAGAAGTTCTCCACGGGCAGGCGTTCGGCGTCCTCGAGGAAGGGGGTGTCGGGCAGGTCGCCCTGCCCGTAGGCCTCGAACGGGCCGAGGTAGTGCTTGAGCCCGGTCACGAGGGCGACGTGGCGCACCGAACCCTGCGGGCCGAGCACCGCGAGCAGGTCGCGGACCATGGCCCCGTTGACCCGGACGTTCTCGGCCTCGGTGTCCTGGCGCGCCCACGCCGTGATGAACACGTGGGTCGGGGCCAGCCCGGCGAGCTTCTCCTCCAGATCGCCGCGGGAGAACAGGTCCGCGGCGACGTGCTCGACCCCGTCGACGGTGGGCGGGCGGCGGGACAGCCCCGAGGTCCGCCAGCCGGAGGCGACGAGGCGTTCGGCCAGCGCTCCGCCGGTGATCCCGGTTGCCCCGACGACGAGGGCGTGGGCATCGGGTGGCGGCGTGCGGACCGGGACGGGCGCCCGGTCGGGCAGGGTTTCGGGGGTCGACGACATGAGCACCACAGTACGCATGCCTGTCGCTATGCTGCCCGTCGTGGCCGACGACGAACTCACCCCGCGACTCGCCGAGGTGCTCCGTTCGTCCCGGCTGAGCCGCGGGTTGAGCACCGCCGCGCTGGCCGAGGCCTCCGGCGTCTCCCGCGCCTCGATCGTGAAGCTCGAACGGGCCGAGTCACAGCCGTCGGCGGCGCTGCTGGGACGCCTCTGCCCCCCGCTCGGGTTGACCCTGTCGGAGTTGTTCGCGCGCGTCGAACGTCCGCGCGAGGACAGCGGCCGGTTGCTGCGCGCCGGCCAGGCACCCGTCTGGACCGATCCCGCGTCGGGCTACCGCCGGGTCTCCCGGTCCCCGCTGGCGGGCGGACCGTTGCAGCTGACCGAGATCGAACTCCCCCCGGGCGCTTCGATCACCTACCCCGCCGACGCCTACCGCGACATCCACCAGCAGGTCTGGGTCCTGGCCGGGGACCTGGAACTCGTGGAGGACGGGCGGCGCCACGAACTCGGCGCCGGCGACTGCCTCGAACTGGGGCCGGCCGCCGACTGCACGTTCACCAACCACCGCGACCGCGCGACCCGGTACCTGGTGGCCGTGGCCCGCCGCTGACGCCACGCACGAGAGCCCCGGCCGGACGGCCGGGGCTCTCACGTTCAGCTGAGCGGAGTTCTCACTCGCCGATCTTGCCGTCGGCGGCTTCCTGGGCCTTGTCGACCTGCTCGGCGTGCTTGCCGCCGGTCTTCTCGTCGGCCGCGTCCCCCGCCTTGTCGATCGCGGCGTCGCTGGCCTTCTCGGTGATGTCGCCGAAGTCGGGCATGGTCACTCCTCTGGTCGTCGGGTGGAACTCAGGTCGAACTCTGCGCCCGCACCGCGGGCCCCGCCACTCGAAACGGAACCCTCAGGCGGGCGGGGCGTAGAACTGCAGGTCGTTGCCCTCGGTGTCCTTGAACGGCGCGATGCGACCCCAGTCGTGCTCGCTGATCCCCCCGGTGAAGCGGACGCCCTCGCCCATCAGGCGCGACACCTCCTCGTCGAGGGTTCCGTCCGGCTGGAACGTGATGACCGCCCCGCCGTCCGCGGTCGCGGAGGTGCCCTCCCGGGCGTTGAGACCGACCATGACGCCGTTGGCGTCGACCTCGCTCCAGTCCGGTCCGGTCGAGGTCACCGTCAGGCCGAGCACCTCGCCGTAGAAGTGCACCGCCCGATCCATGTCGTCGACGGGAACCCACACGCTCGCCACACCAGTCGCCATCTCTGCTCCTCCGCAGTGGTCCCGTTCCTGAGAACGTCCCCAGGGACGCCCCGGCGGGCTGCTCCACCGGCGGCCGCCGGACGCGGCCAGGGCCACCTTGACCCCGCCCTCGCGACCCTGCACCCGGAAACGGCTGCGGAGCCCGTGTGCGAACCCCGCGGTGCGGGTAGAGGAACACCATGGCTCCTGACCAGCACACCCCGACCGACCCGACCACGCAGCACACCGACAGCACCCCCGGGCAGAGCATCGCCCACCCCGGCGCCACGTCGCAGATGACGCCCGCCCCGGACCACGGCGAGGACAGCTACGTCGGCACCGGCAAGCTCACCGGACGCCGGGCCGTCATCACCGGCGGGGACTCCGGCATCGGCCGCGCCGTCGCGATCGCCTACGCCCGGGAGGGTGCCGACGTCCTCATCGTCCACCTCCCCGAGGAACAGGAGGACGCCGACGCCACGGTGGCCCTCGTCGAGGCCGCCGGCCGCCGCGGGATCAGCGTGCCCGGCGACCTGCGCCAGGAGGAGTTCTGCCGCAGCGTGATCGACCGCGCCGTCCAGGAGTTCGGCGGCCTCGACCTCCTCGTCAACAACGCCGCCTACCAGATGAGCGTCGAGGGCATCGAGGACCTCACGACGGAACAACTGCTGCGCACGTTCACGACGAACGTCTTCGCCACGTTCTGGCTGTGCAAGGCGGCGGTCCCGCACCTCGCCCCGGGATCCGCCATCGTCAACACCGTCTCCGTCCAGGCCGACACGCCCTCCCCCGCGCTGCTCGACTACGCGATGACGAAGGCCGCCCTGGTGAACTTCACCCTGAACCTCGCGCAGGAACTCGGGGAGAAGGGCATCCGCGTCAACGCCGTCGCCCCCGGCCCGGTGTGGACCCCGCTCATCCCCGCGACCATGCCCGAGGACCAGGTCGAGGACTTCGGCACCCAGACCCCGCTGGGCCGGGCCGGGCAGCCCGCGGAACTCGCCCCCGCCTACGTGTTCCTCGCCTCGCAGGAGTCCAGCTACAGCACGGGAGCCGTGATCCGCGTCGCCGGCGGGAACTGACGCGTCGTGCGGTGACCGCGTCCTGGTGGTCCTGATCGTCAGGACGCGGTGCCGCTGCCCAGTTCCGCGACGTCGAAACGTCGTTGGACGATGTCGTCGGCGAGGTCGTCCAGCGTCGTCGACGTGGCGAAGGCGTGCGCCCGCAGGATCGAGAGGGCCTGCTCGCTGGTCACGGCGAGGCTGAGCCCCACCATCCCGGTGGCCACCCACACCTGTCGCCGGCGGATCGTCTCGGGGCTGTCGGACCAGTCCGCGTGGATCCCGGCCGCCTCCGGTTCGAAACCGGTCGGGTCCTCACCGTGCAGGTGCTGCAGCAGCACCGAGGTGACCAACGCCGCCACCACCTGCGCGTCGATCACGGTGGAACCGTCGAGCGTCCGCGACAGCCGGGTGTAGAGGTCGAGGACCCCGAAGCGGGAGGACCCCACCCGCAGCGGCACCGACAGGCCGCCGTGGAAGGACGTCCTCGCGAAGTGGTCCGCAGCCAGCACCGGCCAGAGTTCACGCCAGCGGTCCTCGGTGGCCACGACGGGCCGCCCGTCCCGCATCGCGAGGAAGCAGGGGCCGTCGCCGTGGGTGAACTGCAACCTCTCCGCCGTCGCGGCGGCGTCGTCGCTGGCCCCCAGCGGAACCCGGGTGTCGGGTTCCCCGTGCAGGCTGAGTCCCGCGGCGTCGAACGGCAGCAGCCGCGCGCTGATCCGGGCCAGGGCCGACGGCAGCAGGTCCGCGTCCAGGGTTTCCTGGGCGTCTCCCCACGCACCCCAGAAACGCTCGGCCAACGAGTTCACGCCCTGGTTCCCCGGTGCCGTCCGACCGCTGTCGGACCCGGTGTTCTCCGTTCGTGCACGGCGCAGCTCTCCTCGTCCTCGACCGTCCTGCCCTTGCAGGGCACGGTAGGAGACGGATCGCAGGCCTGCAGCCGGAAACCGGGACACGGTGCTGGAGCTCTGTGCAGGACCCGCGCGGGCGCGGTACAACTCTCGGGTGTCGGACGAGCACCCTCTGCGTCATCGCGCCCTGGCCGTGCGGGGTCTCCTGGGCGACGTGTGGGGCAACGGGATGCCCGACACCCCGGACCCGTGGCTCACGATGACGACCGACGGGATCGCCTGCGACGACCTGGTGGGACGCGAGCACGGCTACGTCGTGCTCGGCGACGGCCTGCCCCTGGCGACGCTGGCGGCCCTGCTGCGGGCCCACCCCGATCCGGTGGCCGCCCGCGCCGCTCTCCCCCCGGCGCTGCGGGACCGACTGGAGGTCACTGGTTGACGGGGACCACCGGTGCCAGACTGGCCCCCCGAAGGGGGCCAGCGACCGGGTGAGGTGGGAGATGAGCGGAGAACGCCAGGATCTCGACGAGGACCAGGTGCGCCTGCTGAGCCGGTTCGACGGCGCGAGCGCCGCCGAGGTCGCCGAGCGCCTCGGGTGCAGCCTCTCCGCACTCGCCGAGCGGCTGGTGGCCATCCGCAGCGCCCTGGGCGTGGACAGCACGGCGGCGGCCGTGCAGGCCGTGCGGGCCCGCGGCCTCATCTGAGCCTGGTCCGGGCTGGTTCGGACGTCAGACCGCGGGGAAGTCCGCGGTCGCCTCGGGGCCGTCGCTCCCGGCGGGGTAGGTCTCCAGCGGCACCTCGTCGGCCTTCCACGCCGCGATGACCGGGGCCAGGATGCGCCAGCAGTCCTCCGCGGTGTCACCGCGCACCGAGAGCAACGGGTCGCCGTCGAGCACGCCGGCCAGCACCTCCCCGTAGGCGGGGAGGTCGGAGTCCCCCAGGCGGGCGGTCAGCGTCGCCTCGTCGAGGTCGAACGGGTCGCCCGGGGCGTTCACGTTCAGGTCCAGGCTCACGGTGTCGGGTTTGAAACCGAGCCGGAGCCGGGTGGGGACCGGTGTGCCCAGCAGTCCGGCCATGAGGTGCGGGACGGGCTTGTAGGTGATGACCGCCTCCTTGCGGGCCCGGCCGAGGGCCTTGCCGGACCGCAGGCGGAACGGGACCCCGGCCCAGCGCCAGGTGTCGACGAGCAGGACGACCTCGGCCAGCGTCTCGGTCTGGCGGGCGGGGTCCACGCCCTGCTCGGCGGTGTAGTCGGGCAGGTCGCGGTCCCCGAGGCGACCCGCGGTGTACCGGGCCCGTCGACTGGCCTGCGCGGGAGGACCGGCCAGGCGGGTCGCCCGCAGCAACTGCGCCTTCCGGTCGCGGAACTCCCGCTCGTCCAGCGCCGAGGGGGCGTCCATCGCCAGCATCGCGAGCACCTGCAGCAGGTGGCTCTGGATCATGTCGATGAGGGCACCCGCGTGGTCGTAGTACCCGGCGCGGCCCTCGAGCGCGAGGTCCTCGTCGTAGAACACGTCGACGCGTTCCACGTGGCCCGCGTTCCAGGTGGGTTCGAAGATGCGGTTCGCGAAACGCACCCCGACGGTGCCGAGCACCGTGGAGGTGCCGAGGAAGTGGTCGACCCGGTGCACGTGCTCCTCCGGGACCAGCTGCGCGACGACCTGGTTGAGCTCGTGGGCCGAGGCCTCGTCGGAGCCGAAGGGCTTCTCCATCACCAGCCGGGTGCTGGCCGGCAGGTCTCGGCCGACCAGACCCGCGCACGCTTTCGCCGTGATCGCGGGCGGGAGGGCGAAGTACACCGCGACCGGGGCGGTGCAGGAGCTCATCAGAGCCAGGAGGGCGTCGGGGTCGGTGACGTCGACCTGCGCGTAGCGACTGGTGTCGCGCACCGTCCGGGCGGCGTCCGCCGACTCCTCGCCCGCGTCCAGGGCGTCGCCGAAGGCCTTCGTCACCACCTCGCGCCACCGGTCGTCGTCCCAGTCCTCCGCACCGGCGCCCACCAGTTCGAGCGAGGAGCCGTGACCGTGCGCGGGGTCCTCGTTGCGTCCGGAGACCAGGAGCCGGGCCAGACCGGGCATCAGCAGCCGGGAGGCGAGGTCGCCGCTGGCCCCCAGGATGAGCAGCGTCGCGACGGGGTCCTGCCCGGAGCGTCCGTCCTGAGCGGCTCCGGCCGCGCCGTGGCCGCCGCCGGCCCCCACCGGGTCCTCGCTGCGGCTCTCGCTGCCGCCGGTGGCCGGGTGGTCGTCGTGCTGCTGGTCGCTGTGGTTGCTCACGCGCACACCCTGCCGAGGTTCCACGTCCCGCGCGCGACGACCCGCCCGGGGGCTCAGCGCGGAACGGGTGGCGTGGCGGGAGGGGTTCGTCGTGGGCCGGCCTCGACCGGGCGTGGACTCCCCAGCGGGTGCAACCGGACGGCGACGAGGGCGACGTCGTCCTCGTGCTCGCCCGGCAGCATCCGCTCCAGCACCCCGTCGACGAGCTCGTCCAGCGTGGCGGCGGCCAGGTCCGCGACGGCCTCGCGCAGCAGCAGCAGCCCCTCGTCGAGGGAACGGTCGCGGCGTTCGACGAGGCCGTCGGTGAACATCAGGATCGTCGACCCGCGGTCCACCGCGATGGCCGCGTCCGCCCGCGGGGTCGAGGGGTCGATGCCGAGCAGCAGTTGCGGCGGCACCGAAGCCAGGGGGCTCACCGTGCCGTCCGGGGTGAGCAGCACGGGCGCCGGGTGCCCGGCGTTCGACCAGCGGAACCGGGTGACGTCGCGGTGCCGCTCGTCCTCGCTCTGCTCCAGCCGGCCCACGACCACGGTGGCGGTCGTGTCGACCGCGAGGCCCGCCATGGCCGCGTCGAGCCCGGACAGGACCCCGGCGGGGCTCGCGCCCGTCGTGTACGCGATGCCCCGCAGCAGGGAGCGGACCTGGCTCATCCCCGCCGCGGCGGTGATGTCGTGGCCCATCACGTCGCCGATCACCAGCACGGTGGAGCCGTCGGGCGTGAGGAAGGCGTCGTACCAGTCCCCGCCGACCTTGGCTGCGTGCGCGGCGGGCTGGTACCGCACCACGATCTGCAGGTGGTCCGGTTCGACCGGGGACGTCAAGAGGCTGCGCTGCAGCCCTTCCGCCATCCGGTGCTGCGCCTCGTAGAGCCGCGCGTTGTCCAGCGCCAACCCGGCCCGGTCCGCGATCTCGGTCGCCAGCAGCAGGTCCTCACCACCGAGTTCGCCCCGCTCGACGCCGTGGAACAACGTGATCAGCCCGACGGTGCGCCCGCGCGCCCGCAGCGGCACGCACTGGAACGACTCCGGCGCCAGGCGCCGGATCAGCTCCCGCGCCGGACTGTCCGCGGCCAGGACGCGCAGGATCTCGGCCGTCGCACCGGCGCTGACCCCGGCGGGTCTCGCCGTCCGCCAGACCCGGTAGAGGTAGGAGTCGAGGGCCAGCGCGGAGAGCCGGGTGTCGCGGTAGGCGAGGACGACGTCGCGCAGCGCCGGGTCCACGTGGTGGCAGCCGACGTCACGCAGCCCGCCCTGCTCGTCGACGAGGGTCACCAGGCACCAGTCGGCGACCGCCGGGACGAGGTGCTGGGCCAGGCGGGCCACCGCCTCCTGGACGTCGAGGGTCGCCGTGAGGTCCTCGCTGACGGTCACGATCAGGCGCAGCCGCTCGGCCGCCGCGGCCGCCGCCGCGTGCGCGGTCTCGAGCTCCTTGCGGGCCCGCCGACCGGCGGTGACGTCGAGGAAGTAGACCGAGACGCCGTCCGGGTCCGGCCACGCGCGCACCTCGAACCAGGCGTCCAGCGGCGGCGGGTAGTACGCCTCGAAGGTCACCGGCTCACCGGTCGCCGCGACCCCGCGGTAGTGCGTCTCGAACGGCGACCCCACCGCGTCGGGGAAGAGCTCCCACACGCTGGCGCCGAGCATCTCCTGCCGCGGACGGCCCAGGACGCGCTCGGCCTCGGCGTTGACGTAGCTGAAGCGGAAGTCCCGGTCCAGGGAGAAGAACGCCGACGCCATCGACTCCAGCACGCGCGCGACCCGCGCGTCGTCGGTGCGGGCGGCGGTGGTGTCGTAGGCCGCCCCCAGGACCCGGACGCTGCGCCCGGCCTCGTCGGCCAGCGCCTGCCCCCGGGCGCGCACCCACCGGGTGGCGCCGTCCGGTCGCACGACCCGGTACTCGGCCTCGAAGGGCCCGCACTCCTCGACCGCCCGCTGCAGCGCCGCCCCGACCCGCGGCAGGTCGTCGGGGTGCAGCCGCGCGTTGAACGCCTCGATGTCGCGGCCGAAGTCGTCGGCGGCGTACCCGAACATCTCCAGCAGCCGCTCGTCCCAACGCAGCTCCCCGGTGGCGAGGTCCCAGTCGAACGTGCCGATCCCCCCGGCGGCGACGGCGAGCTCCGAGCGCACCCGGGCGGCCTCGAAGTCGACCGCGAGCGCCGTGAGCTCGAGCTCGGTGACCGCGGCGGCCGCCAGGTCGCCCAGCACGGCGACGTCGGTCTCGCTCCAGTCCCGGGCCTGCGGGCCGAAGACGCACAGCGCGCCGACGACGAAGCCGTCCTGCCCGCGCATGGGGACCCCGAGGTAGGCGCGCACGGCGCCGGAGGTGACCGACGGCAGCAGCGCGACGCGGTCGTCGGCGCTCGCGTCGGTCACGACGAGCGGCTCTCCCGCCGTGGCCGTGACGGAGCACAACGAGTCCGCCAGCGCCGTCACGCCGCGGTCCTCCAGGCCGAGACCCGCTGCGGCGGAGATCGTCTGGACGTCGGAGAGGAGCGACACCTGGGCGGCCGGGGCGCCCAGCAGGCGCGCCGCGAGTTCGGCGAGACGGTCCAGGGCCGGGTTCGCCGTCGTGGTCACCAGCCGTTGCGCCGACCGCAGGCGGGCGGTGTCGTCCTCGGGAGCGGCCAGCGCCCGTCCGTCATCGTTCACCGACGTCGACCCCTCCACCTGACGGGCAGCGGACGCGCACCCTCCGCCCGATCGTCGCACGCGTCCTGCCCACCGCGGACGGGTGGAGTGTGGAACGCTGGGGTGGCGGACGTCGGTCGAGCAGCGGCCGGGGCTGCGTCGCAGGACGAGGTCGCACCGTGTCCCAGCACCCCCCGCACCGCCACCCCACGCACCCCCGGTCCACCACCGACGACCCGCCGGGCGACCTGAGCTCGTTGCAGGTCGCCGTCGGGCGGATGCTCGCCCTCGGGTACTCGGGCACGGAGGTCGCCACCCGGTTGCGCTGCGACCTCGACGAGGTGGTCGCGGTGGCGCGGTCGCTGCGGGCCCGCTACGACGTTCCCAGCACGGCGGAGGCGGTGCGGCGGGCGGTGGCCGGCCAGGACCTCTACCGGCCCTGACCGCGCCGGTTCCGACTACTCCGGTCCGACTAGCGCCCGGACCGTCCCACGGCGCTCTCGACGACCTCCTTCGCGATGTCGCGCAGCTTGCGGTTCTGGTGCTGGGACTGGGTCGCCAGGTGGGTGAAGGCCTCCTCGGGCGTGCAGCCGAGGCGGCCGACGAGCACCCCCTTCGCCTGCTCGATGACCGCGCGGCTGTTCATGGCGATCTGCAGGTTGACCGCCAGGTCGGCCGTCGAGGCGTAGAGCGCCGCGTTGGCCAGCGCGACGGCCGCGTAGCCGGCGAAGGTGGCCGCCAGCTCCTCCGCCTCGGCGTCGAGGGGTTCGCCACCGAAGCGGTAGACGTTGATGGCTCCCAGCACCCGCTGCGGCATGGGGAGGCCGATGCTGAGGACGCTGCGGACCCCCTGGCGCGCGGCCGTCGCGGCGAAGTCGGCGTAGAGCGTCTCGTGGGCGGTGTCGTCGATGCGCAGGTGCTGACCGGTCTGCGCGGCGTCCAGGCAGGGCCCGAACCCGGCCTCGTACTGCCGCTCGTCGAGGACGGCGGCCAGCTGCCCGGTGAAGGCCGCCGACGTCGTCTTGTCCCCGTCCAGGAGCGTCACCGAGACCTCGTCGGCCCCCGCGATGCAGGCGACGGCGAGGTCGGCGATCCGCCGCAGGACCTCACCCAGCGACTGGCCCAGGACGATGGCGCCGAGCTCGGCGAAGGCCTCCTGGGGCTCCATCCGCGGTCGGGTGGCGGACTGCACGTCCTCACCCCGGTCGTCGTCCGTGGTCACGGTGCACCTCCTGCTGCTCGCCCGCCGGCTGCAGACGGCGGGGTGGGACCACCACCCGGGGGCGGCGGCCGTGCGCCGGGGCTGCTGGTTGAACCCCTGTGACCGGGAGCCTCACCGGGAACGGCTCCGCTCACGCAGTGCGCCGAGCCTAGCCCTGCGGGGCCCGCGGCAGCGCTCGCCACCGACGGCCGTCCGCGCTAGCGTGGCGCCCGGTCGAACAGTGGCTCAGGTGTCCAGGGTGGGGCGCCGCCCGCACCGACCCCGGGAGCCTCTCGTGGAGTTCTCCGTCCGTCGCCGCACGAGCGGCGCAGTGGGTGTCGTCGAGGTGTGCGGCGAGCTCGACGCCGAGACCGCCGACGTCTTCGAAGCGTGCACCCTCGCCCTCCTCGCCGAGGCCCGTCACGTCGTGGTCGACCTGCGGGACACGGCCTTCGTCGACTGCCGCGGCCTGTCCAGCCTGCTCTACCTGTCCCGCCTGGCGCGCACGGTCGGGGGTGGGTTCCGGACGACGGGGGCCCGGCCCGTCGTCCGTCTCCTCTTCGACACCCTCGGGGTGACGGGTCGGCTCGGGGCCGACGCGGTCGACACGGTCGACACGGTCGACACGGAGATCGATCTGCGGGCCCCGCTGCACGCGGTCGGCCGGTGAGCGCCCGCGACGGGTCGGGCGAGCCGTCCCTCGTGGCCGCCCTCGCCGCGCTGGCCGGGATCGCGGCCGGCGACGTCGGCACCGAGGAGCTGCTGGCCCGCCTCGTCGACATCACCGCGCAGCACCTGGGCGTCGACGGGGCCGGGGTCGTGATCACCGAGGGCGAGAACGTCCGGTTCGTGCAGGCCAGCGACCACGACCTCGAAGGTCCCGAGGTGCTGCAGCAGCTCCGGCAGGAGGGGCCCTGCCGCGACGCCACCGACTTCGTGGTCGAGGTGGTCGTCGACGACCTGCGCGACCCCGTCCAGACGGCGTGGCCGGAGTACGTGGAGCGGACGGTGTCCGCGGGTTTCCTCTCCGTGGTGGCCGTCCCGCTGGTGAGCGACGGGCGGGTCTGGGGGGCTCTGGACCTCTACCGCCGCCGGCCCGGGACCTGGCAGGTCGAGGAGCTGCAGTGGGTCCGGCTGCTGGCCCACCTGGCGGCGTCCTACGTGGAGATCGCCGCCGACCGCGACGCCGCGCGCAGCGCCCAGCGGGAGCTGGCGCACACCAGCACCCACGACGCGCTGACCGGGCTGCCGAACCGGGCCCTGCTCTTCGACCGTCTCGAGCACGCCCTGCACAGCGCGCAGCGCCACGGCCGCGTCGTCGCGGTGATGTTCGTCGACCTCGACCGCTTCAAGGGCGTCAACGACACCTTCGGCCACGCGGCCGGCGACCTGGTGCTCGCGACCGTCGCGGCCCGGATGGGCGCCACCCTGCGCCAGGGCGACACGCTGGCCCGGCTCGCCGGTGACGAGTTCGTGCTGGTGTGCGAGGACCTGCCGCAGTCCGACGCCGTCGAGCTGCAGCAGAGCGTCGAGGCGGTCGTGGCACGGCTGCGTCAGGCCCTGGGGCGCTCCATCCCCGTCGGCGAGGTCGACCTCGTCGTCTCCGCCAGCATCGGCGTCGCCCTCAGCGACCAGCGCACCGACGCCGACGGCCTGCTGGCCGACGCCGACGGCGCCATGTACGTCGCCAAGCAGCACACCCCCGGACGGCTGGGCGAGTTCGCCCGCGAGACGGGGCCGAACGGGCAGCCGCTGCGCCCCCCGCTGCGTCTGCTGGAGCACCAGCTCGCCGAGGCCGAGGGGCTGCGGCAGCTGCGGATCCACTACCAACCGATCGTGGACGCCGCCGGCGCGCTGCACGCCGTGGAGGCGCTCGTGCGCTGGCAGCACCCCGTCCACGGTCTGCTGCCGGCGGCGGAGTTCATCGACCTGGCCACCCACAACGGGTCCATCGTGGGGATCGGGCGCTGGGTGATCGCCCAGACCTGCACGCAGATGGCGCTCTGGCGGGAGCAGCTGGGTTCCGCGGCACCGGCCACGGCCTACGTCAACGTCACCGCCCGTGAACTGGTCGACCCCCTGCTGGGCCCCACCATCGTCTCGGCCCTGGCCCGCAACGGTCTGGACCCCGGGCACCTGGGTCTGGAACTCCTCGAGAGCAGCTTCATCGACCCCCAGGTCCTCGTCGGTCTGCAGGAGCAGCAGCGCCTCGGTCACCCGTTGTCCGTCGACGACTTCGGCACCGGGTACTCCTCGCTGTCCCGGCTCGTGGAACTCCCCGTGCGGCTCGCCAAGATCGACAAGTCGTTCGTCGCCGGCATCGCCACCGACCCGCGCCGCCGTGCCCTGGTGGCGGCCGTGGTCACGGTCGCCGCCAGCCTCGACCTGCGGGTGATCGCCGAAGGGGTGGAGACCGAGGCCCAGGCGCTGGAGGTCGCCGCCGCCGGCTGCGACTACCTGCAGGGGTACTGGTGCGGGAAGCCACAACCGGCCGAGGCCCTCACGGCGCAGTGGCTGAGCTCGACCGCCCGCCGCTGAGCGCGGGCGCGGACCGGTCGCGCACCCAGGCGGGCACGTCGGCCGGCGCCAGCGGTCGGCTGTGCAGGTACCCCTGCGTCTCGTCGACCCCGAGCGAGCGCAGGACCTCCAGCGTCGCCTCGTCCTCGACCCCCTCGGCGACGACCCGCAGGCCGAGGCGGTGCGCGAGTTCCACGGTGCCGGCCACGATCTGCCGCACTCGATCGTCACCGGACAGCCGCACCGTGAAGGACCGGTCGAGCTTGACCTCCGTCGCGGGCAGGTCGACGAGGTAGGACAGCGACGAGTACCCCGTCCCGTAGTCGTCGATGCTCAGCCCGAAACCGCGGTGACGGATCTCCCGGGTCATCTCCACCGCCTGCTCGGGGTTGCTCATGAGCAACGTCTCGGTGACCTCGAGGACGACGACGGTCGGATCCAGGCCCTCGGCGAGCAGCTCGTCGAGCAGGACGAGCAGACCCGGGTCGGCCAGCGAGCTCGCGGACAGGTTCACGGCCACCCGGACCTCGTCCGTCCATGGCGCCGCCCTCGCCCACACCGTCGCCTCCCGCAGCACGAACTCCGTGAGGTCGGCCATGTGGCCTCCGCGTTCGACCAGGTCGAGGAAGGCGGCGGGCGCGAGCAGACCGAGGCGGGGGTGCTGCCAGCGCACGAGGGCCTCGACCCCGGCCAGGGCACCGGAGCGCAGGTCCAGCTGCGGCTGGTAGTGCACCCGGAACTGCCGACCCACCTCACCGGTGGCGAAGAGGCAGGACAGCTCGTCGGACGTCAGCGCCTCCTCGCGGCCGGCGCGGTCGATGGCGTCGTCGTAGAGGCGCACGACCTCCCCCGTCGACTTCGCCTGGTACATGGCGGCGTCGGCGCGGCGCAGCAGCTCGCCCCCGTCCAGCGTCCCCGCCGGGTCCTCGGCGCGGGTCGGGAGGGCGATCCCGACGCTCGCGGACACCTGACCGGTGCCCTCGACTCCACCGGCACCCTGCACGGCGGCCGCCAGCTCGTGCGCGAAGCGCACGGCACCCACCGCGTCCGCACCGGGCAGGAGCAGGGCGAACTCGTCCCCGCCGAGACGCGCCAGCACCGCGCCCGCAGGGACGGCGGCCGCCAACCGGCCCGCCGTGCGCTGCAGCAGCCGGTCGCCGACGGCGTGGCCGAACCGGTCGTTGACCTCCTTGAACCGGTCGAGGTCCAGGAGGTAGACGGCGACGTCGTCGCCGCCCTCCGCGGCGAGGTCCAGCTGCTGGCCGAAGGCGCGCCGGTTCGCCAGACCGGTGAGGTCGTCGGTGAGCGCGTCCTGCCGCGTCTGGGCCAACGTCGAGAGGTCCGAGACGAGCCGCACCACACGGGTGCTGACCCCGACCACGGCCAGCCCCCCGCAGATCACGGCGACGCCCGTGGACTGCGGGGGCAGCCGGGTGGCGAGCAGGATGATCGCCACGCTGGCCAGCAGCACGACGAACGTGCCGATGGTGAGCGACTGCGTCGTGGCCTCCTGGGGCCGCACCGGCCGCGCCCGCACCGTCGAGGCCCAGGCCACGACGACGCAGAACAGCCCCCACCCCGACGACGACCACGCGCCGTGCAGGAGGTCGAACGTCGTCGCCACCTCCACCGCCATGAGGAACACCACGCCGAGGGCGATCACCCAGATCCGCGGGTCCCGGACCAGGCCGGCCATGACCGCGACGGTCAGGGTCGTCCCCAGCACGATGAAGAGGGCGGAGGAACGGGCCACCGACAGGTCGAGGACCCACCAGGGCAGCAACTGCTCGCGACCTCCGGCGCGCCAGGCGATCACGAGGTGGAGCAGCGCCGAGACGGCCAGACCGGCGCTGATCCCGTTCAACCAGTCACCCGGATCGGCGAGCCTCGTGCTGGTCCGGTTCCAGACGATGAGTCCCTGGTACACCAGCACGCACGCGAGCAGGCAGGACGCGCTCAGCACGACGTCCCCGGGTAGCTCGAGGCCCGCCCGGCCGCTCGCCCCGGCCAGGGCGCTCAGTCCGAACTGCGCGAGCGCTCCCGCGCACACCACCGCGGTGGCCCGCGCGAGCCACCGCCACACCGCGCGCTCGTCGTCGGTCGTCCCCGCCTTGTGACGCAGCACCACGACGGCGAGGCCCACCCCGACCAGGCGCAGACCGGCGGAGACGATCTCCCCGGCGACAGCCGTCGCGGGGAGCAGGACGAGGACAGCGCTCACGAGCAGCACGGAACGGAGCAGCGCCGGGCGGCGCGCACCAGTGGGTCGCGGCGACGCGGACGGGCTGCTGGGGTGGCGCACGGGAACCTCACCGACTCGATCGTGATGATCCCCGGCCTGTTGGAGGAACCCTGGTGTCATCGGCGAACCATCTCCGCAGGTGGAGCGCCCGAACCGGTGACGTGGTGCGGAATCCACCCCGCTTGCCCTGCTCGCCCGCAGGTGGTGTTGTGACCTCTACAGCGATGTGTTGCCCCGAACCCTGGTGGCGCGTCGGTCACGACGCGGACGACAGGAACGGCCATGGCACTCGAGCAGTCCCCGACGGCGGGCGCGACGCGCACCGCGCGAGCGGCCCACCGCAGCACCAGCACGTACACGGCGCTCGCGCAGCGCGTGCGCGAGGCCGGGCTCATGCGACGCCGCCTCGGCTACTACTGGCGCCGCATCACCACCCTCGTCGTCGTGCTGGCCGTCCTGGCGACGTCCCTGCAGTTCATCGGCGACACCTGGTGGGTGCTGCTGCTCGCCCCGGTCGTGTCGCTGACGTTGAGCCAGGTCGCGTTCCTGGGCCACGACGCCGCGCACCAGCAGATCTTCAGCACCCCGAAGTGGAACGCCCTCGCCTCCCGGTGCCTGGCGAGCCTGCTCGGCGGGCTCAGCCACGGTTGGTGGCTGGGCAAGCACAACCTCCACCACGCGGCGCCGAACCAGGTCGGGCGCGACACCGACATCAACTCCAAGGTCCTCGCGTTCCACCCGGAGGCGCTGGAGGGGATGGGCCGCACCCACCGGTGGCTGCTGACGCACCAGGGCTTCTGGTTCTTCCCGCTGCTGATGCTCGAAGGCTTCAACCTGCACGTCGACAGCGCCTCGGCCCTGTTGCGACGGGGCGCGATGAAGCGCACCCACGTCGACGTCCTCATGGTCGTGGGCCGCTGGGCGGTCTACGCCACGATCCTGCTGCTGGCGGTGTCCCCGGGGAAGGCCGCCGCCTTCGTCGCGATCGAGGTGTCCGTCTTCGGGGTCCTGCTGGGCGGGGCCTTCGCCCCCAACCACACGGGGATGCCGCTGCTGGCCCGGGGCGCGAAGCTCGACTTCCTCAACCGCCAGGTCCTGTCCTCGCGCAACGTGGGGGGCGGCCGCCTCGTCGACTTCTTCATGGGCGGACTGAACCGCCAGGTCGAGCACCACCTCTTCCCGAGCATGCCGCGGCCGAACCTGCGCCTCGTGCAGCCCCTGGTGCGCGCGCACTGCGCCGAGGTCGGCATCCCCTACACCCAGACCAGCGTCACCGGCGCCTTCGCAGCCGTCGTCACGCACCTCAACACCGTGGGCCTCGCCGGGCGGCGGCAGAACTCCTGCCCGCTGGCGGCACAGCTGCGCAGCTGAGGCCGCCGGGCGACCCGACGCGTGCGGTGGCGCCGGGGTGCGAGCGGCCCCACAGTGGGCACGGACCCGGTCGGGTCCGAGGTGATCGCGCTCCCCCGGGCCGGCGCTCCGACGAGGGACGGATCAGCAGGTGCTTCAGCTCGAACTCCCCACCGAGACCCGGTCGGTGTCGCTGGCCCGTCACCGCGTGCACGAGTACTGCGTCGGTGACGACTGCGCCGCCGCCTCCACCCGCGGTGGGACCGCGGCGCCCGGTGTCGACCTGTTGCAGGTCGTGGCCCTGCTGACCACCGAACTCGTCGCCAACGCCGTCCGGCACGGCGGTGGGGACCGGGTGCGGGTGACGGTGGACTGCTCGGTGGGCGGGGTGCGGGTCACGTGCTCCGACGACAACCCGGCCGAGCCGGTCGTGCGCCAGGTCGACGCCGACGCGACGAGCGGTCGGGGCATGGCCCTGGTCGACGTCCTCGCCGACAGCTGGGGCAGCGTCCGGGCGGTCACCGGGAAGCAGGTGTGGTTCCAGGTCGGCGGCGACGCCTGAACCTGCGACGCCGGCCTGCGACGCCTCAGGAGATCCGACCGGGACCCGCCTCGGGCGGACGCGGTCGGTCCTCCGGGTGGGCCCGGACGGCGAGGATCGCGCAGTCGTCCTCGGGCGAATCGCCGACGAGTTCCACCACGAGCCGGTCCAGCAGTTCCTCCAGGGTGAGCCCGCCGCAGCTGCTCAGGACCCGGCGGAGGTCGGCGAGGCCGTCGTCCAGGCTCCGGCCGCGGTGTTCGATGAGCCCGTCGGTGTAGAGGAGCACCGTGCTGCCCGGCGGCAGCAGGTGCACCTGGTCGGTCCGGACGGTCTCCGGGATCAGCCCGATGAGCAGTTCCGGCTCGGACTCCATGACCTCCGTGCCACCGTCGGCGGTCAGGACGACCGGCGGGGGGTGGCCGGCGTTCGTCCAGCGGAGCCTGCGCAGCCCCTCCGCGGCGTCCTCCTCGGTCTGCTCGATGCGCGCCAGGACGAGGGTCGCGAGGCCCTCGACGTGCAGACCCGCGAGCGCCCGGTCGAGGCGGGACACGACCTGCGACGGAGGTTCCAGGCGGTCGAAGGCGAACGCGCGCAACAGACCTCGCAGCTGACCCATGTGCCCCGCGGCGGTCATGTCGTGGCCGGTGACGTCGCCGATGACGACGGTGGTGGCCCCGTCGGGGAGGACGACGGCGTCGTACCAGTCCCCGCCCACGTACTCCCCCACCGCGGCGGGGACGTAGCGGGCGCGGATCTCGAGGTGGTCCGGTTCGGGCAACCGGGTCAGCATCGACTGCTGGAGGATCTCCGCGGCGCTCCGGCGTTCGCGGATGAGGGTCGCGCGCTGCACGGCCTGGGCGGTGTAGCCGGCCAGCGCCTGCAGCGCCGCCCGCTGCTCCGTGGAGAAGTCCTGGGCCTGGTCCCAGTAGAGGAAGACGGCGCCCACGACGTCGCGTCCGACGACGAGCGGGAGGTTCACCGTCGCCCCCAGGGGCGGCAGGACGGCGCGGGCCGGGAGGTCCGGGTGCACCGCGAGCAACTGCTCGCGGTCCCGGTGGAAGATCGCTCGCCGGGTGCGGACCGCGGCGGCCACCGGTGAGTCCTCGTCCCAGGAGATCCGGGCCCAGGAGGGGTTCATGCCGGCCGGCATGTGCTCCAGCGAGCTGAACCGGAGGTGCGTGCGGGCCGCGTCCGCCAGCAGCAGCCCGCCGCCCGCGGCTCCCAGTTCCGCGGCCACGACGTCGGTGATCGTGGCGGCCACCTGGTCCACGGTGATCGTCGCGGTCAGGGCCTCGCTCAGCGTGAGCAGCAGCCGCCCGAAGCGGCCCGCGTCCTCGGCGGCGGTCTGGGCCGCGCGCGCGGCGGCGGCGTCGGCGAGGGCCGCGTCGCGCTGCTTGGCGGCCACCACCTGGCCGGTCACGTCGCTCTGGACGCTGACCCGGTGGATGAGGCGGCCTTCGGCGTCGAAGACCGGGGACACGACGACGTGGTTGTAGAACGCCGACCCGTCCTGGCGGTAGTTCAGCAGGACCTGGCTCACCGTCCTGCCGGCGGCGATGCCGTCGCGCAGGTTCGCGACGGCCTCGGGGTCGGTGTCCGGCCCCTGCAGGAAGCGGCAGTTGCGCCCCAGCACCTCCGCGGCGTCCCAGCCGGTGAGCTGCTCGAAGTTCCGGCTGACCCAGATGAGCGGTTCGTCCGCCGCGGCCGGGTCGCTGATGGCCATCGCGAGACCGCTGGAGAGCACCGAGCGGTGGGCCCGGTCGACCACGGCGGCGGCCCGGACCCCGGCCACGGCGTCGGGGAAGCGCACCGGCAGCAGGACCAGCAGCGAGCGCGCCCGCAACGGCAGCGGCGCGTCGTGCAGCGGCATCCCGATGGCCCACAACGCCTCCCGGGCCTCGGTCGCCTCCGACCGCAACGCCGCGCTGACCTGGCGGCCGGTGTCGGGATCACCCGCGGCGACCCGGGTGAGCGGGGTGCTGCTCGCGCTCAGCGGGCTTCCCGGGTCGACCTCGAGTCCCGCCGCGCGCGACCAGTCCTCGACGTCGAGGGGCAGCCGCACGTCGGGGGCCAGCTGGCGGGCCAGGTCGTTGACGTAGACGACCTTGGTCGACTCGGTGTCGACGAGCAGGACCGCCGCCGGGTAGTCGTGCACCACGGCGGGGAGTTGCCCGACACCGCCCGGCAACGCACCCGCAGGCTGATGACTCACGGTGCGAGCTTACGAGCGTCGCGCCCCGGCGCGCGCCGCCGCAGGCCGCCAGGACCGGTCCCCCCGCTCGACCGGTGCCGGCGAAGGAGGGTGTGACAGGGCCCCCCGGGAGGGCCGTTCCGGCGGGCCTCGACCGCCCGCGGCGTGTTCGACTGGCGTCGGTCCCGGAGTCGATCCCCGGACCCCACCACCCTTTCGCCGTCCGCGAGGAGAACGCACCGCATGACCACGACCGTGAAGGCCTACGCGGCCACCGCCGCCGACCAGCCGCTGACCCCGACCACCATCGAGCGTCGCGACGTCGGGCCGCACGACGTCCTGATCGACATCAAGTTCGCCGGCATCTGCCACTCCGACATCCACACCGCCCGCAGCGAGTGGGGCGCCACGAACTACCCGGTCGTCGTCGGCCACGAGATCGCCGGCATCGTCGCCGAGGTCGGCTCCGAGGTCACCAAGCACTCCGTCGGCGACCGCGTCGGCGTCGGCTGCATGGTCGACTCCTGCGGGGAGTGCGAGTACTGCACGGGCGGCGAGGAGCAGTTCTGCGTCAAGGGCAACGTCGGCACCTACGCCGGTGTCGGCAAGGACGGCCAGCCCACCCAGGGCGGCTACTCCCAGGCCATCGTCGTGACCGAGGCCTTCGTCCTGAACATCCCCGACGGCATCGAGCTCGACGAGGCCGCACCGCTGCTGTGCGCGGGGATCACCACGTACTCCCCGCTGCGCCACTGGGGCGCCGGCCCCGGCAAGAAGGTCGCCGTCGTCGGCCTCGGTGGGCTCGGCCACATGGCCGTCAAGATCGCCGCCGCCATGGGCGCCGAGGTCACCGTCCTGTCGCAGTCGCTGAAGAAGCAGGAGGACGGGCTGCGCCTGGGCGCCGCGCACTACTACGCGACCTCCGATCAGTCGACGTTCCAGGACCTCGCGAGTTCCTTCGACCTCATCGTGAACACGGTCAGCGCCGTCGTCGACCTCGACGCCTACCTCTCGCTGCTGCGCGTGGGCGGCACGATGGTGAACGTCGGGGCGCCGGAGAAGCCGTTGTCGCTCGCGGTGTTCTCGCTCATCATGGCGCGGCGGTCGCTCGCCGGTTCCCCCATCGGTGGGATCCGCGAGACCCAGGAGATGCTCGACTTCTGCGCGGAGCACCACCTCGGCGCCGAGATCGAGGTCATCGGCGCGGAGCAGGTGAACGAGGCCTACGAACGCGTCCTGGCCTCCGACGTCCGCTACCGGTTCGTCATCGACGTCAGCACGCTGGACTGACGCACCGACGTGCAGACGGCCGGTCCTCCCGCGGGAGGGCCGGCCGTCGTCGTGTCGATCAGCCCTGATCGTCCCGCGGGTTGAGGGACGCCGGATCGCCGTCCTGGTCCTGCGACCCCTCGTCGTCCCGCGCTCCGTCGCCGGACTCCTCGTCCCGCAGATCACGGGGGTTCAGCATCTCGGGGTCCGCGTCGGTGTCCGGCACGGCCGGGTTCTCTCCTGGTTCCTGCATGCGCCCCACTGTGCGCCGCCCGCGCTGCGCCCGCGCGCGGAACACGACGCCGGCCCCGGGTCAGCGCGCGGCCCGCCGGACGCGCACGGACAGCACGACCACCGAGACGAGGAACCAGAGCGCACCGACCGCCGAGTACCCGGCGAGCGAGGACAACCCGCTGCTCGCCGAGGCGGAGCTCAGCGCGGTGAACGCGCCCGCGACGACGGACAACCCGCCGCTCGCCACCATCGGCCACTGCGCCCCCACCGTGCGGCGACGGCGGAGCGCCACGGCGAGCTGGACGGCTCCGGACACGAGCGCCCAGACCCCGAAGACGAGCAGGGCCGAGCCGACGCTGTCCCGCACGGCGACGACCATCGCGACGGCGGCGGCGACCCCGAGGACCACGTTGAGGGTCCGGACCCCGCCCGTCGCGTCGGTCCCGGCCACGCGGCGTTCCAGCAACGTCGCGACGGCGTCCCACACCGGGTAGGCGACGAGCAGGACGCCCGAGACCGTGGTGGGGACGTCGGTGGCCACGAGCGAGGCGGACGTCGTGAGGACGAGCACCACCCAGACGGTCGACACCACCGCCCGGACCAGGTGCAGGGTCCGGAGGCCGTCCGGGGTCACGGTCACGGTGGTCGGGTTCTGCGAGGGGCTGGTCGTCCGCTGGGTCATGGCGTCCAGCCTCTGCGTCGCCGAGGAGGAGCGCGTACTCCCACTGGACCGTTTCCCGCGGGGCGTCCGCCCGCACCGGAGGGGCGTGTACTTCGTCCGTAGTACGCCGCCGGGTGGCCCCGGGCGGAGGATCGGAGCGTGGTCACCCCGACGAACGCCGCCGAACGACCGGCGACACCGCCCTGGATCCGGCGCCCGCTGCTGCCCCACGCCCTCGCCTACGGCGTTGCGGCACTGGTGTTCGCGGCGCAACTGGTGGCGGTGGTGGTGACGGGTGCGGGGTGGCCGACGGCGTTCGCGGTCCTGCTGGCCGGGGGCGGGGTCGCGCTCTCGTGGTGGTGGCCGTGGTGCGGCCTGGTCGTGGCGAGCGTTGCCCCCTTCGCCGTCACGGTCGTGGGCCGCGACCCGTTGTCGGTGTGGATGACGGCGGTGCTCGTGCTGTTCTCCGTCACCCTGCGCGGCCGCAACGCGCTCGCGGGCACCGTCGTCACGGCGGTCTGCTTCCTGGCCGCGTTGATGACCGTGGGTGCCTTCCGCGGTGGCGCGTTCGCCGGGTCGGCGGCCCTGTTCTCGGCCGTGGCCGGCGGCGTGGGTGGCGCCGCTCTGCGCCTGCACCGCGAGCACTGGTGGACCCTGGAGGAACAGGCGGCGGCGGCGCTCGCGGCGCGCGAGGTCGACGTGACCCGACGGGTCACCGAAGAACGCCTGCGCATCGCCCGGGACCTGCACGACGTCGTCGGCCACCAGGTCGCGATGCTCAACGTCCACCTCGGCGTCGCGGAGATCGGACTGCCCCCCGACGCCGAGCGCTCCCGGCAGGCCCTCGTCTCCGCGCGCTCGAGCGCCGCGACGGTAGTGGTCGAGACCCAGCGGATCCTCGCGCTGCTGCGACGCGGCGACGAGGTCACGACCGAGGAGGCGCTGCGACCGACGCCCGGGCTCAGCAGCCTGAGCGGCCTGGTCGAGTCCTTCGAGGCGATCGGCCTCGACGTCGAGCCCTCCCTCCAGCTCGCCGACGGGGTCGCGGAACCGAGCCTCGGGGTGACGGTCTACCGGGTCGTCCAGGAGGCCCTCACCAACGCCCACCGCCACGGCACCGGGCCCACCACGGTCGACGTGCGCGCCACCACGGGGCGGATCTCCGTCACCGTCGAGAACGGCCTCGAGCAACGCCCCGGGAACGACCGTGAGCACGACGCCGCGGGCGGGCCGCCCACCGCGGTCCCCGGGTCCGGGATGGGACTCGTCGGGATGCGCGAACGCGTCGAGTCGGCCGGCGGACGACTCCGCGTCGGCCCCGTCGGGGAGCGGTTCCGGGTGCACGCGGAGTTCGGTCCCGTCGGGACGGGGCCCCGGTGACCACCGTCCTCGTCGTCGACGACCAGGACGACATGCGCGCGGGGATCCGGGCCATGCTCGCCCACGATCCCGGTCTGCAGGTGGTCGCGGACCTCTCCGACGGCCTGCAGGCCGTCACGTTCCTGCGCGAGCACCCCGTCGACGTCGTCCTGATGGACCTCCGGATGCCGGGCGTCGACGGGGTCGAGGCGACCCGCCGGATCCGGCTGCACCACCCGCCCGAGGAGGTCCGGGTCGTCGTGCTCACCACGTTCGACCAGGACGACGTCGTCCTCGCCGCCCTGCGTGCGGGAGCCAACGGCTTCCTCAGCAAGATGGTCGGTCCCGAGGAACTCGTCGCCGGCATCGCCGAGGTCGTCGGGGGTGGGGGGACGTTGTCGGCGGCCGCGACGTCGGCGCTGATCCACCACGTGGCGCACCGTCCCCAGCAGGAACCCGACCGCCACCTCCTCGACCGCTTCGCGGTCCTGACCCCCCGCGAACGGGACATCACCCTCCTCGTCGCGGACGGGCTCAGCAACCAGGAGATCGCCGCCCGGTTGTCGCTGTCCCCCTTCACCGTGAAGACGCACGCGGTGCGGGCGATGACGAAGGTCGGTGCGCGGGACCGGGCGCAACTCGTCTCGTTCGCCTTCCGCGCCGGACTGCGCCCTTGAGGCTCCAGCGCGCGACTCCTCTCCTCGGCTCGTAGCGTCGGAACATGCCCACCGACCTGTACACGGCCGACGTCACGGCGTCCGCCGGAACCGCCCGCTCCGACGACGGTCAGCTGGAACTCGACGTGCGCGAGGCGACGTCGAGCGACGACTCCGGCGCCACGAACCCCGAACAGCTGATGGCCGCGGCGCTGAGCACGTGCCTGCTGGAATCCCTGAAGATCGCCACCAGCACCGCCGGGGGCAGCACCGAGGGTGCTCAGGTGCGTTCCCGGGTCACGCTGGCCCAGGACGACGGCCCCGGGTACTCGGCCCGCTACGAACTCCTGGTCACCCTCCCCGACGCGGGCGCCGAGCCCGGCGACGTCCTGCAGCAGGCCCTCTCGATCTGCCCGTTCACGAAGACGATCGACGCGGCGAGCCTCGACGTGCACCTCGTCTGACGTGCTCGACGCCTGACGCGCTCGATGTCTGACGCGCTCGATCCCGGGGAGGTCCGCCGGGTCGCCGCCGCGATCGCGGCCGAGGACGAAGAACGGGCCGGGGTGGCGATGTTCCTCGGGTTGCAGCCCGCCCCGCCCCGTCGTGACGACCCGGCGCACGCCGACGTCGACCTCGGCCGTCGCCTCGGCGTCGTCTGGGACGTCCTGGCCGCGGCGGATCCCGACGTCACCGTGCAGGACGCCCTCGCGGTGCTCGCCGACCTGGAGTTCCGGCCCGTCCGGGCCCGGGCGGGGAACGAGGTCCCGGACCGGTTGGCCGCGTGGCGTCCGGAGGGGTGGCGGACACCTCCCCGGGCCGAACGCGACGCCGAGGCGGTCCGGGTCCGGGACGCCCTCGTCGGGGGGCGCCTCCTGCGCGTCGTGAACTACCACGACACCCCGCTCTCGCGGCGGGAGGAGTTCCGGGTGGAGCTCCAGGGCTACGCCGCCCGCTTCGACCCCGTGTCCGCCACCGACGTCCTCGACTTCTTCGCCACCGGACGGTGGCGCACCGGCCGACCGGGGATCGTCGCGGCGTTCTTCGACGGTTTCGCCAGCGCGGTGCGCTGCGCCGCCCCGCTGCTGGCCGAGACGGGACTGATCGGCTGGTTCTACCCGCCCACGGAGTTCCTGGACGTGCGTCCGGGCGACCAGCAGGAGTTCGCCCGGGCCCACGACTACGGCGTGCTCGAGCACCCCGGGGACCGGCTCGCCATGACCTGGGACGAACTCGCCCGTCTCGCCGAGGACCACGAGGTGTGCGGGCACACCGCCACCCACGCGGCGTCGCCCGACGTGGTGAGCGACGACGACGTCGAGCGACAGGTGCGTGAACCCGTCCGTCGGCTCACCGAGGTCTGCGGGCGGACGCCCGCGGCGTGGGCCTGGCTGGGCGGTACCCCCCACGACCCCGGTGCGCCCGGGGACCGCGCCGTGCTGGCCGCGGGGATCCCGTTGCTGACCTCGAACGCGACGCTGGAACGCCTACCGTCCTGACGTGCAGACCGCCGGGACGGAGGGTCGGTTCACTTCAGCCCGCTGCGGGAGATGCCGGCCACGAACTGCCGCTGGGCGACGCCGAAGAGGACGAGCACGGGCAGGATCGAGACCAGCGCGCCGGCCATCAGCGCCGGGTAGTCCGTCGTGTACTGCCCCTGCAGGAACGACAACCCCACCGGCAACGTGTACAGGTCGGGGTCGCGCAACGCGACCAGCGGCCAGGCGAACTCGTTCCACCGGTACATGAACGTCATGACCAGCAGCACCGCGATGAGCGGCCGCGACAACGGCAGCACGATCGACCACAACGTGCGGAACTGCCCCGCCCCGTCCAGCTGCGCCGCCTCGAGCAGTTCGTCCGGCAGCGACAAGAAGTACTGCCGGGCCAGGAACACCCCGAAGGCCTCCGCGGACCGCGGGACGATGACGGCCCAGTAGGAGTTGATCCAGCCCAGGTCGTTGACCAGGTCGAACTGCGGGATCAGCAACGTCTGGATGGGGATCATCAGGGTCGCGAGGATCAGGAAGAACACCACCGAGCGGCCGGGGAACCGGTGCTTGGCCAGCACGTACCCGGCCGTGACGTCCACGACGATGGTGATCACGACGGCCACCACGGCGATCGCGAACGAGTTCTGCAACCACTGCAGGACGGGGAAGTCCGTCAGCGCCCGGCGGAAACCCCCGAGGTCGACGCCGTGCGGCAGCAGGGAGACGCGGCCGGCGACGAGGTCGGCGCGGGAGGAGAGGGCCGTGACGACCATCCAGTACAGCGGGAAGACCCACACCAGGGCCAGGACGAGGACGACGACGAACCGCGGCCACCGCTTGGCCGGTCCCCGCGCGGTCGTCGTGGCCGAGCGCTGGACCCGCAGGTCGTGGGTGCGCGTGGAGGTGCTCACGACTCCTCCTCGCTCCGGGCCTGGATCCGCCACCACAGCAGGGTGGCGAGCAGGATCACGAGGAAGACGACGACCCCGATCGCGGAGCCGTAGCCCTGACGTCGGGCCTGGAAACCCTGGGTGTAGGCGTAGGTGACGAGGATGTCCGTCGCTCCCGCCGGCCCACCGCCGGTCATGACGCGCACGACGTCGAACACCTGGAACACCTCGATCACCATGAGGACCGTGACGAAGAACGTGGTGGGGCGCAGCAGCGGCCAGCTGACGAACCGGATCCGCTGCCACCGGGAGGCCCCGTCGAGTTCCGCGGCCTCCAGGAGGTCCCCGTCGATGCCCTGCAGGGCGCTGAGGTAGAGGACCACGACGAGTCCGGTGCGCGCCCAGAAGAGCATCACGAACACCGAGACCGCCGCGGCGGTCCCGCCCGACTGCCAGTCCGGGGCGGGCAACCCCCAGCCGGAGAGGGTGCGGTCGACGATGCCGACGTTCTCGTCGAAGATCCAGCGCCCGGCCATCGCGACCACGACCCCCGAGATCACGTAGGGGGCGAGGAACAGCGCGCGGAAGATCCCGCGGGCCGGCAACCGGTCCCGCAGCAGCAGCGCGATGCCGAACCCGGCCGCGATGCTCGTCGGCACCGAGACGAGCGCCAGCAGACCGGTGTTGCCCGCGGCCCGCCAGAACGACGGGTCGCCCACCATCCGGGTGTAGTTCTGCAGGCCCACGAAGTCGGCGGTGCCGATGCCCGTCGAGTTCGTGAGCGAGATCCGCACGGCCTGCACCAACGGCCAGAGCACGAACAGGCCGAACAGGACGAGCGCCGGCGTGAGCAGCGCGTAGGAGACCCCCCAGCGCCGGACGGCGGCCGCCCGGCGCCCGTGCGCCGGCCGGACCGCGAGCGAGCTGACGCTCTGGCTCACGACGTGAGGACCGACTGCACCCCGGCGACGAGCTGCGCCAGGGCTGCCCGGTCGTCGTCGCTGCCCAGGAAGATCGCGTCGAGGCGGTCGGCGAGCTGCCCGTTGACCGCGCTGAAGTCGGGGACGACGACCTGCTGGACGAGCTGCTCGCGGATGGTGGTCGCCTGCTCGACGAACAACGGCATCAGGTCGGGGCGGACCGTGTAGTCCAGGGTGGCCGGGTCCACGTCGGTCCGGGTGGGCAGGACGGTCGCGGCGGCGCAGAACGCACCCATCTGCTCCGCACCCGCGCAGTAGGCCAGGAAGTCCAGGGCCGCGTCCTTGCGCGGGCTCGCCTCGACCGCGACGAGGGCGTTCCCGCCGAGGTCGGCGGAGGCGTTGACGTCGCGGGGCAGGAACGTCGCCTGGTAGTCGAACCCGGCGCCGTCGATCTCCTCCAGGAGGAAGTCCCCGGCGAAGACCATGGCGACGGTCTGGTTCACGAAGAGGTCGCTCGCGGGCTGGCCGCGGGAGGAGGAGGCCTGCGGGACCAGGCCCCGGCGGAAGAAGTCCCGGGTGTGGGTGAGGGCCTTCAGCATCCCGGGGTCGTCGGCCGCGACGCCCTTCAGGTCCTCGGTCAGCAGTCGGCCCCCGGCCTGGTCGACGAAGTTCAGCCAGCGGTAGGCCCCGGCGTTCTGCCAGTTCACCGCGAAGGCGTAGGTGTCCGCGCGCGAGGGCTGCACCCGGCCGGCGGCGTCGAGGAACTGCTCCCACGTCCACGCGGTGTCCAGCGTGCTCGGCAGCGTCCCGAGCCCGGCCGAGGCGACCGCGGCGGTGTTCACCAGGACCATGGAGGTGTCGGTGTGGTGCGGGACGCCGAACGTGCCCTCGTCGTCGCTGACGGCGCTCCAGAACGCCGGGAGGAACGACTTCTCCAGGCTGGACGCGTCCTTCAGGTCCGCCAGCACGTTCTGCGCCCGGTAGGCCGCGACGTCGGTGTAGCTGACCCGGAAGAGGTCCGGCGGGCTGTCGGTGCGCAGACCGGTGTCGACGGCGGTCAGGACCTCCGAGTACGGCACGACCTGCAGCTTCACGGTCGGACCGCCCTGGGCCTTGAACCCGTCCGCGAGGGTCTGGAACGCCTTGAGCTCGGCATCACCGGCCCACGTGATCATCGTCAGGGTGCTGTCGTCCCCGCCCGAGGGCGGGTCGTCGGAACCGGTCGAGAACCCGCCGCAGGCGCTGAGGCCGAGGGCACCGGCGGTGCCGGCGCCGGCGGCCAGGACCGACCGTCGGGTGGGCCGTCGGGTGGGCCGTCGGGTGGGAGTGGTGGAACGCGACATCAGGACTCCGGGGGGCTGCGCGGGCGCTGGGGCACTCGCTGGGTGAGGCAGCGGGGGGAAGGGTGGCCTCACCGTATCGGCGTGCCCTCGGCGCGGCGCGGTCAAACCCACAGGAGTTTCGAGATGCGACGCCGGCCGTCTCGCGGTCCGATGGCGGGGTAGGGCCCGCGCGGGCGAATCCCCGCCCGGTCAGCGCCGTGCCCACCGACGACGAGGAGAATCCTGTGATCAAGTACCTGCACGACGCCGGTGTGAAGTCCGACTGGGCCTACACCGCCGGTTTCGCGAGCATCGGCCTCTCGTTCCTGGCCTGGGGGATCTCCCGTCAGGCGGAGGACGCCGGGACCGACCGCGCCGACCGCTGGGGCATCTTCGTCGGCCACTGGGCCCCCACCTTCTTCGGTGTCGGCCTGGCCCTGCACACCTACGAGAAGTGATCCGCGGGCGTCACCCGGTCCCCGGGTGACGCCCTCCCCGCACCGGACGGTCCCGCACGGAGCGTGGGGGGCTTCGCCTGGCGGGCCCGCGCTGCTCCCGTAACCTCACCTGCACATCGGCGCCACCCGGGCCGTCGTCAGGAAGGTGCAACGTGCAGTCGTGGATCGAGCTCCTCGCAGCGACCCGGCGGACGGCGGTGGTCGACATCGGGGCGAACCCCATCGACGGTGACCCGCCCTACGCCCCGATGCTGGCCGCGGGGTTGTGCACCGTCGTCGGGTTCGAACCGCAGGCCGACGCGCTGGCGAAGCTGCACGCGGCGGCCGGTCCTCACGAGCGCTACCTGCAGCACGCCGTGGGCGACGGTGGCGAGCACGAGCTCAAGGTCACCTGGATGAACGGGATGACCAGCCTCTTCGAACCGGACGTCGTGCGCCTGTCGGCCCTGAACGAGTTCGCCCGCTACGGGCAGGTGCTGGAGCGCATCCCGGTCGCGACGACGCGACTCGACGACGTTCCCGACCTCGGACCGCTGGACCTGCTCAAGATCGACGTCCAGGGTTCGGAGCTCATGGTGTTCCAGAACGGCCGGAGGACCCTCGCCGGCGCCGTCGCGGTGCACACCGAGGTCTCCTTCGTCCCGCTCTACCAGGACCAGCCGTTGTTCGCCGACGTCGACGCGGAACTGCGCGCCCAGGGTTTCCTGCCGCACGCCTTCGCCGCCGTCAAGCGCTGGCCGATCTCCCCCGCGGTCCTGGACGGCAACATCTTCGCGACCCACCAGCAGCTCCTCGAGGCCGACGTCGCCTACGTCAAGGACTTCGGCCGGCTCGGGGAACTCTCGACGGAACAGCTCACCCACCTCGCGCTGCTCGCCCACCACGTGTACTCCTCGCCCGACCTGGTGGTGCGCTGCCTGGTGGAACTGGTGGGCCGGGGCGACGTGGACGGTGAGGTCGTGCCGGCCTACGGCCGCGAGCTCGGGGTGTCGTTGGGCACGAACGGGGTCCGCAGCGACGTGTGAGGGCGGGGACGCCGGTGCTCCTCGCGGCCCCACGTCCGCTGCAGGTCGCTGTCGACCGCCTCGGCCGCCGTGACGCCGGGGACCTCGAGGACCTCGGCCCCCTCACCGCGGGCCAGGTCCCGGCTGCGCCGGACCACGAGGTGCTCCCCGACCCGCGCGGGGGCCACGTCGGCGAGATCGCGCAGGGTGCTCCCCGACAGCAGCACGGGGACGTCGAGGTCGACCCGGAACCGGCAGCGGCGCAGCACGTCCCGCGGCGGGCGGCCGCGGTGGACGCGCGGGTCGTCCAGCAGGTCCGCCGCCTCCCCCGAGACCAGCCAGACCCCTGCGTCGGAACCCCGCAGCAGCGAACGGACCGACGCCACGACGTCCGCCGGTTCGCGGCCGCGGTCGTCGAGGGTGACGACGACGTCGGGGTGGGACCAGACCAACCCCTCCCCGCGGGCCGCGGGGTCGGGGACGAACCGGGCGAGCGTCAGACCCTCGAGGTTGCGCGAGGACCGCGCCTGCGCCTCGTCGGTCCGCCCGGCGAAGTCGGGGCCGTCGTGCCAGGCCACGGCGTCGCGGGCGTGCACGAACCCGGCGCCCGCGACCCAGCAGCGGTGCGCGAACTCCCAGTCCTCGCCCCCGTAGGCGGTGAACGCCTCCTCGAACCCGGAGACCGCCTCGAACAGTTCCCGGGTGACGCTGAGCACCGCGGAGATGACGAACCGGTACGCGTCGTCCCCGGCGGCGCGCAGGTCGTCGGTGCGTTCGTAGGCCTCGGCCAGCCAGGCGGGTTCGGGGAACTCCCGCGGAGCCGGGGCGCCCGTCGCGAACCAGTCGCGGAGCTCGCCCGGTGTCGTCGACGCGAGGTCGGCGTGGCGCCGCCGCCCCACCACCAGGTCGGCACCGCCGGCCACCGCACGCACCACGGCCGAGACGTACCCGGGTTCCGGCACGGTGTCGGCGTCGAGGAAGCAGAGCAGCGAACCCCGACCGGCCGCCGCCCCGAGGTTGCGGGCGGCCGCGGCCCGGAAACCCCGGTCCGGCTGGGACACGACCCGCACCGGGTAGGGACGTGGCCCGGGCCGCGGCTCCACCCGGGAACCGTCGTCGGCGACCACGACCTCGAGGGAGGGGTGGTCCTGGAGTTCCAGCGCGGTCAGCACGAGGTCCAGACCGTGCGGGTCCTCGAAGTAGGGCACCACGACCGTGACGAGCGGGATCCTCACGCGGGCAACCGGTCCGCGATCGCCAGGAGTTCTTGGACGGTCTCCTCCAGCGTCGGTCCGCCCGGGCCGCCGGCCCAGCTGAGTTCCGGTGTCGACCAGACCTCGAGCAGGGCGCTCGCCAGGTCGTCGTAGACCCGGACGCAGTCGGGGTGACGCTCCAGCAGTTCCGTGACGTAGTCGCTGCGCGGCACCAGCGGACGACGTCCGGCCCCGATCCAGGCGTTGATGGAACCCGAGGCGGAGAGGTGCTCGTGCGGGGCGACCGGGACGACCGCGGACCGCAGCAGCGCGGGGAGCTCCGCGTCGGGCACGTACCCGGTGACCTCGAAGCTCCGTCCCTTCGCGTGGGCACGGCGGGTGAGTTCCGCCACGAGGTCCTCGTGCCCGTCGGAGGGCCGGCCGAGGGCGGACAGCCCGACCCCGGCGGGCAGGCCGTCGAGGGCGTCCAGGACGAGTTCGTGTCCCTTCCCGGGGTAGAGGAAACCCAGGACGGCCACGGCCACGGGTCGCGCCCACGGGTCCGCCGCGGGCGAGGGGGCGAACCGCGGAACGGGCAGCGGCACCACGTCGGCCACCCGGGTGACCCCGCAGGCCGCGATCAGTCGCTGTTCGTGCCGGCTGGACACCACCACGGCGGAGGCCGCCTCCGCCATCCGCCAGTAGGCCCGCGCCCGGCGGGGGTGGTTGACCGGACCGTCGCTGGGTTGCGGCAGGTCGTGCAGGGTCACCAGCAGGTCCCGCGCCGACGCCAGCCCCTCGACGAACGCGGCCGCCTCGTCGGCGTCCCGGCCGAAGAGCCGGTCGGTGACGTGCACCAGGACGGGTCCGGGCCCCACCCCGTCCAGCTCCCGCAGGACGTCGGGGAGGTCGGGACGTCCCACCCGCCGCACGAGCCGACGGCCGGGGTCGCCGCCCAGGACCCCCCACTGGGCCAGCGCCGCCGCCGTCACCCCGTGCTCGGCCGGGCCGACGACCAGGGCCACCAGGGATCCCGTCACGACAGCACCCCCGCGACCTCCGCGTGCCGGGCCAACCCCGCCTCCGCCACCCCCGGGTGCTCCCAGTACCAGCGCAGGTGGGCCTCGCGGACCTCCGCGTCGGCGACTTCGCGCCCGGCCACGGTCCAGCCCGGCCGCCCGCTCCCCGCCAGCCCCAGGGCGGACAGGACCTCCGGCAGCACCGGGGCGTGGACGCTGTCCAGCAGGGTGCGGCCCGGGTCGTCGACCGCAGCGGGCAGACCGCAGGCCCGCAGGACCCGTTCGGCCAGACCGCGCAGGACGTCGTTGCCGGGATGGTTGACCGTCTGCGTGGCGCGGGCGCCGGCGGCGAGCAGCAGGTCCGCGACCTCGAGCGCTCCGTGCCGGGCGCAGCGCTCCTGCAGTTCCCGCACCGACACCGCACGCACCTCCCGCGCCGCCTCGGGCGAGGGGACCTCGGGCAGCGGTGGACGCCCGGCGGCCAGCGTCAGGGAACGCAGGTCGTGGTAGGGCACGACCGGTGGTTCACCGGACTCCGGACTGCGCACGATCACCTGGAACGGGTGCAGCGCAGCCCACCTCAGCACCGGTACGACCACCACCCGCGGGGTGCGCGGGGCACGGGCGGCCAGCTGCGCCGTGCCGAGCGGCAGGTCGCGGTAGTCGTCCCGCACCGGTTGCGACACGAGGACGTCGACGTGAGCCAGCAGCCGGTCCAGGTGGGGCAGGTCCGCGGCGGTCAGCTCGTGCACCGGGGGTACCCGCACGGTGCGGACCGGGGAGGAGGCCGTCCCCAGCAGGACACGCAAGGACTCCGCCTGGCAGTTCCCGTGGACGAGCACCAGCGGTCGGCCGTCGTCGACGGGCAGGGGCACGAGCCCGTAGAACCCCCCGTAGTGCTCCTCCCTCGTCACGAGTTGACAATAGGGGCATCAGGCCCCGGGGGCCCCTGGGGGCGGAACCGCCTCGGGTGTGCTGTCATCGTCGCGTGCTCGACACCCACACCTCCTCCCACCGGTTCCCGGGAGGACTGACCCGCCAACCGGCGCGTCGGGCGTCGCACGCACGGCGCGGGCCCTCGGAGCCGCTGCGGATCGCGGTGCTCGGACCGAGCCGCCACCCGGTCGCCGAACCGTACGCGGGCGGGCTCGAGTCCTTCGTCGGCACGCTCGTCGACGGGTTGCGTGCCCGCGGCCACCAGGTCCTCCTCTTCGCGGGCGCCGGCTCACCGGGGGTCCAGCCCGAGGTCCTCGGGGGTGGGTCGTGGGCGGCGGACGACCTCGCCCGCACCGACTCGTCGATGCCGGCCGCGGAGTTCATGTCCGAGCACCACGACCACCTCCGCGTCATGACCGCCCTGCGCACGACCTACGCCGGTCACGTCGACGTCGTGCACAACAACTCGCTGCACTACCTCCCCCTCGCCCTGGCCGACACGTTGCCGGTGCCGGTCGTGACGAGCCTGCACACCCCGCCCACGCCGTGGCTCACGTCCGCGCTGGCCGCGGGCGGTGGATCGGCCGCGTTCACCTGCGTCAGCGGCTTCACCGCCGCCCAGTGGTCACCGCACGTGTCGTCGGTGCAGGTCGTGCCGAACGGGGTCGTACCCCGCCGCTGGCGACTCGGTCCGGGACGCGGTGGACTCCTCTGGTTCGGACGGATCGTGCCCGAGAAGGCCCCGCACCTCGCCCTGCGGGCCGCGGCGCTCGCCGGCCGGCACCTGGACCTCGTCGGGCCCGTCGCCGACCGCGCGTACTTCGCCGCCGAGGTGGAGCCGCTGCTGGGGGCGAACGCCACCTACCGGGGGCACCTGGGCGGACACGACCTCAGCGGGGCGGTCGGCAACGCCTCGGCGGTCCTGGTGACCCCGGTCTGGGACGAGCCGTTCGGGCTGGTCTGCGCGGAGGCGGCCATGTCGGGGACGCCGGTGGTGGCCTTCGACCGGGGTGGGATCCGTGAGGTGCTGCACCCGGGCGGGACGACCGCGATGGGGCGCGTCGTGCCGCCCGACGACGTCGCCGCGCTGGCCGCGGCCGTCGACGACGTCCTGGGGCTGGACCGACGTGAGGTCCGGCGCCACGCGCTGGAGCACCTGTCCTTCGACGGGGTGGTCGACGCCTACGAGCGCCTCTACGCGCGGGTGCTCGGACGCTGGTCGGACACCTCCGAGGGCGGGGTCGAGGACCAGGTCGAGGTCGCCGCGTCGTAGGCGGCCAGTCCCCTCTCCTGGAACTCCGCCAGCCAGCCCCCCATCGGGAACCACCCCCACCGCCGGTGGAACACCGCGGCGTTGCGCAGGACGGCCTCCAGGTGCTGGACCGGTGGTCGCTGCGTGGGGTGGTGCTGGTGGTACGCCTGCGCCCCACCCACCCAGTGCAGCGCGCCGCCCATCGACCGCACCGTCGCGGCGACGTCGGTGTCCTCACCGCCGTAGCCGCGGAACTCCTCGCAGAAACCCCCGAACCGGCGCCAGTCCGCTGCCGTCGTGGCGAAGGAGAGGGACCAGAACAACCACCACTGCGACTCGTCGGCGAGGACGACCTCACCGGCCGCCGGGACGGGTCGCGCCGGGTGCGGATCGGCTGCGGCGGAGAGGCCTTCGAGGTCGCGGACGGACCGCACCACGACACCGGGCGGGAGGTAGGCGACGGTTCCGCACCACAGCGCGGGCCCCGCGTCGGCTGCGCCGTGGGCGACCGCCCGTTCGTAGGCGGCGAGGGTGTGGGGCGCCGGGACGCAGTCGACGTCGAGCAGGACCAGGAGTTCCGCTCCCCGACGGACGGCCTCGTCCGCGGCGGCGTTCCGCGCCCGGGCCAGCGGGAGTTCCCCGTCCGGTCCGACGGGGACGTCGACGACGACGACCTCGCAGGTCCCCGGCCGGTCGAACTCGGCGACGACCTCGCGCACGGCCGGGTCGCCCATGGCCGCGACGACGTGCCAGCGCGGCGTGGAGGTGCTGCGCTGCAACCCGATCAGCTGACCGCGGAGGTGGTCGTGGCGACCCGCGACGATGGTGAGGACGGCGGTGGCGCTCACGCGCCACCCTCTCGGTCCGCGAGGTCGTCGAGGAACCGCGCCGCACGGGCCGCCCCGTCGCCGGGCGCCCAGCGCTTCCAGGGTTCCGCGCCGACGGCGCGGGCCTCGACCAGGAGTTCCGGCCACGCTCGGGGTTCCGGCCACTCGTCGAGGGCCGTGATCCCTTCGGCGCGCAGGAGTGCCGCCCGGCGGCGCTGTTCACCGAAGGGACGTTCCTGGGCCACGACGACGGCCGGCCGGCGCGCGGCCGCGACCTCGGCCACCGCGTTGTGACCACCGTGGACGACGACGACCTCGTTGCGCTGCAACGCGTCCCAGACGTCGACCGGCCGGTCCCCACGACCGGGGACGAGGTACTCCCAGGTCCAGCCCGGCGTCGCCTCGCGGGCGCGCCGGAAGTCGTCGTCGCTGACGTCGCGGCCTCCGCTGCCCCAGAGGACGAGCACGGTGCCCGGAACGGGTTCGACGGTGGGGCGCCCGTCGAAGCGCGAGAACGCGCCCACGTGCACGACCGGGGTCCCCGACCTCGGGGCCGGGTCCGCGGGTTCCGGCCACGGGGCCAGCAGGGCCCGGGCGACGTCGCGGCCCAGCCGGTGCGCGGGGTCGTCACGGTCCCCCAGCATCGCCGCCACGACGACGGGGACCCCGCACAGCCGGGCCAGCAGCGTCACCTCGACGGAGACGTCGACGACCACGAGCGCCGGCCGGGTCGTCGCGATCCACGTCGCGATGCGGGCGGTGCGCGCGGCCAACCCCGGGTGGTGCGCGGGAACCCAGTGCAACCGCCCCCCGGCGTCGACGCGGCTGCGGTCGAGGGGTTCGGTGTCGTCCTGCTCGAGCTGCACCCACCCCCCGTCCCAGTCCGCCGGCCGAGGGGCCGAGGAGAGCGCCGTCACCGGCGTGCGCAGGTGCCCGGCGACGGCCCGCAGCCGCTGCACGTGGCCGGAACCCTGGTGGTGGGCGTACCAGCCGATCACCGCGTCACCCCGACCCCACCCGCGACGCGCTCCCGGACGGTCCGGTAGAGGTCCCGGTGCGCGCGTGCGATCTCCAGCCGCTGCGCCGACCGACCCGCCGCGGTGGCCCCGGGAACGCCCGCGAGAGCGCGCCGCAACCCCGTCAGCACGGACTCCACGTCGTGCAGGTCCACCTGTTCCAGCGGGTGCTGCTCGGCGAGGAAACCCGCTCGGCCGGCCAGGACGGCGGTCCCGAGGTCGTGGCAGAGTTCCAGCCAGCCCGAGTGGGTCCCGTGGCCGTAGGCGACGACCGAGACGTCGAGGTCCAGCAGGTAGTCGAGGAGTTCCTCGTCGTCGAAGCGTCCGTGCACCCTCAGGTCGACGCGTCCCTGCTCCGCGGCGGACCGCAACCACGCCGTGAGTTCCGCGTCGTGGCGGGGGAAGTCGGGGCGCAGCGCCTCGTCGTGGACGTCGACGCGCAGCCGGGCCCCGGGCACCCGGGCCACCGCGTCGGCCAGCGTCCGCACCGCGGGCAGGGCCAGCAGGTTCGCCCGCAGGCTCTTGAGGTGCAGCCCGACGACGGGTGCGGGGTGGGCGGGGCGCGGGTTCCCGATGCGTTCCGGCGGCGCGAGGTGCGGGTGCGGGACGACCACCGGCGTGCGACCCCACCGGTCCTGGACCGCCTGCGCCGCACCGGGTGTCAACGTGAGGAGGCCGTCGGCGGCCGGGACCAGGACGTCGAGCAGGCGGTGGTACCCGGACTGGTCCAGGAGGTGCGGGTTCTCCAGGTCGTGCACGGTGAGGACGAGGGCCTTCCCGGCACCCCGCAGCGCGTCCACCAGGTCCTGGAGTTGCGCCGGGGTGCGCGACTCGAACCCGAAGTGCAGGTGCAGGACGTCGAACTCCGCGGCGTGCCCGACCACCCACGCGGCGTCGAGCGCCCGCGACGGGGCCCACGCGCCCGACGGCGCGGGTTCCGGTACCACGGTGACGTCCGGGACCCGTGCGTCCTGCACGTTGGCGACGTAACCGTGCCCACCCGGGACGTGCAGCACCCGGACGGCCCGCGCGGTCGTCCCCTCGTTGATCTCCACGGCAGTCATGGTGCGGGTTCCCGGGCGCTCGCGCGAGCTCGTCAGGCGGTGCGGCAGGGTGCGGGAGAGGAGGACAGGGCGTCGATCAGCTTGCTGATGCGGCGGACGTGGTGCAGCGTCACGCCGTGCGCGAGGAGCGCCGTCGGCAGCAGGGTCCGGCGCTCCGGGGCGATGCGCTCCAGGACCGCGAGGGTGTGCTCCGCCGCCGCGAGCAGACCGTGCTCCTCGGAGGCGAGCAGCGCGACGGTGTCCAGCCACGGCTCGTCGGCGGGTTCGGTGCGCCCGGCGGGTGCTGCGGGGTCGCCGAGGTCCAGCGGCGCCACCACCGAGGCCCAGCCGCGCAGCTGTCCCGCGGCACCCTCGACGACGACCAGCGACGCGCCGTGGGCCCGCTGGACGGCCAGGTGCAGGGCGGCCAGGTCGGGGCAGTAGGCGAGGACCGGCACCCCGCGGGCCCCGCCCGTGCTCATCCGCGGCGTCGCCGCGGTGTGCCGCCGGGCGAAGGCGAGCAGACGCTGGTTGACCGTCACGGTGACCTTGTCGTTGGTCACGAGCAGGCTCCGCGCACCGGACTCGGCGCTGCGCTGCTCGACCCAGGCGATCGCGACGTCCGCGGCGGCGTCCCGTGGCCCGGCCTCGCGGAAGGGAACCCAGGCCGCGCGGTAGGTCGGCGGGATCCGGATCGGCACGACGTCAACCTAGCCTCAGCCCGGAGCGGCCGCACCCACGACTCACGCGTCCGGCAGCGCGCGTAGGACGGGCCGGGGACGGGGCGGGCGGTAGCCTCGCGCCACCAGTCCGCGGCTCGAGGGGAACCAGTGCAACTCGCGCAACGCGCCCAGACCGTCCAGCCGTTCCACGCCCTGGCCTTCGGCGAGCAGGCGGCGGTCCTCGAGGCGCAGGGCCACCACGTGGTGCGGCTCAGCATCGGGGAACCGGACTTCGGGGCCCCGCCGGCCGTGCGCGAAGCCATGCGGCAGGTGATGGACGGCCGTCCTCTCCCCTACACCCCGTCGATGGGTTCTCCCGCGCTGCGCCGGGCGATCGCGGGCTTCTACCGGGACCGGCACGGCGTCGAGGTGGACCCCGCGCGGATCGTCGTCACCTCCGGCGCGTCCAGCGCCCTGCTGCTGGTGCTGGCCGCGACGACCGACCCGGGGTCCGAGGTCGTGATGGCCGACCCGTCCTACCCCTGCAACCGGCAGATGGTGGAGACCTTCGGCGGGGTCGTCGTCACGGTGCCCACCACCGCGGCGTCGCGCTACCAGCTCGACCCCGGCGGCGTCGAGCGGGCGTGGACCGAGCGCACCCGCAGCGTCATGGTCGCCACACCGTCCAACCCGACGGGGACGTCCGTCCCCTTCGCGCAGTTGAGCGAGATCTGCGGGCAGGCGCGGGCCCGGGGGGCCTGGCGGATCGTCGACGAGATCTACCTCGACCTCTCCGACCCGGCGCCCGACGGCGCGGCGCCGCGCACGGTGCTCTCGGTCGACCCGGACGCGATCGTCGTCAACAGCTTCTCCAAGTACTTCGGCATGACCGGTTGGCGGCTGGGCTGGGCGGTCCTGCCGGCCGGGCTCGTCCCCGCGGTCGAGAAGCTCGCGATGAACTACTTCCTCTGCGCCTCCGCACCCGCGCAGCAGGCGGCGCTCGCCTGCTTCACCCCGGAGACCCTGGCCCTGTGCGAGGAGCGCCGCCTCGAGCTCGGGGAGCGCCGCCGGATCGTGCTGACCGGGCTGGCCGGGATCGGGCTCCCCGTCCCCGTCGAACCCGACGGCGCGTTCTACGTCTACTTCGACGTCAGCGGGACCGGCCTGGGCGCCTGGGAGTTCTGCGAGCAGGCCCTGCAGCGGGCGCACGTCGCGCTGACGCCGGGTCGCGACTTCGGGGAGGCGACCGCCGAGACCCACGTCCGGTTGTCCTACGCCGCCTCGCGCGAAGAACTCCGCGAGGGCATCAGCCGACTGGGACGGTTCCTGGGTCTCCTCGGCGACGCCTCCTGACCACCGGGTCCAGACCCCTGCCGAGGGGCGGGACCGGGAACCGCCGGGGCTGGGTCCCGCGCACCCGACGTCGCCGGGCTGCCGCCTCGCGTTCGGCGAGGAGCAACGCACGCCGCACGGCCCTCCCGGGGTCCGGCGGGGGCGGGATCGTCAGCATCGTTCTCCACTGGTGCGGTCGGGCGTGGTCACCGAACGGTAGGACGACTTCGGCTCTGCCGCAGGCCGAACGCTCCTGCGTACCAGCCCAGTCACGGAACGCGACGAACACCTCTGGAGTGGTGCGCCGCGCGGGGGCACAGCATGCTCGATCCCGTGACGAACCCTGTGATGCTCCCGTGAGGTACCGCGGCGACGCCCGCCTCGACACCGGCAACGTGCAGGACCGCCGCGGCGGCGGGGGCGGGCGGGCCGTCGCCCTCGGCGGTGGCGGGCTGGGGATCGTGGGTGTCCTCGTCCTCGTCCTGTTCCAGGTCCTCGGCGGGCAGGGCGACTCGCCGTCGCAGTTCGGGGGCGTGCTGGACGGGCTCGGGTCGGGCCAGAGCGCCGCCGGGTCCGAGCTCGCGGCGTCCTGCCGCACCGGCGAGGACGCGAACCAGAAGGAGGAGTGCGCCCTCGTCGCCGACATCGACTCGATCCAGACGTACTGGGGCGGGGTGCTGGGCGGCAACTACACCGAGACCGACACCGTGTTCTTCTCCGGGTCCGTCTCGACGGGCTGCGGGGCGGCCTCGTCGGGGACCGGTCCGTTCTACTGCCCGGCCGACCGGCTCGTCTACGTGGACCTGTCCTTCTTCGACGAGCTGCGGACCCGGTTCGGCGCCGAGGGCGGGACGTTCGTGAACGCCTACGTCCTCGCCCACGAGTACGGGCACCACGTGCAGGACCTGCTGGGCACCAGCGACTCCGTCCAGGCCGGGGTGAGCGGGCCGGACAGCGGCAGCGTCCGGCTGGAGCTGCAGGCGGACTGCTACGCGGGGACGTGGGCGAACCACGCGACGACGGTGCCGGACGACTCGGGCGGCCCGCTCATCGAGGAACTCACCGACGACGACGTCGCCCGCGCCCTGGACACGGCGGGACGCATCGGCGACGACTTCATCCAGACGAACCTCGGCGACGGCAGCACCGACCCCGGCTCCTACACGCACGGCACCTCGGAGCAGCGGCAACGCTGGTTCACCACGGGGTTCCGGGGTGGGGACCCGGCGCAGTGCGACACGTTCGCCGCGTCGACGCTCTGAGCCGAGGGGCCTCACCCGGGGAGGGTCACGGCTCCCACGAGGTCCGTCTCCTCGTGCTCGTGTTCGTGTTCGGCGAGGCCCCGCACGGCGCCGCCCGCGGGCCGCGGGAAGTCCGCCCAGGCCCGGCTGGGGAAGTCTCGGCGCACCACCGGGGCGACCTCGGTCGCGAAGAGTTCCAACGTCGCCCGCTGCTCGGAGACGGGCAGGCCCTGGCCGTCCACCCCGATCGCGAGGAGTTCGTGACCGAACGCCCCGTGGTAGTTCCCGATCTTGTCGACGACCTGCTCCGGGGATCCGACGAGGTTCGGCCCGCGCTCGACCGCGTCCTCGAGGGAGGCGAACGGGGACCTGTTGTGCGCCGCCGCAGGGGTCGCCATGTACCCCTCCCACAGGGGCCGGAACCGCTCGAGGGCCTCCTGGGAGGTCCTGGCCAGGTGCACGCCCCCCGAACCGGCGCCGACGAGGGCCCGGGCGGGGTCGTGACCGTGCTCGGCGAAGCGCTGCCGGTAGTGCGCGATGAGGTCGGCGTACTTGGCCTGCGGGTGGAAGGCGTTGGCCGAGAACAGCGGTTCGCCGAAGCGGGCCGCGAGTTCGGTGGACTCCCGGCTGGACGCCGAACCGTGCCAGACCCGCAGCGGCCCGTCGAGGGGCCGCGGGTAGGTCGTCGCCCCGCGCAGGTCCGGACGGTAGCGCCCCGACCAGTCGACCCCCTCCTCCCGCCACAACCGGCGCAGGAGCTCGTAGTTCTCCCGGTTGCGGTCCCACTGGTCGGCGAGCCCGAACCCGAACAGCTCCGACTGGTGGGCGTCGTTGCCCTTGCCGATGATCATCTCAAACCGCCCGTCGGAGAGGTGGTCGAGGGTGGCGTAGTCCTCCGCGACCCGGACGGGGTCGAGCAAGCTCAGGACGGTCACCGTGGTGAAGAGCCGGATGCTCGACGTCCGGGCCGCCAGGTGGGCCAGCACGACGGTCGGGGCGGAGGACAGGAACTCCGGGGAGTGCCGCTCCCCCACCCCGAAGGCGTCGAGACCGAGCTGCTCGGTGAACTCCGCGGTCTCGACCACCTCGCGGAAGCGCTGGCGCGGCGAGGTGGACCTCCCACCGGCGGCGTCACCGCTGGTGCCGATGAGGGACATCACGAGGAACTTCACGGGGTGCTCAGATCCTTCTCGAAGGCCAGGGGGCCGATGGTCTCGGGGTCCACCGCGACGTCGAACAGCGGCCGGTAGCCCGTGGTCAGGTACAGGTGCTTCGCCTCGGGCTGGCGCGGTCCGGTCGTGAGGTAGGTGCGGCGGTAGCCCGCCGCGACGGCCCGGCGTTCGAGTTCCACGAGGACCCGACGGGCGAGCCCCCGCCGACGCTGCGCCGGGTGGGTCCAGATCCGTTTCAGCTCGGCGGTCCGATCGTCGTAGCGGCGGTAGGCACCGCCGGCGACGGGATCGCCGTCCTCGAGCAGCAGGAGCAGGACGCCGTGGGGTTCCTCGAACTCGCGCGCCGGGTAGCGCTCGAGCTCCTGCCGGACCTGGTCGGGGGTCCCGCCGTAGCGGGTCCCGTACTCCCGGGCCAGGTCGTCGAAGAGCGGCCGCGCGAGGTCGTCGTGCGGTCCGACGATCCGGACCAGCAGGTCCACGGGTTCGGCGGTCACGACACGTCCTCCAGGGCCCGTCGGCCGGGGATGGCCTCCAGCAGTTCGACCGTGTACGGGTGCCGCGGTGCGGAGAACACCTCCTCGGAGGTGGCGAACTCGACGAGTTCACCCCGGCGCATCACCCCGACCCGGTCGCAGACCTGGCGGACGACGGCCAGGTCGTGGGAGATGAACAAGTAGCTCAGCCCGTGGTCGGCCTGCAGCTGCACGAGGAGTTCCAGGATCTGCGCCTGGACGGAGACGTCGAGCGCGGAGACGGGTTCGTCGCACACCACGAACTCAGGCTCCAGCGCGAGGGCCCGCGCGATGGCGACGCGCTGCCGCTGCCCGCCGGAGAGTTCCGCGGGCCGCCGTTCGAGGACGTCCGCCGGCAACCGCACCTGGTCGAGCAGCTCCACCGCGCGTCGTCGTCGCGAGGCCCCGTTCCCGATGCCGAACGCGCGCAAGGGCTCCGCGACGGTCTCCCCCACGGCGACGCGAGGATCGAGCGAGGCGTAGGGGTTCTGGTAGACGAGCTGCATCCGCCGTCGCAGCTCGCGCCAGGCCGAGCCCCGCAGGCCGGCGGTCGGCCTCCCGTCGAACAGGACCTCGCCCGTCGTGGGACGTTCCAGGCCCAGGACGAGGCGGGCGGTGGTGGTCTTGCCCGAGCCGGACTCCCCCACCAGCCCGACCGTCTCACCCCGGCCGACGTCGAAGCTGACGTCGGAGACGGCGGTCTGGGCGTTGCCCCGGCCCGGCAGCGGGAACTCCTTCACCAGGTTCCGCACCCGGACGAGCGGTTCCGCCGGTCGCGGTGCCGGCGGCGCGGTGCGCTCGCGGGGTCGGGCGGTGATGCGGGCGCTGGACAGGCTGGGTGCGCTGGCGAGCAACTGCCGGGTGTAGGCGTGCCGCGGTCGGGTGAGCACCTGGTGGGCGGTCCCGACCTCGACGACCTCGCCCTCGGACATCACCACGACGCGCGTGGCCCGGTCGGCGGCCACCGCCAGGTCGTGGGTGATGAACAGCACGGCGGTGCCGGCCTCGCGGGTGAGGTCCTCGAGGTGGTCGAGGACGTGTCGCTGGACGGTGACGTCGAGGGCGCTGGTGGGTTCGTCGGCGACGAGCAACCGGGGCCCGGCCGCGAGCCCGATCGCGATGAGGACGCGCTGGCGCATCCCGCCGGAGAGTTCGCTCGGGTACTGCCTCGCGCGGAGCGCGGCGTCGGGCAGGCCGGCCGCGGTCAGCAGGTCCACCGCGCGCACCCGGGCGGCGGCCCCCCTGGCCAGCCCGTGCACGTGCAGCGCCTCGGCGACCTGGTCGCCGATGCGCTTCACGGGGTTCAGCGACAGCGTCGGGTCCTGCGGGACCAGGCCGATGCGCGCGCCGCGGACCCGCCGCCAGGCGGTGTCGCTCAGACCCACGAGTTCGTCGCCCTCGAGCAGGACGGAACCGGCGTCGACCGACCCGTTGCCCGCCAGCAGCCCCACGACGGCGTGCGCCGTGGTGCTCTTGCCGGACCCGGACTCCCCCACGACCGCGACGACCTCACCGGGGTGGACGTCGAACGAGACGCCGTGCACGACCTCCTTCCTCCCGGCCCGGCCGGTGTAGGAGATCCGGAGGTCCTGCACCTGCAGCAGCGGAGCGTTCACGCGGCGTTTCCCTTCTCCAGGGCCCGGGCGATGCGGTTGGCGGACAGCACGACGGCCGCCACCACCAGACCGGGCAACGTCGTCAGCCACCACGAGGTCGCCAGGTAGTCGCGCCCGCCGGACACGAGCGAACCCCACTCGGGGGCGGGCGGGGGCGCCCCGAACCCCAGGAAGCTCAGCGACGAGACGGCGAGGACGGCGACCCCGAACTCGAGCGCCGACAGCGCCAGGACGGGGCCCGCGGCGTTGGGCAGCACGTGCCGGAAGAGCACACCCGTCGTCCGGACGCCACCGGCCCGGGCCGCCTCGACGTAGACCGCGGAGCCGACCTTCAGCACCTCCGAGCGCATGACCCGGGCGAAGTTCGCGACCGTCCCGATGCCCACGGCGATCGCCACCTTGGTCGTGCCGAAACCCAGTGCGGTGATGAGGGCCATCGACAGCAGCAGCGCCGGGATGGACAGCAGCACGTCCATGACCCGCATGAGCACGTCGTCGACGACACCGCGCACGAAGCCCGAGACCAGCCCGACCAGCGTGCCGACGAGGAGTCCGATGAGGACGGCCAGCACCGTCGCCTGCAACGTCAACCGCGAGCCGTGGACGACCCGGGAGAACAGGTCCCGGCCGAGGTGGTCGGTGCCGAACAGGTGGGCCGCGGAGGGTCCCTGCAACCGGTCGGCGGGAACGCCGTCGATCGGGCTCTGCGCGGTGAAGAGGTCCGGGACCACCGCCCAGAGCAGCACCAGCAGGAGGACCAGGCCGGCGAGCACCACGTCGGGACGGCGCAGCCGGCTCGGGACCCCGCGCCGGGGTCTGACCGGTCTGCGGTAGCGGACGTCGATGTCGAGGACGTCGAGGACGTCCTCGGGTGCGGGCCGGCTCACGTGCCGGCCCCCACGACGACGCGGTCCGCGGTGCGGTCCCGGCGCTTCGAGGCGCGCGCGGCACCGATCACCCGGATGCGGGGGTCGAGCACCGGGTAGAGGAGGTCGACGACCAGGTTGGTGACCACGAACACCGTCGCGGCCAGCAGGACCAGGCCCTGCACGAGCGGGATGTCCTGACCGTTGACGGCGGTCACCGTCAGCCGCCCGATCCCGACCCGGGAGAACACGGTCTCGACCACGACGGCCCCCGCGAGCAGGTTCCCCACGACGACCCCGCCGATGGTGAGCGCCGGGATGGTGGCGTTGCGGAACGCGTGGCGCAGGTGCACCCGGGCCCGGGACGCGCCCTTGGCCCGGGCGGTCTCGACGTACGGTTCGGCCAGGGCCGTCCGCAGACCCCGGGCGAGGACCTGCGCGATGGAGGCCGAGACCGGGATCGCCAGCGTGACGGCCGGCAGGACGAGGCTGGAGACCCCCCGGTTGCCCAGCGCGGGGAAGACCGGGATCCGGAACGAGAACACCTGGATGAGCAGCAGCCCGACCCAGAACGTCGGCAGCGAGACCCCCAGCGGGGGCAGGGCGAGCAGCAGCGTCCGCACCCAGCCCCAGCGCGTCCAGGTCGAGAGGAAGGCGATCCCGACCCCCAGGACGAGGGCGACCACGAAGGCCGAGGCGGCGAGCAGGGCCGTCTGCGGCAACGCGTCCGCGATCGACGTCGACACCGGTGCGCCGTTCTGGATCGAGTTCCCGAGGTCCAGGTGCAGCGTGCGCCAGAGCGCGTGGACGTACTGCACGGGCAACGGGTCGTCGAGTCCGTACTCGGCGCGCAACGCCGCCGCCTGGGCGGGGTCGACCGCGGCCTGCTCCCCGCCCTGACCACCGGCGAGCATGATCGAGACCGGGTCGCTCGGGAGCAGGTAGAGGATGACGAACGTCACGGTGAACGCCGCCCACAGGACCAGCACGGCCTGACCGAGACGGCGGCCCACGTAGCCCACGAGCCCGAGGTTCACGAGGTCTTCCAGGCGTCGTAGAACCACAACCGGGAGGAACCCTCGAACTGCAGGTCGTGCACGTCGTCGCTCGCGGCGATGACGGTGGAGAGTTCGACGAGCGGGATCGAGTGGGCCTGGGTCAGGAGGAGCTTCGACGCCTGGGCCACGAGGTCCGCGCGCTGCGCGGGGTCGGTCGTCGCGGCCTGCCGGGTCAGCAGGTCGTCCACCTCGCTGTGCGCGCGGTGGTTCACGTTGCGCGCCTCGGTGGAGAAGATCGTGCGGGCGACGTCCGGGTCGGAGCGGGTCAGGTTGTAGAAGATCGCGTCGTAGTCGCCGGAGTTCTGCTGCGCCGTCGTCTCGGCCGTCGTGCCCTGCTTCAACTGCAGGTCGATCCCGACCTCGCGCACCTGCTGCTGCACGAGTTCCAGCACCGCCGAGGTGGGCTGCCAGAAGGTGATCGTGAAGGAGAGCTCCTGGCCGTCCTTCGCGCGGATCCCGTCCGCACCCTTCGTCCAGCCGGCCTGGTCGAGGAGGGCGTTGGCCCCGGCGACGTCGTGGGCGAGGACGTCGGAGTCGTCGGGTGCGTCCGGGGTGGACGCCGAGAGCGCCGACGTCACGGCCACGTCACCCGGGTTGAGGATGCTCGCCAGTTGTTCGCGGTCGATGGCCTTCGACAGGGCCTGGCGGACGCGTTCGTCCTGGAAGACCGGCCGCGACTCGTTGGGGAAGAAGTTGTAGGGGATGCCCGGGTTCGCGCGACGTTCGGTCCAGAAACCGCCGCCGTCGAACTGCGGGAGGTCCTGCGCGGAGATCGCCGTCGTCGCGTCGATCTGACCCGACTGCAGCGACCCGGTGCGCACGCTCGCCTCGGGGACCACCTGGTAGGTGATCGTGTCGAGGTAGGCGTCACCACTGTGCTTCGAACCCGTCGGGGCCCAGGCGTAGCCGGTGCGCTTCTTCAGCACGACCTCGCTGTCCTTCGTGTACTTCCCGACCACGAAGGGACCGGATCCGACGAGAGTCGTTCCGTCGCAACGAGTCGCGGGATCCGCGGTGGTCGTGGCGACGGAGAGCAGACCGAGGCTCATCGTCGACGTCGCCTGCAGGAACTGTGCGCTCGGCTGCGAGAACGTCACGACGGCCGTTCGCGCGTCCGGCGTCTGCGTCCCGGTGTAGCCCGCGAGGTAGGCCGAGGCCAACGACGCCTTCGCCCCGAGCGCGACGATGCCGTCGAGGTTCGCCTTGACCGCCGCGGAGTCGAGCGGCGTCCCGTCGGAGAACGTGGCGCCCTCACGCAGGTGGAACGTGAACGTCCTCGCGTCGGGGCTGACCTCCCAGCTCTGGGCCAGCCACGGCTGGACCTGACCGTCGAGGTCCTGGACCGTGAGGGAGTCGACGAGCTGGCGACCGACGTTCAGGGCGTCGTTGTTGCCGACCTGCTGCGGGTCGATGCAGCCGGAGTCGACCTGGATGGCGAAGGTGAGGTTCCCGCCGGCGACGGGTTCACCGTCGGCGGCGGCACTGCCGTCGTCCTGGCTCCCGCCACCGCAGGCGGTGAGGGCGAACAACGCGACGAGGGCGACGGCGGACAAGGGCGTGCGGGTGCGCAAGGGTTCTCCAGGCTGAGGGGTACGTCGAAGACACGTCCGGCCTGCGGCGGGGACGCGGGGTGACCGGCACGTTCCCGGTCAGCGGGGGTGCTGGGTCAGCGACAGCCGGTGGAACCGGTGAGGCAGAAGTCGACGATGCGCCTCAGGACGGCGACGTGGGACGTCTTGTTCACTGCGCTCCTCCATCGTTCCTGGCGGAAGCACCCGCGCCCGTTGCCGGGGGGTTGCTGCGACGTCGTCGAGCCAGGTCTCTCAGCCGCTCTGGATGGTGTTCTGCAGGAATCATAGGGACCCCCTGCCGGAATCTCAACCCGCCCGGCCGGGTCGGCGGGAACCCGGGCCGAACGAGCGCCGCCCTCCTGACCTCGGGAGGTCAGGAGGGCGGCTGGCGTCCGGCGGGGATCCGCTCGGACGGGGGCGTCAGCTCGTCGCGACGGCGTGCGCGGGGAGTTCCGCGCGGACGGTGCGGGCGGCCTCGACGAGGTTGCGCAGCGACTCGGTGGTCTCGGCGTAGCCACGGGTCTTGAGGCCGCAGTCCGGGTTCACCCAGACCTGGCGGGCCGGGACCGCGGCGACGGCGGCGCGCAGCAACCCGACGACCTCCTCGGTCGAGGGAACGCGCGGCGAGTGGATGTCGTAGACCCCCGGCCCGATGCCCCGCGCGAAACCGGCCCGCGCGATGTCGCCGAGGACCTCCATGCGCGAGCGTGCCGCCTCGATGCTCGTGACGTCCGCGTCGAGGCCGTCGATCGCGTCGATGACCTCACCGAACTCCGAGTAGCAGAGGTGGGTGTGGATCTGCGTCGCGTCGGCGGCACCGGCCGTCGCCAGGCGGAACGAGTTCACCGACCAGTCCAGGTAGGCGGGCTGGTCCTGGGTGCGCAGGGGCAGCAGCTCCCGCAGAGCGGGTTCGTCGACCTGGACGATCCCGATGCCGGCGGCCTCGAGGTCGCTGACCTCGTCGCGCAGCGCCAGGGCGACCTGGCGGGCGGTGTCGCCCAGCGGCTGGTCGTCACGGACGAAGGACCAGGCGAGGATCGTCACCGGGCCGGTCAGCATGCCCTTGACGGGCTTCGTCGTGCGTGTCTTCGTGTACCGGCTCCAGGGCACCGTGATCGGCGCCGGACGGACGACGTCACCCCAGAGGATGGGCGGGCGCACGCAGCGCGACCCGTAGGACTGGACCCAGCCGTGGGCGGTGACGGCGAACCCGTCGAGCTGCTCGGCGAAGTACTGGACCATGTCGTTGCGCTCGGGTTCCCCGTGCACGACGACGTCGAGGCCCAGTTCCTCCTGCAGGTCCACGACGCGGTCGATCTCCGCCTTGAGGAACTCCTCGTAGGCGGCCGTCGCGAGGTCTCCGCGCGTCCACGCGGCGCGCGCCTTGCGGATCTCGCCCGTCTGCGGGAACGAGCCGATCGTCGTCGTCGGCAGCGCCGGCAGACCCAGCGCCTGTTCCTGGGCGAGGCGGCGCACGGCGTAGTCGCTGCGCCCGAAGGCCTCCGGGGTCAGCGCTCCGAGCCGGTCGCGCACCTCGGGACGCACCACGCCGGGGGCGCCGACGCGGTCGGCCCGGGCCTGCGCCGACGCGGTCAGTTCCTCCTGCACCGCCGCTGCGTCCCCCAGCGCCTTGCCCAGGACGACGACCTCGGCGACCTTCTGGTCGGCGAACGCGAGCCAGCCGCGCAGGCGCTCGTCGAGGGTGGTCTCGCGGGTCACGTCGTGCGGGACGTGCAGCAGCGAGGTGGACGTCCCCGCGACGACGTGGGCGGCGGAACCCTCGAGGGTCCGCAGCCGGGCCAGCGCCTCGACGAGGTCGACCCGCCAGACGTTGTGACCGTCCACGACCCCGCCGACGACCGTCTTGCCGTGCAGCAGTTCCGGACGCGCCGGCGTCGCGCCGCGGACGAGGTCGAGGGCGAGACCCTCGACCGCCGTGGCGGCCAGGGGTTCCAGGAGGTCACCCGGGTCGCCGTAGGGCGTCGCGACCAGCAGGCGCGGACGGCCCTCGAGCGCCGCGAGGCGGTCGTAGGCGCGACGGACGAGGTCGGCGAGACCCTCGACGCCGTTCGTCGCGGAGTCGCTGACCAGCGCCGGTTCGTCCAGCTGCAGCCACTCCGCCCCCGCGGCCGCGTAGGCGGCGAGGAGTTCCTCGTAGGCGCCGAGCAGGTCGTCGAGCCGGGAGATCGGGGCGAAACCCGCCGGGGCGTCGTCGGCCGCCTTGGCCAGCAGCAGGAACGTCACGGGCCCGACCACGACGGGACGGGTCAGGAACCCGTCGGAGAGCGCCTCGGCGAACTCCCGCACCCCACGGTCGTCGGCGAACCGGAAGGTCGTCGACGGCGAGATCTCGGGAACGAGGTAGTGGTAGTTGGTGTCGAACCACTTCGTCATCTCCAGCGGGGCGTCCGCACCGCGACCGCGGGCGATCGTGGAGTACCCCACGAGGTCGACGCGGCCGTCCTCGCCCACGACGTCGGCGAAGCGCGGCGGGACGGCGCCGACGGCGACGGCGGCGTCGAGCACCTGGTCGTAGGCCGAGAACGCGGACGGGATCGACGCGTCGTGCGCCGGCAGGCCGAGGGAGTTCAGCCGGCGGACCGTGGCGGCACGAACCCCGGCCAGGGCGGCCTCGGTGGTGGCGAGGTCGGCGCGACCGGCCCACAGGGCCTCGAGGGCCTTCTTGGCCTCGCGGTCGGCGCCGATGCGCGGGTAGCCGAGGACGGTGGCGGTCCAGGTGGGGAAGTTCTCGGTGCTCACGGGGTGGGACCTCCTACCGCAGCGATGCGGCTCTGGGTGGATCGGGGCAGGTTCAGGTGGTCGAGCAGGTCGAGCGCGGGTTCCGCCGCGTTGAACGTGTAGAGGTGCAGTCCGGGGGCGCCGGCGTCGAGCAGTCCCGCCGCGAGTCCCGACGAGAACGCCGTCGACGCCCGGCGGCGCTGGGCGGTGTCGTCGGTGTCGAGCGCCGCGAGCAGCTGTTCCGGGGCCGGGACACCGGCCAGCTCACCGATGCGCTGCAACCGGCGGGCGTCGTCCGTCACGGCGATGCCCGGCAGCAGCGGGATGCTCACCCCGGCGGCGCGCGCCCGGCGCACGAAGGTGGCGTACTCGTCGACCGAGAACGTCACCTGGCAGATCGCGAAGTGCGCACCGGCGTCCTGCTTGGCGCGCAGGGCCGCCAGTTCCGCGTCGCGACCGCGGGGGAAGGCCGCCACGGCGAGGGTCAGGGGACCCTCGTCGACGGGGACGCGACCGCCCCGCAGCGCGGAGCGCCGCCGGTCGGCGACCTGGAGGAGTTCCACCAGGTCCCGCGCGGTCGCCAGACCGTCCGGGTGCGGGGTCCAGTCCGCGCTCCCGACCGGCGGGTCGCCCCGCAGCGCGAGGACGTTGCGGACACCGGCGTCGAGGAACTCGCTGGCGAGTTCCACGACCTCACGTCGCGAGGACCCCACGCACGTCAGGTGGGCCATCGCCGGCACGGCCGTCGAACCCAGGACGTGGGCCAGCAGCTCCCGGCTCGGTCCCTTCGTCGCGCCGGCTGCCCCGAAGGTGACGGAGACGAAGTCGGGGTGCGTGTCGAGGAGATCGGAGAGCCTGCGCCACAGCGACTCCCGCCCGTTCTCGGAACGGGGCGGGAAGAGTTCGAAACTGACGGTGGGCCTCCCGGTCGCGGCGGCGACGAGGGGAGCCAGCGTCATCGCGGCCGGCCCCGGTCCGGAACCGGGTACGCGTCAGGGACATCGGTGGGGCGCATCACGAACTCCATCGGCCTGGCTTTAGCACCCTCGCCCGGGCTCGGGGGGTTGCTGCGGCGTCGTCGAGCCAGGACTCTCGGCCGCTCTGGATGGTGTTCACCGAATGTAGACCGGGGTCGACGCGATCCACAAGTGCTGTTCCGGGGTTCCCCCGAACGGGGGAACTACCCGACACGTGGGGTTCTGGCGGAGTTCCGACGGGTTCGCGACACGCCGATCTTGCTCAGCGGGGTCCGACGTGGCAACCTCAGCGCAGGTCATGAGCGCCAGCGACAAGCCCCGGCTCGCTGGCCGGCAACCCTCCCTCCGCGGCGGGGTGCCCCGGGTGACGACCTGGTCGACGCCGCAGTGGCGCCGGCAAGCGCGGACCTCGCCGGGGTGATCCCGGTCCTCCCGGCAGGGTCCAGTTCCTCCAGGAGACTCCTCGTGACGCTCAGCACCCTCTCCCCCCTCCGCTGCCCGGCGCCCGTCGCACCGCTGCTGCCCGTGGTCGGCAGGGACACCCGCGTCCCGCTCGCCCAGGGCGGGTCGACCACCTACGCGAACCTGGACAACGCCGCGAGCGCGCCCGCCCTCGTCTCCGTCGCCACCCGCGTCGCCCAGGTCCTCCCCCACTACGCCAGCGTCCACCGCGGCGCCGGGTACCTCTCACGCGTCTCCACCGCCCTGTTCGAGCAGGCCCGGGCCGAGGTCGGGACCTTCCTGGGGGCGCGCCCCGACGACGTCGTCGTCTTCACCCGGAGCACGACCGACGCGCTCGACCTGCTCGCCCGGGCCGTCCCGCAGGGCTCCAGGGTCCTGGTGGCCGACGTCGAGCACCACGCGAACCTGTTGTCCTGGCAGCGGTCAGCCCTGACCACGGTCCTGCGCGGCGGGTCGGACGCGGAGGAGACCGCGACGCTGCTGGAGGCCGAGCTCGCCCGCGGCGGGTACGCGCTGCTGGCCGTCGCCGGTGCCTCCAACGTGACCGGTGAGGTCCTGCCGCTGCGCCGGCTGGCCCGGGCCGCGCACGCGGCCGGCGCCCGCATCGCCGTCGACGGGGCGCAACTGCTCCCCCACCGCAGGGTGGACCTCGGTCGCGACGGGATCGACTGGATCGCGCTGTCCGGGCACAAGCTCTACGCCCCCTACGGGGCGGGCGCGCTCGTCGGTCGTCGCGACTGGCTCGACGCCGCCGATCCCTACCTCGCGGGTGGGGGCGCCACCCTCGACGTGCGCCACGACGCGGTGCGGTGGGCCACCGGGCCCGACCGCCACGAGGCGGGTTCCCCGAACGTGCTCGGCGCCGTCGCCCTCGCCCAGGCCTGCAGCACGCTCGCCACGCTGGCCCCCGGAGCGCTCGAGGCGCACGAGGAGGCGTTGCGCGAACGGCTCGTCGGCGGGCTGACGGCGCTGGCGGGCGTCGAGGTCGTGCGCCCCCGCCCCGACGACGCCGTGGGGGTCGTGACCTTCACCGTCCCCGGTCGCTCGGTCTCCGAGGTCGCGGCCTTCCTCTCGGCCGAGCACGGGATCGGTGTGCGCGACGGACGGTTCTGCGCCCACCGGTTCGCCGACTCCCTCGGTCTGGCCGACGGCGGGCTGAGGGTCTCCACCGGGGTCGGGACGGGATCGGCCGAGGTCGAACGGCTGCTGGCCGCGGTCGAGCAGTTCGTCGGTGCCGGGCCGGAGCTCGAGTACGGGATCGTCGAGGGGCACTGGGGTCCCACGACCGACGCTCGCCCGGAACCCGCGTCCTTCCTGCCCGCGCCCGGTGCCGGCGTGGACCTGGGGTGACCTCGTCCCCGACGCCTCAGCCCGCAGGGACGACGGCCTCGCGCGATCGCCGGGGCCGACCGCACGAACCGAGGAGACACGACGTGAGCGACACCACCGCAGCACCCCAGGCACCGCTCGTCGACGCCGAGACCGCCGGACGCGCCGTCGCCGCCGGTGCGCTGTTCGTCGACGTCCGCAGCGACGCCGGGCGGGCCGCCGCCGGCGACCTGCCGCAGGCCGTCGTCGTGGCCAAGACCGAGGTGGCGGAGAAGTTCGCCCTCGGTTCCGGCACCGCGCTGGCGGAACTCACCGGGAAGGACCAGCAGATCGTCGTGATCTGCGGTTCTCCCGCGGGCTCCGGCCCCGTCACCGCCGAACTGCTGGCGGCAGGCTTCACCGACGTCGTGCAGGTCGACGGCGGGTTCCCGGCCTGGAAGGCCGCGGGGCTGAGCGTGGGCGAACCCGCTCAGACCTGATCCACCCCGGTCGACGGGGCGGGACGTCAGGGCATCGGCTCGCTGCTGGGCCGGGACCCGTCGCCGATCCCGCCACGTTCAGCCTCGGCGAAGAGCGCGCGCAGCTCCCCCTCGAACTGCGGCCAGCTCAGCTCGCCGGGGGCCGGCTCGTCGTCGAGCGGCGACCAGGCGTACCCCCACTGCCCCTGCCCCGCGATGGCCAGTCCGGCCACGATCGACGACACCCAGTGCGCCAACAGTTCTCGTACCCGGTCACGCATGGTCGCCTCCTCGTCGATCGGTGGAGAGCACTGTGACACAGACGGCGGCTGCCGTACCCACCACTCAGGAGATTTCCATGCCGACCCCCTTCCACGTGTTCCTCGACGTCGACGGCGGCGGGTGGCACCCCGCGGCCTGGCGCCGCTCCCGGGTCTCCCCCGACGCCGTGTTCTCCCCCGCGCGGTTGAAGGAGTTCGCCGTCACCGCGCAGGCCCAGGGCCTCACGGGACTCACCTTCGAGGACTCCACGCTGCCGGACCCCCGCAACCCCCGCGGGCACCTGGACGCGGTGCAGCGGGCGGCCTTCCTCGCCGGGACCACCGACACGATCGGTCTGCTGCCGGTCGCCGCGACCACCTACTCCGAACCGTTCCACGTGGCGGCGCAGATCGCGTCGCTGGACCACTCCAGCGCCGGCCGCGCCGGCTGGATCGCGACGACGTCCACCCCCGCCGTGGCCCGGACGGTGGACCTCCCCGTGCTCGACGACCCGCAGGCGGAACTCACCGACGTGGTCGGGGCCGTGCGGAGGTTGTGGGACTCCTGGGAGGACGACGCGGTGGTCCGCGACGTCGCCACGGGACGCTACGTCGACCGCGACCGGTTGCACCACGTCGACGTCGTCGCCACCAACTTCTCGGTCAAGGGCCCGCTCACCGTGCCCCGTCCCCCGCAGGGGCAGCCGGTCGTGGCCGCCCACGAACGCGACCTCCTCGACCCGGACGTGGTCGACGTCGTCCTCACGGGCAACGAGCGGACCCGGCGCAGCGCCGGTGGTCCGCTGGTCGTGCTCGAGGTCGAGTTCGCCCTCGACACCGCGGCCGCCTCGGGTGCGCAGCGGGTCGAGGCGCTCGACGCCGACGCCCCGGCCCCCGTACGGGACCGGCTGCGCTGGGCGGGGTCCGGTGAGGGCTTCGCGCGGTACCTCGCCGGTCTCGCGGGTTCCGTCGACGGTGTCCGGCTGCACGCCGCCGTCCTCGACGAGGACCTCCGCACGCTGCTGCGCACCACCTTCCCCGCCCTGCGCGTCGCCCGGCTGCTGCAACCACCCGCCGCCGGTGCGACCTTGCGCACCACCCTCGGCCGTCCCCGGCCGGTCAACCAGTTCGCGACGGCCTGAGGAGTCCCGTGACCGACCTGCGCTACCCCAACGCCGTCGTCCACTTCGGTGTCTTCTTCCAGGGCGTCAACCACAGCACCATCTGGTCGGACCCCCGCAGCGGATCCCAGATGCACCACTCGACCTTCACGCAGTTGATCCGGACCGCCGAACGCGGACTGTTCGACGCGTTCTTCCTCGGCGAGGGTCTCCGCCTGCGCGAACAGCGGGGCAGGATCCACGACCTCGACGTCGTCGGGCGACCCGACGCGTTGACCGAACTCGCCACGCTGGCGGGTCTGACCGACCGCATCGGTCTGGTCGCCACCCAGAACACCACCTACAACGACCCCGCCGACCTGGCCCGCCGCCTCGCGTCCCTGGACGTCCTCTCCGGTGGTCGCGCCGCGTGGAACGTCGTCACGACGGACAACGCCTGGACCGGGGCGAACTTCCGCCGGGGCGGCTACCTCGACCACGCCGACCGCTACGAGCGGGCCGAACGCTTCGTGAACCTGGCCCGACGGGTCTGGGACAGCTGGGACGGGTCGGAGTTCGCCCCCGTGGACTCCGACGACCGCTTCTTCGACGTCGAGATCGCCCCCACCGTCCCCCGCAGCCCGCAGGGTCATCCCGTGATCTTCCAGGCGGGCGACTCACCCACCGGCCGCGACTTCGCCGCCCGCTCGGCCGACGTGATCTTCTCCGCGCACGGGAGCGACCGCCACGACGCGCTGGCGTTCGCCGACGACGTCCGCCGCCGCGTCGTGGCGGCGGGTCGCCCCGAGGACGACGTCCTCACCTTCCCGGGGACCCAGATCGTCGTCGCCGACACCGAGGGCGAGGTGGAGGAGAAGGCCCGTTGGGTCCTGGAGCAGCAGGTGACCCCCGCGACCGCGCTCTCGCTGGTGGGTCAGGTGTGGGGCGAGGACCTGTCGGGCCACGACCCCGACGGCCCGTTGCCCGCGCACGACCCCGTCATCGCGGACATCGACGGGACCCGGGGCGCCGCGCGACAGGGTCACGACCCCCGGGCGATCGCCCAGGAGTGGCGCCGGGTGGCGGAGGAGAACAAGTTCTCGCTGCGCGAACTCGTGCTGCACACCTCGACCCGGCGCGGTTTCGCCGGTACGGCCTCGCAGTTGGCCGACGAGCTGACCCTCTGGGTGCGCAGCGGCGCCAGCAGCGGGTTCAACATCACGCCGTTCCTCGTCCCCAGCGGCCTGGACGACGTCGTGGACCAGCTCGTCCCGGCCCTGCAGGAACGGGGCGCCTACCCGACCGCGTACGTCGGGACCACGCTGCGCGAGCACCTGGGTCTGCGACCTCCGCTCACGCGTCGCCGCTGAGGAGCCCGCCGAGGTAGCGGGCGATGGCGCCGGGACCCGACACGGGGGCGACGGCCTCGACCGCGGGGTTGTAGTTCGTGTTGGTGTTGATGTCGTAGGTGACCGTCCGCCCGTCCGCCGTCTCGAGGAACTCGATGCCGGCGATCTCGATGCCGGCCGTCCGCAGCAGTTCCTCGTAGCGGCGGACGAGCGGGTGGTCTCCGGTGATCTCCGTCCGCAGCGCGAACGGGACCACGCCCGGCACCTCGCACGCGTCGGCGGGGCACAGTTCGAAGCTGCCCGCGGAGGTGTCCACGCGCACCGCGTAGACGAAGCGCCCGCCCACGAACTCGGCCCGGGTGACGAACGGTTCGGCCGAGCGGAGGAACTCCTGGAGCAGGGTGATCCCGTCGACCGGTTCCTCGAACTCCGGCGAGGCGACGTGGGCGTCGAAGTCCTCGTGGGAGTCGAAGCGCCGGACGCCGAGGCCCTTGCCGCCCTGGTTGTGCTTGGTGATGAACGGCACCTGCAGTTCCCGGGAGCGTGCCGCCAGGTCCCCTCGGCCGAAGACGGCCACGGTCCGGGGTACGTCGAACCCGTTGCGGCGCAACAGCGCGTGCTGGGCGACCTTGCTCACCTCGAGCTCGACGACGTGGGTCCCCCCGACGACCCGGCGGCCCCAGCCCTCGAGCCAGGCGAAGAGGGCCCGGGTGAACTCCTTGGTCTGCCCGTGACCGCGGGTGTGCGCGGACGCACTGAGCCGCGACCAGTAGACGCCCGGGGCCGGTTCGGCGTCGAGGTCCAGGGACCCGTCGGTCAGCAGGACCTCCTCGAAGGGGACGCCCTCGGCGCGCAGGGCGGCCTCGAAGGGCGGGAACCACTCGGGGTTCTCGTGCACCACGTGGACGCGCGGCTCGGTCGGGATGGTCATGCGTTTCCTCCTGGGTTCGTGACGGAGTTTGGCAACCGGTCTCCTCGTACGATAGTTTCACACCGTCCATCCAGAGCGACCGAGAGACCTGGCTCGTCGACGTCGCAGCAACCCCCTGAACCTTCAGACGCGGGTGCTTCCGCCAGGACCGATGGGAGTTCGCGCCGTGAAGGTACCCGAGAAGCGCTTCACACGTCGTCGCCACGTCGACCTCGGTCGACTGCAGTCCGCGGTGTGCGCGGGATCCTGATCCCCCGTCCGCTGCGGTGATCCCGCGGACGGAACCCGGCGTCGTCGTCGACGTGACCATCGGAGTTCCCCCGTGCCCTTCCCCACCCCCACCCGCGTCCGCAGCCTGTGCGTCGTCGGCGCGGGTCCTCGCACCCTCGTCCTGCTGCAACGCCTCGGTGCGCACGCCGGCCCCGAGGACCTCGACGTGCACGTCGTCGATCCCTTCGACTCCGGCGCCGGTCGCACCTGGCGGGAGGCCCAGGACCCCCTGCTGTGGATGAACTCCCGGGCCGCCGACATCACGGTGCTCCCGGACGACTCCGTCACCGGGCTGACCGGACCCGTCACCCGGGGGCCGTCGCTGGCGGACTGGATCCGGGAGAACCGGGCCGGACTGGTCCACGACGCCGCGGCCGCCGGTGAGGACCTGCTGCGCGAGGAGGTCCTGCGCAGCGGGCCGGGTTCCTTCGTCTCCCGCCGGCTCGCGAGCCGCTACCTCGGTGCGGCGTGGCGACGCACGCTCGACGGCCTGCCCCCGAACCTGCGGGTCCACCGCCACGCGCGCACGGTCCTCGACGTCCTCGACGGGGACGACGCGGACGACGGACGTCAGCGGGTGCAGCTCGCCGGCCCCGGGGAACCGCTGACCGTCGACGTCGTGCTGCTCGTCCAGGGACACCTGGACGTCCGCCCGGGTCCCCGCGAGCGGAAGCTGGAGACGTTCGCCCGCAGCCACGGTCTCGCCTACGTCCGTCCCGGCTACACGACCGACCAGGACCTGGACGTGCTGCGCCCGGGCGCCGACGTCGTCGTCGTGGGGATGGGTCTCGCCTTCGTCGACCTGGTGGTGCTGCTCACCGAGGGCCGCGGGGGCCGGTTCGAGGAACTCCCCGACGGCCACCTCCGGTACCACCCCAGCGGAGCGGAACCGCGCCTCTTCGCCGGTTCGCGTCGGGGGGTTCCCTACCGCTCGAAGATCGGGTACCCGGCGCCGACGGGCCTGGGTCTGCCCCACCACTACAGCGCGAGGGTCGTCGAGGAGCGGTTCGGGAGCGCGGAACTCGATCTGCGCTCGGACCTCTGGCCGTTGATCGTCAAGGAGATGGCCGGGGCGCACTACCGGGAACTGTTCCGCACCCACCGGGAACGGACCGTCCTGGCGCCCGCCGAGTTCGACGCCCGGTTCGCCGGGTCGCCCTGGGGCAGCGCGGAACTGGACCACCTGGTGGAACGCGCCGTGCCCGACCCGCGCGACCGGTTCGACGTGACCGCACTGGACCGGCCGCTCGAGGGCTGGTGGGGGACGTCGGGGGACGAGGTCCACGAACGCGTCCTGCGCCACCTCGAGGACGACCGGGAACGACGGGCCGACCCGGTGCACTCCCCGGACGCGGCCGTCCTGGCCGCGCTGCTGTCCGCGTACGTGGTGACCCTCGGCCTCCACTCCGCGGGCCGGTTGAACGCACGATCCACGGCGCTCGACCTCGACGGCTGGTGGCACGGGTTCTTCAGCTACGTGGCCAGCGGTCCCCCACCGGAGCGGTTGCGGCAGATGTCGGCCCTGGCCCGCGCGGGGGTCCTGAGGTTCCTCGGGGCCGACGTGCACGTCGAGCCGGACCCGGAGGCCGGCGTGTTCGTCGCCTCCTCGGCCAGTGGTCCGCACCAGGTGCGGGCACGGGGTCTCGTCGAGGCCCGGTTGCCGGTACCGGACCTGGAGCGGACCTCCGACGTCCTGCTCACCCGGTTGCGCGAGCGCGGTGAGGTCCGGGCCCACGAACTGGTGGACGGCGAGGTGCGGTGGTCCAACGGGCGCCTCGTCGTCGACGGAGGCGGGCGCCTGGTGCAGGCGGACGGCTCCGTCCACCCCCGCCGTTTCGCGACCGGCGCCTGGGTGGCCGGTGAGGCGGCGGCCGCTGCCTTCGCCCGACCACGATCGAACGCCGAACTCTTCCGACGCAGCGACCGCCTGGCCGCGGAACTGCTCCGTGCTGCGGGTTCCGTCCCGACCGCACGACGACCTGTCGAGATCCGCAGCGAACTCCCTGGAGAACGAGGACGATGAGCGAGACCACCCGACCGACCCGGGCACCGGCGCCCGTGCTGACCGTTCCGCCCGCGGTCAGGGTCCTGCCCGCCCGTCACCCCTGGCGCTGGGTCGCCACCGCCGTCGTGGCGGTGCTCGCCGCGATGGCGGTCCACGCGCTGGTCGCGAACCCCGTCTGGGAGTGGCCCACGGTGGGTCGGTTCCTCTTCTCCGCCACGATCCTGCGATCGCTGTGGTTCACGGTGGAGCTGACGCTCGTGGGGACGGCGATCGGCCTGGTCCTGGGGACCGTGCTGGCCCTCATGCGCATGTCCGACAACCCGCTGCTCACCGGGGTCAGCTTCACCTACATCAGCGTCTTCCGCTCGGTGCCGCTGATCCTGCAACTGCTCTTCTGGTACAACCTCGCGATCCTCTACGAGCGGATCGGCGTCGGGATTCCGTTCGGCCCGCAGTTCTGGTCGATCGGGACCCAGGACCTCATCGGCCCGGTGACCGCCGCCTGCCTCGGGCTCGGGTTGCACCAGGCCGCGTACTTCGCCGAGATCGTCCGGTCCGGGTTCCTCGCGATCGACCCCGGTCAGCGGGAGGCCGCGGCCGCGCTGGGGATCCCCCGGGGGCGGCAGTTCTGGCGGATCCAGTTGCCGCAGGCGTTGCGCATCATCGTCCCCACCACCGGGAACGAGATCATCGGGCTGCTCAAGGGGACCTCGGTCGTCTACGTCATGGCGCTGCCCGAGCTCTTCTACCAGGTGCAGGTCGTGTACTCCCGGACCGGCAGGGTCATCCCGCTGCTCGTGGTGGCCGCGGTCTGGTACTTCGTCCTGACCAGTGCCCTCTCGGTGCTGCAGTGGTTCGTGGAACGCCACTACGGACGGGGCAGTTCCCGCTCGCAGGACGACCTCCCCCTGGTGGTGCTGGTCCGCCTCGTCCGCGGTGCCCGCGCCCGCCGCCTGGAGGCCTCGCGATGAGCACGTCCACCCCGCCCCGTCCCGTCGTCCGGCTCGAGGGGGTCCACAAGCGGTTCGGCGCGCTCGAGGTGCTGCGCGGCGTCGACCTCTCCGTCGCCGCCGGCACCGTCACCGTGGTGCTCGGTGCCTCCGGGTCCGGCAAGTCGACGCTGCTGCGGACCATCAACCACCTGGAGAAGGTGGACTCGGGCATCGTCGAGGTCAACGGCGAACTGATCGGCTACGAGCGGGCCGGGAACCACCTGCGCGAACTCCACGAGCGCGAGGTGCTGCGCCGGCGTTCGCACATCGGGTTCGTCTTCCAGCACTTCAACCTCTTCCCGCACCTGACGGTGCTGGAGAACGTCGTGGAGGCGCCGGTCTCGGCGCAGAAGCGCCGCCGGTCCGCCGTCGAGGTCGAGGCCCGGGCCCTCCTCGCCCGCGTCGGACTCGCCGACAAGGCCGACGAGTACCCCCGGCGGTTGTCCGGCGGTCAGCAGCAGCGGGTCGCGATCGCCCGTGCTCTGGCCCTCGAACCCTCCCTGGTGCTGTTCGACGAACCGACGTCGGCCCTCGACCCCGAACTCGTCGGCGAGGTCCTCGACGTCATCCGCGACCTGGCGGCCTCGGGAACGACGATGGTCGTGGTCACCCACGAGATCGGTTTCGCCCGCGAGGTCGCCGACCGCGTGCTGTTCATGCACGACGGCGTCGTCCTCGAGGAGGGAACTCCCACCGAGGTGTTCGACCACCCCCGTCACGAACGGACCCGTTCCTTCCTCGCGAAGGTCCTCTGACCACCCCGTCCCACCCCGTCCCACCCGCGACCCGGCGACCCGCCGGACCGCCCTGTCGGCCTGCCCGGTGCAGACCGCGACCCCGAGGAGAACCCTGTGATCAGCCGTCGAACCTGGATCCTGTCGCTGGCCGCGAGCCCGCTGGTGCTGGCCGCGTGCGGGAACGGGACCGACCCCGCCGCCGTCGCCGTCGCCGCCACCGAGGGTGCGGTCGACACCAGCCCCGAGCAGAGCGGTCGCACCACGGTCGAGGCCGTGCCGGAGATCGCGGCGACCGTGCCGCAGGAGATCCGCGACCGCGGCACCCTCGTCATCGGCACCACGGCCGACGGCAACCCGCCGCTAGGTTTCCGTGCCGACGACGACACGACGGTCATCGGCATCGAGCCGGACATCGCCCTGCTCGTCGCCGGCGTCCTCGGGCTGGAGCCCGATCTGCGGGCCACCTCGTGGGAGAACCTGTTCGTCTCCATGGACTCGGGTCAGTTCGACGTGGGGTTCTCGAACATCACCGTCACCGAGGAACGCAAGGAGAAGTACGACTTCGCCTCCTACCGCGTCGACACCCTCGCCTGGGAGGTCGCGAAGTCCTCCGGCACCACCTCGATCCAGGAGCCGAAGGACGTCGCCGGGCTGACCGTCGCGGTCGGTTCGGGCACCAACCAGGAGAAGGTGCTCCTCGACTGGGACGCCCAGAACACGGCGGCCGGTCTGGAACCGGTGACGATCCAGTACTACGCGAAGTCGACCGACGTGTACCTCGCACTGAAGTCGGGGCGCATCGAGGCGTACTTCGGCCCGAACCCGACCGCGGCCTACCACGTGCTCGTCGCCGGCGAGACGAAGATCGTCGGCACCGTCCCCGGCGGTGGCACGATCCAGGCCGACATCGCGGCGACGACGAAGAAGGGCGACGGACTGGTCGACGCCCTGGCCGCTGCGCTGAACCACGTCATCGAGAGCGGCGCCTACGCGAAGACCCTCGCACGCTGGAACCTCGCGAACGAGTCCGTGCCGACGTCCGAGATCAACCCGCCCGGGTTGCCGAAGACCGACTGATCCGAGGAGAGCACCGTGGTTCTGCGAGTTCCGGTCCCCCGCACCGGTACCCCCGTCCTGCAGGTGCGCGGCACCGTCGAGCACGGCGACCAGCGCGGTCGTCTGCTCGGCTTCCCCACCGCGAACGTGGCGCTCGACGGGGACGGCCCACCTGCTACGCGGACGGGGTGCGACTGCTCGAGGCGTTCCTCCTCGACGTCAGCCTCGACCTCTACGACCGCGAGGTGCTGGTCTCGCTGCACCGCCACCTGCGTCCCCAACTGGCGTTCTCGGGATCGGCCGAGCTCGTGGAGCAGATGCACCGCGACGTGGCGGCGACCCGGGAGTGGGCCGCCGCCACGGTCGGTCGCTGACGCCGCCCGGAGGGCCGGCCCACGGGTGTGGAACGGGCGGAGGAGGCGCTCAGGAGGCAGAGTCAGCGGGGTGAGGACCACCAGCACCCCGCCGACCTCCCCCGCCCTCCCCACCGAGGCGGACCTCGCCGCCGCGGCGCACCGTTCCGACCCGCTCGCGGACGCCCTCGCCGACCGGGTCCTCGCCGACCCCACCGGCTGGCGGCGCTTCGACGAGGCGTTGCGCCACGGCGCCGACAGCGCCGTGGACCCCGCCGTGCACGACCTGGTGCTCGACCTCGAACGCACCTGCGCCGCAGCCGACGACGAGGTCCTGGACGAGGCGGCCGAACCGACCTTCACGGCGTCGATGGGCGTCCACGTCTTCGACGTCGGGGCGGGAGCGCTCATCAGTTCCTACCGACCGCCGACGACGTCCACGATCCTGGTCCGGACGGGGCGGCTCCTGGGGGAGAACGCGCACGCCCGGCTGCTGGAGACGGCGCAGTGGCTGACGGCCGCGTCGCTGCCCGGCGGGACCCGCCCCGGCCGACGGGGTTTCGTCTCCACCGCCCACGTCCGCCTCGGCCACGCCGTCGTGCGGCGCCGCGTCCAGCGCGAGGACCCACCCGCGGACGGGACCGTCCCGATCAGCCAGCTGGACCAGCTCCGCACCTGGCTCGACTTCACCTACGTCGCTCCGCAGTCCGCCGCGGTGCTGGGCATCGACCTCACCCCCGCCGAGTACGCGCGCTTCCTCCGGTTCTGGCGCCACCTCGGAACGCTGCTGGGGGTCGAACCGGGCCTCACGGCGGGGGTGGTCGACCTGGCCGGTGCGCGCACCCTGCACGACCGGATCGACGCCCGTACCGCAGTGCCCAACGACGACGCCCGCACCCTCACGGCCTCGGGCCTGACCGTGCTGGCCACCACGCTGGCCGAACTCACCCCGATCCCGGCGCTCGTGGCGACCCCCCTCGTCGAGGTCGTCTCCCGGGCCATGCAGGGCGACCCGCTCGCGGACGCGCTGGGCATCCCGCGACACCCGGTGCTGAGCCGGGCGGTGCCGGTCGTCGCCGCGGTGCAGCGGGCCCGCCGCAACCGGCTGCGGGGCAACCCGACGGCGTGGGCCGCGGCCATCGCGCGGAACACCGCCGCCAACCGGGAGTTCCTCGACGCCGGGTGACCCCGGATGACGCCGCACGTCCCGGGAAGCACCGCGGGCGCGGGCGCGTTCTCCTCTTCGACAACCGGCTCGACAGGACAGGAGCACTCCGTGGCAACCGTCGACGACCTCGTGGTCACCCACGACGAACAGGCCCACCGCTGGGAGGGCCGCCTCGACGGCCAGGTCGTGGCGTTGGCCGACTACGTCCCGCAGGGTTCGTCGATCGCGATGGTCCACACCGAGGTCGTCCCGGCCCACGAGAACGAGGGACTGGCGACGAAGGTCGTCGACGCCGCGCTGGCCGACGTCCGGGCGCGCGGGTTGCGCGTCGTCCCGGCCTGTTCGTTCGTGCGGCTGCACGTGCGGCGGCACGCCGAGGAGTACGCCGACATCCTGTGAGAGCGCCGACCACGGGAGGATGTGGCCCGTGACCCCCGATGCGCCCCGTCGACGTGCCCGCAGGTCCCGTCCGGACGGGCCGGTGACCCTCGACGACGTGGCCCGCGAGGCCGGGGTCTCGTTGGCGACGGCCTCACGTGTCCTCAACGGCAGTTCCCGGGTCGTCGGGGAGGCGCTGCGCGAACGCGTGCACGCCGCGGCCGCGCAGCTGGACTACAGCGCCAATGCGCAGGCCCAGGCGATGGCCCGGGGTCGCTCGGGGGTCGTCGGTCTCGTCGTCCACGACATCGCCGACCCGTACTTCTCCTCCCTCGCCGCCGGGGTGACGGCCCGGGCCGAGGCGTCCGACGTCATCGTCACCCTCGCCGTGACGGGAGGCGATCCCGTGCGGGAACTGCAGCACGTCGCCACGCTGCGGCGGCAGCGCGTCCGGGCCGTGCTGCTGGCCGGGTCGCGCTGGGCCGACGAGGAGTCGACGGACGCCCTGCGCGCCGAACTCGACGCGTTCCGCGCCAGCGGGGGGCAGGTGGCGGCGGTCACCCAGGACGTGCTCGGCGTCGACACCGTCCTCATCGACAACGGCGGCGCGGCGCGGCGTCTGAGCGAGGCCATGGTCGGGATCGGCTACCGCGAGTTCGTGCTGCTGGAGGGTCCCGAGGACCTGCTGACCGCCCGGGAGCGGACGGCGGGGTTCCTGGCCGGGCTGAGAGCGTACGGGATCGAACCCGTCGCTCACCTGGCGGGCCCGTTCACCCGCGACGGGGCCTACGCGAGCACCGAGGAGTTCCTGGCCCGCGGTCCGCTCCCCCGGGTGGAGGGGCGTCGTCCGCTCCTGATGGCCGCGAACGACGTGATGGCCGTCGGTGCCCTCGCGGCCGCCCGCGACGCCGGCGTCGACGTCCCCGCGGACCTCGCGATCTCGGGTTTCGACGACATCCCCACCCTGCGCGACGTCGCCCCCGCCCTCACCACGGTCCGGTTGCCGTTGCGGGGCATCGGCGAGGCCGTCTTCGACCTCGTCGTCGCCGACGGGGACGGGCCGCTGCGCCAGGAACGGTTCGAGGGCGAGGTCCTCGTCCGCGCCAGCACACCGCCACAGACGTGACGGTGTGCCGGCGGGGTCCGGCCTGACCCGTCCGACCGGTCAGACGGGTCCGAGGTGGCGCGTCAAAGCATGCCCGCCGCGGCGGACACGACCTTCTTGGCGGCGTCGGCCGGGGTGCTGCGCCCGAAGATCTGCTCGGTCGCGATCGTGGAGTAGTCGGTGCTCCACGACGACGCGTTGGCCGGGGTCACCTGCGGCGGGTCGACGAGTTCCGGGGTGATGGCCTGGGTGAACTCCAGGGCGATCTTGGCCTGCGGGTCCAGGACCGGCTTGATGTCCTCCTGCACCGACGGGATCGCCGGGACCCCCCGCTCGGTGGTGAGGATCTTCGTCGCGGCGGGGTTGGTGAGCACGAAGGAGACGAACTTCGCCGCGTTCTCGCTCTGCTTCGAGCGGGCGGAGATCGACCAGTACATGGACGCCTTGTTCACCATCTTCGGGGACTCCCCCGCTGCCTTGGCGGGCAGCCGCAGCAGCTTCAGCTCGTTGCCGCTGGCCGCCGCGAACGCCGAGATCTGCGTGTGGAAGAGCAGGTGGAACGCCGCCCGGTTGGTGGCGAACAGCGAGGCGTCGAGCGCGGCGGTCGAGTTCTCGCTCTGCATCGCGGCCGGCGGGGTCGCCCCGGAGGCGATGAGGGCGTCGGCGTACTCGAAGAAGTTGGTGACGGTCGCCTCGTCGGCGGGCTTCTCGTCGTCGCGGGGAAAGACCTCCTGGCCGCGCTGGCGGGCCCAGACGGCCACCTCGTTGGTGCCCACCCCGAACCCGTCGAAGCCGAAGACGCCCTGGGCGCTCAGCTTCGAGGAGATCTGGGTGGCGAGGTCGGCGAACTCGTCCCAGGTCCACTTGGTGTCGTCCGGCATCGCCACGCCGGCCTGCTCCAGCAGCTTCGGGTTGACCCCGAAGGAGTAGTTGCCGGTGCCGATGGGAGCACCGACGAACGTCTTGTCCACCATGCCGGTGTCACGCATCTTCTCGTCCATCGCCGACAGGTCGAGCTGGCCGGAGACCGAGCCGAGGTCGAGCAGGGCGCCCCGCGTCCCGTAGGCGGCGATGTAGGACTCGTCCATCTGGATGACGTCGGGCGAGTCGTTCGCGGCGGTGCCGGTGGCGAGCTTGTCCCAGTAGGAGGTCCACTCGGAGTTCTCGACGGTGACCTTGATGCCCGGGTTGGCCTTCTCGAACTCCGCCACCGCCTGCTGGGTGAGCTTGAGCCGGGAGTCGTTGCCCCAGGTCGAGACGCGCAGGGTGCCGCCGCCCCCGGAGGCCTGCGAACCGCCGGAACTACCGGGGGCGCAGGCGGCGAGGGCGGCGAGCGACCCGACGGCGGCGAGGCCGGTGACGGCCTGGCGCCGGGACGGACCCCGGTGCGGGGTGGGAGAGGTGTTGGTGTCCGCGTGGTTCATGTCAGCGAGGCCATTCTCGTCGAAGGTGCGCGGGTAGGAGCGGTCGTGCGAACGGTCACTTGCCACCGGTGGTGGAGATCCCCTTGACGAGGAAGCGCTGACCGAAGAGGAACACCACGAACAGCGGGACGAGGGTCACGATCGACATCGCGAACATCGCTCCCCAGTTGCTGCCGCTGGTGGCGTCGAGGAACTGCTTGAGCGCGACCGGAACGGTGTAGGCGTTCGGGTCGGTCAGGTAGATCAGGGGGGTGAAGAAGTCGGACCAGGTCCAGATGAACGTGAAGATGGCGGTGGTGGCCAACGCCGGCCCCATCAGCGGGATCATCACGCGCAGGAAGATGCGGCCGTGGCCGCAGCCGTCGATGCGGGCCGCCTCGTCGAGCTCCCGCGGGATGCCGCGGATGAACTGCACCATGAGGAAGATGAAGAACGAGTCGGTGGCCAGGAACTTCGGCAGGATCAGCGGGACGAACGTGTTCACCCAGCCGAGGTTGTTGAACAGGATGTACTGCGGCACCAGGACGACGTGGACCGGGACCATCACGGTGATGAGCATGACGGCGAACCACAACGTCTTGAACCGGAACCGGCAGCGGGCGAAGGCGTAGGCGGCCATGGAGCAGGCGAAGAGGTTCCCCGCGACGGCACCGACGACCACGATCGCGGAGTTCACGATGTAGTGGCCGAAGGGCTGCGCGAGGGCCGTCCAGCCACCCGTGTAGTTGCTGGTGATCAGGTCGTTGAGCCACAGCCCGGGGGTCCGGAAGATGACGTCCGTGGGCCGGAACGAGGACACCAGCAGCCACAGCAACGGGTAGATCATGATGATGCTCACGGCGATCAGCACCAGGTGCTTCACCGCCGAGCGGGCGTTGCGGGACGCACGTCCCGCACCTTCCACGGGCTTCGGCCTGTGGGTCGCGACCTCGGGAGAGGCTGTCTCCTGCAGCTCAGTCATCGTAGAACACCCAGAACTTCGAGAGGAGGAAGTTGACGGCGGTCAGGACACCGATGATGAGGACCAGCAACCACGCCATCGCCGCGGCGTAGCCCATCTGGAACTGACCGAAACCTTTCTGGTACAGGTACAACGAGTAGAACAGCGTGGAGTCCGCCGGACCCCCGGTGCCACCGGAGACCACGAAGGCCTGGGTGAACGACTGGAACGCGTTGATCAGCTGCAGGACGAGGTTGAAGAACACGATCGGCGACAGCAGCGGCAGGGTGATCCGGCGGAACCGGGTCCAGCGGCTGGCACCGTCGACGGCGGCGGCCTCGTGGTACATGACGGGGATCTGGCGCAGGCCGGCCAGGAAGATGACCATCGGCGAACCGAACGTCCAGACGTGCAGCAGGATGATCGTCCACAGCGCGTAGCTCGGGTCGGAGACCCAGCCCGTCGTGGACTGGATGCCCACGGCTCCCAAGACCTGGTTGACCAGGCCCTCGGTGCCGAACATCTGGCGCCACAGCAGGGCGATGGCGACGGAACCACCCAGCATCGAGGGCAGGTAGAAGATCGAGCGGTACAGCGCCAGACCGCGCATCCCGCGGTCCAGGACGATCGCCACGGCCAGGGCGAACCCCAGCTGCAACGGCACCCCGACGACCACGTAGATCAACGTGACCTTCAGCGAGTGGTGCAGCCGCGAGTCGGTGAGCATGTCGACGTAGTTCTGCACGCCGATCCACTCCGGCGGCTGCAGCAGGCTGTACTTCGTGAACGAGAGGTACAGGCTGGCCAGCATCGGGCCGATGGTGATGACCACCAGGCCCAGGAACCACGGGGCCAGGAACAGGTACGCGGCCTTGTTGTCGCGGCTGTTCTCGCGCCGCAGGGCGGCCTTCTCCTCACGGGTCCGGGGCCGTCCGTCCTTGGCGGTCCGGATGTTGGAGAGCTCGGAGATCGCGCTCACCGCGGCGGCCTTCCGCCGTGGGGTCCATCGAACATGGGAACCACCTTCTCGGTCGTCGTTGAGTCGAGGGGGTGTTGCGGGTGGAGACTACGCCGGGGCGGAGCGAGCGGAACCCAGCCGCGCCGAGACCTGCTGGGCGGGAAGCCCGCCGTCGAGGCTGCGGTAGAACTCCAGGTCGGGGGTCAGGTCGGAGCGGGCGATGCTGGTGCCCCCGAGAGCCGACGCGTAGAGCGCCGTCACGAACTCCATCGTCGGACGCGTGCTGGCCAGGGTCGTGGCGTGCGGGCGACCCGCGAGCAGGTCGTCCACGAGTTCGTCGATCTGCGCCGCGTGCTGCGAGGGCCGGTCCGCCCCCGCCGACGCCGTCCACACGTCGGTGACCCCGTCGCCCCCGGCGGAGTTCCCACCGGCGAGTTCCGGATCGCTCCCGTTGGCGGCGACCCGGTCGGCGCCCGGCAGCGGGAACCACGACCAGTCCGCGTCGGAGTAGCCGTAGAGGTGCTCGACCTCGAGGGTCCCGGCCGTGGTGTCGATCCGGATGCGGCTGACCTCCCTGGGCGAGAGCAGGCTCGTCACGACCGAGGCCAGCGCACCGTTGGCGAAGGTGACCGTCGCCGTCGCCACGTCCTCGAACTCGACCGGACGGGCGATGCGGGCGGCCGTGGCGTTCAGCGTCGTCCACTCCCCCATGAGGTGCAGCAGCAGGTCGATCTGGTGGATGCCGTGCCCGAGGGTGGGACCACCCCCCTCGCCGGCCCAGTTCCCCCGCCACTCGGGGTCGAAGTAGCTCTCCGGGCGGTACCAGAGCGTCTCGCACACGGCGACGCGCGGGGTGCCCAGCGAGCCGTCGGCCAGCAGGCGGTGCGCCCGCTCGGCCCCGGACCCGTGCCGGTGCTGGAAGACGACGTAGACCGATGCCGTGCTGGCCGCCTCGGCCTGCGCGATGAGGTCCATGTCGGCCAGGTTGACCGTCGGGGGTTTCTCGAGGAGGACGGAGACGCCGAGCTCCAGCAGGGCGATGGTCGTCGCCGTGTGCGTTCCCGGTGGCGTGCAGACGGAGACGAGCTGCACGTCCTGGGCCACGAGGTCAGCCAGGCTGTCGCACGCGACCGCGCCGAACTCCTCGGCGAACCCCTTGGCCGACGCGGGGTTCACGTCGTGGGCGGCCACGAGCTCCACCCGGGGGTTGGCCGTGTAGGCCCGCCCGTGCGAGCGGGCGATGCCACCGCAGCCCACGACACCCACGCGCAGGGTCGATCGTCCGGCGCTCACGCCGCGAAACCCTTCAGCGTGGCGTCGCGTTGCGCCGTGATCGCCAGGCGCATCACCTCGAACGTGTGCCGCTGCGGGCAGGCCGTCTCGGTGCGGTGGCGCACGTCGTGCACGAGCGCCGGGTAGTACGGGAGGTCGACGTCGGAGCAGTCGATGCGTTCGGTCGTGCTCCCGTCCACGAGGAAGAGGTGGTCGCCCCCGTCGCGTCCGGCGAGGTCGACGTACTTGCGGAGTTCGATGAACCCCTCGGTACCGAGGATCGTCGTGCGCCCGTCCCCCCAGGTGGGCAGACCCTGGGGCGTGTACCAGTCGACGCGCACGTAACCGTGCGCGCGTTCGGCGGCCAGGGTCAGCTCGCCGAAGTCCTGCATCCGGGGCGAGTCCTCGTGCGTGTAGTTCGCGACGGTGCTCGCCACCACCTCGGCGGTCTCGGACCCCGTGTAGAAGAGGAACTGGTCGATCTGGTGGCTGGCGATGTCGGTGAGGATCCCGCCCGTGCGGTCCCGGTCGTAGAACCACGCCGGCCGCCCCGCGCCCCCGGCGAGGTGGGCGCGGTCCCCCTCGCGGTGCGGACCCAGTCCGATGGTCTGCACGACCTGCCCGATGCGACCCGCCTGCACGAGTTCGCCGGCCTTCACCGCGCACCGGACCTCGAAGCGTTCCGAGAACGTGACCGACCAGAACCGGCCGGACTCCGCCACCGCCTTCTCGACCTCGTCGAGCTGCTCGAGGGAGATGCAGCCGGGTTTGTCGGCCACGACGTCCTTGCCGTTGCGCAGGGCCGTCACGGCGATCGGCCCCCGCCGGTCCGGGACGGCGGCGGTGACGATCAGGTCGACCGAGGGGTCGGTCAGGAGCTGGTCGGGGTGTTCGGCCCAGGGGACGTCGGGCCAGCGTTCGGCGACGCCGCGGGCGATCGCGGCGTCGCGGTCGTCCGTGGCGAGACCCACGAGTTCGCAGCCCTGCGCGAGCAGGCCCGCGATCTGACCGAACGCGTGGGCGTGGTCGAGCCCGACGGCCGCGAAGCGCACGGGCCGGTCTTCAAGAGATGTGCTCACCGTTGACCTCATCTGTGGAAGCAGTGCGGACCACGAAAGTGATCGATAATCTTCGTTGACTTCGAGTACTGTAGTTATCGATCACTTCGGGTGTCAACGATGACGCTCGACAGATCGACCACTCGATCCGCAGCACCTCCCGAGAGGCTGACCATGACCCAGGAGATCTCGCCGGTGCGCAAGCGGGCGACCATCTACGAGGTCGCGGCCCTGGCCGGCGTCTCGCACCAGACGGTGTCGCGCTACCTGCGCAACAACGGCGGCCTGAAACCCGCGACGACGGAGAAGGTCGCGGCGGCCATCCAGGAACTCAACTACCGCCCCAACCTCATCGCCCGCTCGATGCGGACCCGCCGGACGGGACGGGTCGCGTTCCTGCTGCCGACGACCACGGCCACCCCCGCCCTCCCGCTGCGGCTGATCTCCGAAGCGGTGGGTGTGGCCCACGGCGCCGGCTACACCATCGACCTCATCGGTCGTGAGGGGTCGGCGGGCGAGCAGAGCGAGCGGGTCCAGGAGATCGCCGACTCCGGCGAGTTCGAGGGGATCCTCGCCCTCGGCACGGGAACGCAGGCGCCCACGCCCACGTCGGCCACCCCCGTCGTGACCATGTCGACCTACGACGCGGAACTGCGCGGCACGGGCGCCCTCGCCGACGGCACCGCCTGCGGGGAGATCGTGCGGATGCTGGTGGGTCTGGGACACCGGCACTTCCTGCACGTCAGCGGCCCGCTCACCTACACCTCGGCGCGCAACCGCCGCCAGACCTTCCTGGACGTCACCGCCGAGCTCGGGGTCGAAGCCACCGTCTTCCTGGGCGACTGGCAGGGCGAGTCGGGCTACGAGGCCATCGCCACCCTCCCCCGCGACAGCCCCGTCACCGCCGTCGTGGCGGGCAACGACTACTCCGCCATGGGCGCCATCCGCGCTGCGACGCAACGGGGGTGGCGGGTCCACCGCGACCTCAGCGTGTTCGGCTGGGACGACAACGGGTTGGGTCGGTTCTGCACGCCGACCCTCTCGACCGTCGCGAACGACCTCGAGCGCCAGGGCCGGGAGGCCATGGAGCGGTTGATCGCCCTGATGCGCCACGAAGAACCCCCGGCAGCGGACCCCCGGTCGCTGCACCGGGTCCTGCCGCGCGAGTCCGTCGGGGTGGCGCCGACGAGACGTCCCCGCCTCCGCGCCGTCCCGCGCTCCTGATCAGTTGAACCAGTCGAGGGGCGAGGAGGACAACGGGCGCCAGTCCGGCGCCCCGCCACCGAGGACCATCAGGGCCGCGGCGAAGGCGATGAGCAGCAGCACGCCGATGGCGACGCCCGTCTCGCGCTCCCCGCGCAGGGTGCTGCGGACGGCCTTGCGCGCGCCGCGCTGCAACGACCGGCCACCGGGGCCGTGCCAGGCCACCAGCGTCCCGGCGAGACCACCGAGGGCGAGGGTCCAGGAGCTCTGGTAGTCCAGGGCCGCTCCCCGCCCGAAGGTCCCGACGATGAAGACGACGCTGATGCCCACCAGCAGCGGGATGATCGCCGAGAACACCGTGGAGACGGCTGCGCGGAACGCGTGCCACGGGGTGGCCGCACCCACGGCGAGGGCGTCGGTCGCCCGGGGGCCCGCCTCCCACCGACGACGGAACAACCCCGCCGCCGCGCGGTCCACGGTGCGGGCGACCGTGCCGCCCACCAGCGAGACGACCACGGCCGTGGCGGGCGCGACCGCGAACACGCCGACGAGGGCGAGCAGCGCGGCGAAGATCGTCCACGAACGTTGCGGGCGGGCGGGCTGACCGTTCGTCCCCGTCGGCGCCTGCGCGGCGGGCTGCGCGTTCGGGTACGGCTGGTTCGGGAACTGCTGGTTCGGGTACGGCTGGCGGTTCACGACCCCGGGACCGGGCACGGTGGGGATCCACCCGGGCGGGGCCTGCTGCGCCGGCGGGTAGGTCGGCGCGGGCGGACGGGCGAAGGGCGCCGTCGGCGGTGCGGGCTGCTGCGGCGGCAGGACGGTCGTGGACTCCGCGGGCGCCTCCCGGTGCGGCGCCGGGGCCTGCACGCGCGGCAGGGCCGCGGTCTCGTCGGCGATCAGCGACTCGAACCGTGACGGCGGCGCCGCCGGGCGGGAGGGGTCGGGAGCGGGGACGGCCGTGGTGGCCGCGACCGGATCGACGCGGCCCTGGCTGCCCGTCGTCGCGCCGTCGAGCGCGCGCAGCAGCGCGTCCGGGTGCGGCCGGTGGGCGGGGTTGACCGCGAGCGCCGCGAGGATCGGGCCGCGCAGGTCGGCGGGTACGGCGGAGAGGTCGACGTCGGCGCGGCGGACGCGGTCGAGGACGACCTCCATCGGGCCGGACCCGTAGGGCGGGCGACCGCTGGCGGCGTAGGCGACGGTGGCGGCCCAGCCCCACCAGTCGGTGGCCGGGGAGACGAGTCCACCGGCGACGACCTCGGGCGAGAGGTAACCGGGGGTCCCCATGACGAGGCCGGTGGAGGTGAGCCGGACGTCGTCGGCGACGTGGGCGATGCCGAAGTCGATGACGACGGGGAGGCCGTCGAGGAGGAGGACGTTGCTGGGCTTGAGGTCGCGGTGCACGACGCCGGCCGCGTGGATGGCGTGCAGGGCTTCGGCGAGGCCGTGGCCGAGGTCGCGCAACCGGCTGCCCTGCAACGGTCCCCGGGTCTGGACGACGTGCTCGAGGGAGGGGCCGGGCACGTAGCGGGTGACCAGGTGCGGCCACTGCCCGTCGACGTCGGCGGAGAGCACCTCCGCGACCCGCGGCGAGCGGACGCGTTCGAGGGTGGACACCTCGCGGGCGAGGCGCTGGCGGGCCTGCGGATCGGCGGCGATGTGGGGCTTGAGGACCTTCAGCGCCACGGCGCGGTGCTCGTCGTCGAGTCCGAGGTAGACGATCCCCATGCCGCCCTGGCCGATCTCGCGGTCGAGGCGGTACCTGCCGAGCTTGTCACCGGGTGAGGGCGCGTAGACGTGCGGACGCCACGTCTGCTGGGGGGTCTGCTGGGGGGTCTGCTGGGGGGTCTGTTGGGAGGTGTGCTCGACGCGGCGCCCCTCGACCACGCCGTCGGGGCCACCCGCGCCGGGCCCGACGGCGCGGGTCCGCGCGTCGCCGGAGGAGTGCGGGTAGGGGGTGACCACGCCCCCACGGTACGGCAGGGACAGGCTCCGGCCAGGGTGTGCACCGCTCCTCCACACGGTGGTGACCGGCCGGTGATCGCGATCACGACGAGTGTTCCGGCCCGGGTCCCGGTAGGGTCCGGTGAAGAGCAACCCACGAGGAGGATCACCCCATGGCCGGCGATTACGACCTGGTGGTGGTGGCCAACCGGCTTCCCGTCGACCGTGTGGAGGAACCGGACGGCTCGACGTCGTGGCGCCGCAGCCCCGGCGGTCTGGTGACCGCCCTGGAACCCGTGATGAAGCGCGAGGACGGTGCCTGGGTGGGCTGGGCGGGGACGCCCGGGGACCCACCGGAGCCCTTCGACGCCGAAGGGGTGCGCTGTGTGCCGATCGGTCTGTCGGCCGAGGAGGTCCAGGACTACTACGAGGGCTTCTCCAACGGCACGCTGTGGCCGCTCTACCACGACGTCATCGTCGCGCCGGGCTACCACCGCAGCTGGTGGGAGGCCTACGTGCGCGTCAACGAGCGCTTCGCGGAGGCCACCGCGGCGCAGGCCGCGGAGGGTGCGACGGTCTGGGTCCAGGACTACCAGCTGCAGCTCGTCCCCCGGATGCTGCGTCGACGTCGCCCGGACCTGTCCATCGGGTTCTTCAACCACATCCCGTTCCCGCCCTTCGAGATCTTCGCGCAGCTGCCGTGGCGCAAGGCGATCATCGACGGCCTGCTCGGCGCCGACCTCATCGGCTTCCAGCGGGCGGCGGACGCGAACAACTTCACCCGGGCCTGCCGTCGCGCCTCCAACCTGCCGGCGCGTTCGGGCCGGATCCGGCTCGACGCCGAGGGCGGGCGCGAGGTGCGGGCGGCGTCGTTCCCCATCTCCATCGACTTCAACGCCCTGGACGAACTCGCCCAGCGCGAGGACGTGAAGGCCCGGGCCGCGGAGATCCGCCGCGACCTCGGCAACCCCGAGCACGTCCTGCTGGGAGTGGACCGCCTCGACTACACCAAGGGGATCCTGCACCGCCTCAAGGCGTTCGAGGAACTCCTGGACGACGGCGGGGTCAGCGTGGAGGAGGCCTCCCTCATCCAGGTGGCGACGCCGTCGCGCGAACGCGTCGAGCAGTACATCCAGCTGCGCCAGGACGTCGAGGTCACCGTCGGGCGCATCAACGGGACGCACGGGACCATCAAGAACACCGCGGTGCACTACCTGCACCACTCCTACGGCCGGGAAGAGATGGCGGCCCTGTTCCTGGCGGCGGACGTCATGCTCATCACGGCGTTGCGCGACGGCATGAACCTCGTCGCGAAGGAGTACGTGGCCGCCCGCCACGACGAGCGCGGGGTGCTGGTGCTGAGCGAGTTCACCGGCGCGGCCGACGAGCTCGGGCAGGCGTTGATGGTGAACCCGCACGACATCGACGGTCTGAAGGACGCGATCGTGCGGGCGTTGCGGATGTCGCCGCGGGAGGCGGGTCGCCGGATGCGGGCGTTGCGCCGTCGGGTCGGGGACCACGACGTGCAGCGCTGGGCGGCGTCGTTCCTGCAGGCGTTGGCCGAGCACCGCACCACCGAGGCGTCGGAGTCGGTCGCCGCGGCGGCCGAGGGGGCGGTGTCGTGAGCCCCTCCCCCGAGGTCCTGACGTCGCTGCGGGAGTTCGCCGCCCGCGGCCGCGTGCTGGTGGCCCTGGACTTCGACGGGGTGCTCTCCCCCCTCGTCGACGACCCGTCGGCCGCGCGGCCGCTGCCGGAGGCGAGCGCCGCGCTGGAACGCCTCGTCGCGAGCACGGACGTCGCCCTGGTCTCCGGTCGCGACCTGGACGACCTGCGGGCGTGCGCGGACCCGCCGGCCGGGGTGGTCCTCGTCGGGGGTCACGGGACCCAGAGCTCCCTCGAGGGTGCCGCCGGCGGTCAGAGCCTGAGCGGGGCGGAGACCGATCTGCTGCAGCGTCTCGGGGCGGCGCTCGACGAGATCGCCGCCGGGCGCGACGGGGTGCACGTCGAGCGGAAACCGATGTCGGCGGTGCTGCACACCCGGCGCGCCTCCCGGCCCGACGCCGAGTCCGCGACGCAAGCGGCTCTGGCCGGACCGGCGACGTGGGACGGCGTGCACGCGTTGCGCGGCAAGGAGGTCGTCGAGCTCGGGGCGGTGGAGCTGGGCAAGGGCGCGGGGCTGCTGCGGTTGCGCGAGCGGCTCACCGGCGAGGGCCCCGCGATCGAGGCGGTGCTGTTCGCGGGCGACGACGTGACGGACGAGAACGCGTTCACCGCCCTCTCCCCCGAGGGCGGGGACCTCACGGTCAAGGTCGGTGACGGCGAGACCGCCGCGGTCCTGCGGGTGGGCTCGCCGGTCGAGGTGGCCGAGCTCCTGGGTGCGCTGGCGGACCTGCGTTCCTGAGCGCTCAGCCCTCGACGACGCTCGCGAAGGCGTTGAGGGACTCGATGCGCGAGACGTCCACGTGGTGCACGGGTTCGTTCTCCCGCAGCGATCCGCGCACCGTGACGATCCCGCCCTCGACGCCGAGGACGAGGCCCTGCACCTTGTCGCCGCTCGCGGTGTGGATGGTCACCCCGGGGTTGTCCCCGACCCCGGGGGTCCAGGTCTGCGCCGCCTGCGCAGCCGCGGTCAGCAGACGCACGAAGGTCTCGGTCGCGGGGTTCACCCGACCACCCTCCCACCGCGCGGACGCCGCGGACAGTCCCCCGGAGCCGTCCCGCAGGGTCAGCGGGCGGTGGTGGCGGCGCGTTCGCGCTGGCGACGCACGTAGGCGCGGGCCCACGGGTCGGCGAAGCGGGCGAGCACCGGTCCGAGGACCGCCATCGCCAGCACGTAGGCCGCGGCGAGCGCCGCGAGCCGGGGGTCGACCCCGGCGGCCGTGGCGAGGCCGGCGATGACGATCGAGAACTCGCCCCGGGGGATCAGTGCGGCCCCGGCCCGGATCCGGCCCGGGATCGCGATGCCGGCGCGCCTGGCCGCGACCCACCCGGTGACGAGCTTGGTGAGGACCCCGACGACGACGAGGGCGAGGGCCGGCAGCAACACGGGCGGCAGGCTGCTCGGATCGGTCGAGAGGCCGAAGGACACGAAGAACACCGCGGCGAAGAGGTCGCGCAGGGGTTCGAGGCGCTGGTGGGTCTCCTGCTCGAGGTCGTTGGAGAGGCTGATCCCCAACAGGAACGCACCCACGGCGGCGGAGACGTGCAGCTGTTCGGCGACCCCCGCGACGAGCAGCGCGAGGCCGAGGACGCGCAGCAGCGTCACCTCGCTGGAGCCCGCCGAGACGAACTTCGAGATGAGCGAACCCCAGCGCAGCGCGACGACGAGAGCGACGGCGAGGCAGGCGAGGGCGATGAGGACGGACCCCGTCGCCTCCCACACCCCGGAGGCGGCGAGCACTGCGGTGAGGATGGGCAGGTAGACGGCCATGCCGAGGTCCTCGAGGACGAGGATGCCGAGGATCGAGGGCGTCTCGCGGTTGCCGAGGCGGCCCAGGTCGGCGAGCACCTTGGCGACGATGCCGGAGGAGCTGACGGCCGTGATGCCGAACATGGCGAGCGCCCCGACGGGCCCGAAGCCGAGGAGCAACCCGAACGCGGCGCCCGGCAGGCCGTTGAGGAACAGGTCGAGGACGCCGACGGGTGCCTGCCGGCGGAGGTTGCCGAGCAGGTCCCCGGCGGAGTACTCCAGCCCCAGGAGCAGCAGCAGCATGACGACGCCGATCTCGGAGGCGGCGTCGAGGAACGCGTCGGGCGCGTTCAGCGGGATGACACCGCCGGCCCCGAACGCCAACCCGGCCAGCAGGTAGAGCGGGACCGGGGAGATCCCCAGGCGTCCGGCGAGGCGACCGACGAGACCGAGCCCGAAGATGACCGCACCGAGCTCGATGAGCAGAGCAGCGGTGTGCACCTGTCGAGTTCCGTCCTTCCTCAGATCGCGTCGTCCGCACCGGGAGGGCGCGGGGTCGTCCGGGCCGCGTCAGCCCTGGTGCAGCAGTTCGGCGGTCGCCCGGACCCCTTCCTGGGTCCCGACGACCACGATCTTGTCACCGGAGAGGAACGCCTGGGACGGCGCCGGCGACGGCGTCACCTCGCCGTTGCGCACGAGGGCGACGACGGAGGCGCCGGTGCGGCTGCGGATCGCGGCGTCGGCCAACGTCTTGCCCACGTAGGGCGAACCGTCCTCGAGGTAGATGCCCTCGGTGGCGAGGCCTTCGATCTGCTCGCGCAGCCGGGCCAGTCGCTCGATGACCCGCGGCTGCCCGAGCAGCTCCGCCAGCACCTCGGCCTCGTCGCCGTCGAGGTCGATCACGGCGTGGCAGGCGTCAGGGTCGTCCTGGGAGTAGACGAGCAGCTCGCGCTCGCCACCGCGGGTCGAGATGACGCCGATGCGCCGACCGCGAGCGGTGGTGAAGTCGTGCCGCAGGCCCACGCCCGGCAACTTGGTCTCTTCCAGGTCCACGATCTCAGTGTCCTCCACGATCGCGGGAGCCGACGACCAGGGCGCCAGCTGTCCCCCGGACGCCACGCCGCCGCGACGTCCTGTTGTCACAACACCGTGTGACGTCCAGAACATCCCACGACGTCGCGGCGCGCGGCCCTTGCCCTCGTCGGATTCGTCGTGCATGATCCGAGCACCGCGACGGAGCGACCCTTCCTCCTGGGACCCGGCAGTGACGCCGCGGACAACTGAACACCTCGTTCCACAACGGATCGTCCGGCACGTACCTGCCGGTGGAAGGATTGACACGATGGCTACGGTCACGTTCGACAAGGCGACGCGCATCTACCCCGGGGGCGACAAGCCCGCCGTGGACGCCCTGGACCTGCACGTCGAGGACGGCGAGTTCCTCGTCCTCGTCGGCCCCTCCGGCTGCGGCAAGTCGACCTCCCTGCGCATGCTCGCCGGTCTCGAGGACGTCAACGGTGGACGCATCCTCATCGGTGACCGCGACGTCACGACGGTTCCCCCGAAGGACCGCGACATCGCGATGGTGTTCCAGAACTACGCGCTGTACCCGCACATGACGGTCGCCGACAACATGGGCTTCGCGCTCAAGATCGCCGGCACTCCCAAGGACGAGATCAAGCGTCGTGTGCAGGAAGCCGCCAAGATCCTCGACCTCGAGGCGTACCTGACCCGCAAGCCGAAGGCCCTCTCCGGTGGTCAGCGTCAGCGTGTCGCCATGGGCCGTGCGATCGTCCGTCAGCCGCAGGTCTTCCTCATGGACGAGCCGCTGTCCAACCTCGACGCCAAGCTGCGCGTGCAGACCCGCACCCAGATCGCGTCGCTGCAGCGTCGTCTCGCCGTCACCACCGTCTACGTGACCCACGACCAGGTCGAGGCCATGACGATGGGCGACCGCGTCGCGGTGCTCAAGGACGGTCTGCTCCAGCAGGTCGACACCCCGCGTCGCATGTACGACCACCCGAACAACGTCTTCGTCGCCGGGTTCATCGGCTCGCCCGCCATGAACCTGCTGACCCTCGACGTCACCGACGGTGGCGTGAAGTTCGGCGACACCGTCCACCCGGTCGAGCGTCACCTGCTCACCAACGCCGGCAACCGGATGACGCTCGGCGTGCGTCCCGAGGACCTGGAGATCGGCACCTCGGGTCTGCCCGTGCAGGTCGAGGTCGTCGAGGAGCTCGGCGCCGACGCCTACATCTACGGTTCGCTGGCCCAGGCGGGCAGCGAGGCGCACCAGGTCATCGCGCGCGTCGACGGTCGCCGTCCCCCGGAGAAGGGCTCGACGGTGTTCTTCACCCCCAAGCAGGGGCACGTGCACCTGTTCGACCACCAGTCCGGTCTGCGCATCGAGAACTGACGTCTGACGTCCACACGGGGGCCGTCACTCCTGCGGGGGTGACGGCCCTCCGTCGTGGGTGGCACGGAACGGTCCCGATGTTGAGAGGATGAGCACGTGAGCACCCCGACGGCGGCGTCCCTGCAGATCACGGCCGCCCGCCCGTACCCCGGACTCCTCGACCTCCCCTGGGAGATCCCGCTGGAGGAGTGGCCCGAGGAACACCTCGCGGCCCTCCCCCGAGGCATCTCCCGCCACATCGTCCGCTTCGTGCGGATCGGGGGCCGCGTCATCGCGGTGAAGGAGACCAACGCCGACATCGCGCACCGCGAGTACCGGATGCTGCGGATGCTCAACCGGCTCGACGTCCCCTCCGTGGCCCCGGTGGCCGTCATCACCGGCCGCGTCGACGCCAACGGCGAGCCGCTGAACGCGGTGCTCGTCACCCGCCACCTGCAGTACTCGCTGCCCTACCGTGCCCTCTACAGCCAGACCCTGCGGCCCGACACCGCCAAGCGCGCCGTCGACGCCCTCGCGGTGCTCCTGGTGAAGCTGCACCTGCTGGGCTTCTACTGGGGCGACGTCTCGTTGTCGAACACCCTCTTCCGCCGCGACGCGGGGGCGTTCGCCGCCTACCTCGTCGACGCCGAGACGGGTGAGCTCTACGACGAGCTCTCCACCGGTCAGCGCGAGTACGACCTCGACCTCGCCCGCACCAACATCGCCGGTGAGCTCATGGACGTCGTGGCCTCCGAGGCGCTGGACGCCGACATGGACGAGGTCATCGCGATCGCCGACCGCATCGTGTCCCGCTACCGCGCCCTGTGGGTGGAGCTCACCGAGGCGGAGTCCTTCGAACGGGGTGACCGCTGGCGCGTCGAGGCCCGCATCCGGCGCCTCAACGACCTCGGGTTCGACGTCGGGGAACTGGCGATCACGACCGACATCGACGGGACGTCGGTGCGCATCGAGCCGAAGGTCGTCGACGCCGGTCACCACTCCCGGCGTCTGCTGCGCCTCACCGGTCTGGACGCGGAGGAGAACCAGGCGCGTCGACTGCTCAACGACCTCGACTCCTACGCCGCGGCCACCGCCCGCCAGGGCGAGGACGAGGAGATCGTCGCGCACGACTGGATGGCCGACGTCTTCGAACCCGTGCAGCGGGCCGTCCCGCGCGAGATGCGGGGCAAGCTCGAGGCTGCTGAACTGTTCCACGAGGTGCTGGAACACCGCTGGTACCTCTCCGAACGGGCCGGCCGCGACGTCGGCCTCGAGGAGGCGGTGAACTCCTACGTGGTGGGGGTGCTACCGCAGAAACCCGACGAACGGGCCGTGCTGGGTGTGGACACCCAGTCGTTCCGGGTCATCGCCGACTGAAGCTCTGGAAGGACCCTCGTGCCTGCTGCCGAGAAACCCCGCGTCGCACTCACCGGCGCGGCCGGCAAACTCGGGCGGGTCGTCTTGCGCGACCTGCTCGACCACGGATACTCCGTCCTCGCCCTGGACCAGGTGCGCCCCGCGAGCCTGCTGGCGGGGGACGACGGGCAGTTCGTCAAGGTCGACCTCGCCGACCACGGCCAGGTCGTGGAGGCGCTGACCGGCCGGATCGAGGAACGCCCCGGCCCCTTCGCCGGGGTCGTGCACCTGGGGGCCATCCCTGCCCCCGGTCTCGCGTCCAACGCCGCGACGTTCCGCAACAACTCCGCCGCGACGTGGAACGTCTTCGACGCGGCGCGCGCCGCGGGCATCGACAACGTCGTGTGGGCCTCGAGCGAGACCGTCCTGGGTCTGCCCTTCGACGCCGCTCCCCCGCCCTACGCCCCCCTCGACGAGGAGTACCGCGTCCGCCCGGAGTCGACGTACTCGTTGGTGAAGGCGCTCGAGGAGGAGATGGCGCACCACTTCTGCCGCTGGAACCCGTCGCTGACGATGACCGGTCTGCGCTTCTCCAACGTCATGCACGTCGAGGACTACGCCCAGTTCCCGTCCTTCGACGCCGACGCGACGCTGCGCAAGTGGAACCTCTGGGGCTACATCGACGCCCGCGACGGCGCCCAGGCCGTGCGCCTGTCGTTGCAGCGCAAGGGGCCCGGCGTCGAGGTGTGCATCGTCGCGAACGCCGACACCGTCATGTCGCGCACGTCGGCGGAGCTGATGGCGGAGGTCTACCCGGGGGTCGAGGTCCGTCACGAGCTCGGTGACCACGAGACGCTGCTCTCGATCGACAAGGCCCGCCGGGTGCTCGGTTACGAACCCGAGCACTCCTGGCGCGACCACGTCTGACCCCTGTCCGTGATCTTGCTGGGAGACCCAGCAAGATCACGGACCGGTCAGGTCTGGCGGGCCAGAGCCGTCGCGGCGAACTTCGCGTCGGGGTCGAGGATGTCGAGCATCTTCACCATCACCTCGTCGAGCGTGGCGAGGTCGCGCTCGTCGAGCGGGTCGAAGACCAGCTGACGGACCCGCTCGACGTGTCCGGGCGCGGCGGTGACGACCTTCTGGAAGCCGGCGTCGGTGAGGACGGCGACCTGACCGCGGCCGTCGTTGGGGCTCTTCTCGCGGCGGACCCAGCCGTCCTTCTCGAGCCGGCTCACCACGTGGGAGATCCGGGACGGGCTCGCGTTGGAGCGGGCGCCGAGTTCGCTCATCCGCAGGCTGCGCCCCGGTTCCTCGGACAGCATCGCCAGCGTGAGGTAGGCCGTCTTGGTGAGGTCCGCGTCGCGTTGCAGCTGCGCGTCGAGGGCGGCGGGCAGGAGTTCCATGAGCGCGCTGAGCCGCAGCCACACCCGGCGTTCGTCGGTGGAGAGCCAGCGAGGCGTCTGCTCGGTCATCCCGGCATCCTAGCAGATAGTTTCAGCTTCAACTAATCGCCCTGCGGTAGCGCCCGCAGGAGCCCATCGTGCCACGGAGGGCCCCGCCCCGCGAACCCCGGCGCTCACTTCGTGCTGCCGGCCAGCAGTCCGTTGACGATGTAGCGGTTGAACACCAGGGCGAGCACCGCGGGGACGGCGATGGCCAGGACGCCGGCGGCGTTCAGCAACGTGGACGGGACGACGTGGCGCCCCTGCAGCGAGGCGATGACCACGGTCAGCGGCTGCGTCGAGATGTCGCTGGAGAGGACGAGCGGGAACAGGAACTGCGCCCACGCGAACAGGAACGTGATCAGCGCGGTGGAGATGATCCCCGGCCGGGCCAGCGGCAGCAGCAGGTGCCAGAGCACCTGCATGCGGTCCGCGCCGTCGACGAGCCCGGCCTCCTCGATGCTGAGCGGGAGGCTCGCGAAGTAGTTGTGCAGGATCCACGTCGCCAGCGGCAGGAAACCCGAGACGTAGACCAGGACGATGCCGGTGTAGGTGTTCACCAACCCGAACGTGCTCATGATGCGGTAGAGCGGGATCAGCGTGGTGTAGGCGGGGAACGCCATCGTGGCCAGCAACGCGTAGAAGAGGACGTTGCGTCCCCGGAACTGCATGCGCGCGAACGCGTAGGCGGCCAGGGTCGCCAGCACGACGGTGGCGATCGTGGCCAGCCCGCACTCGACGACGATGTTCAGGGACGCGCGCCGGACCTGTTCGGGCACGTCGCCGGAACCGGTGAGGAGCGAGCGGAAGTTGTCCAGCGTCGGCCGCAGGGGCACGTACTCCGCAGGACTGCGCCGGGCGTCGCCCTCGCGCTGGAGGCTGGTCTTCACCGCCCAGTAGACCGGTACCAGCGACCAGAGGACGACGAGGGCGACGCCGACCCGCCGCAGGGTCGGTGTGCGGCGGTTCACAGGTCCACCCGGCGGTAGACGGTGCGCACGACCACGAACGAGAGCACCAGGGTGATGACGGTGATGAGCAGCGACAACGCGTACCCCTGCCCGAAGTCGAGGTTCTGGAAGCTGGTGAAGTAGGTCTGCATCATCACCGAGGCACCGGTGTCGGCGGCCCCGTTGAGGACGTAGGGCTGGTCGAAGACGTTCAGGGTGGCGATGACGGCCTGGACCATCGCGACCGCGATCCCCGGACGGGCCAGCGGCAGCGTGATCCGCCAGAACGCCGACCACCGCGAGCACCCGTCGATCTGGGCCGCCTCGTAGAGCTCACCCGGGATGAGCTGCAGCGCGGCCAGGATCAGCAGCGCCGACAACGGCGTGATCTGCCAGACCTGGACGAGTTCGATGAGTGCGATGGTCAGCAACCGGTCCTGGCCCAGCAGGATCGCATCCCCGGACCCCAGGTGCAGCGACGTGGCCACGCTGTTGACCAGCCCGGAGCTCGGGTCGAAGATCCCGCTCCAGAGGATCCCCTCGACGACCCCCGGCAACGCCCACGGGAGGATGACGACGGCGATGACGAGGCTGCGTCCACGGAAGGCCTGCTGCAGCACGACCGCGACCGCGACCCCGAAGACCGTCGAGAGGACGACCCCGACGACGACGTAGAACCCGGTGTTCTGCAGGCTGGTGACGACGGCGTCGTTGCGGAGGAGCCGTTCGAAGTTCCCGAGGCCGTCGAACCGGGTCGGCGGGTCCAGCGCGCTGGAGCGGAAGAACGACTGCACGACGGTGAACGCCGCCGGCACCAGGGCCAGGCCGACGACGAACACCGCCACCGGGGCGACGAGCACGTAGGGCAGGAGGTCGAACCGCTTGCGACGCAGCGTCGCGGCCGCCGGGACGTCGGTCCCGTGCGGTCGGTGCGGCGCGGACGTGGAGGTCACGAGCCGCTCGCGAGTTCGTCGGCCTTCTCGGCCATGGCCTTCACCGCGGCCTCGACGCTCAGCGAGCCCGTCGCCGCCGCGTGCAGGCTGGTGTAGACGGTGTTGGAGAACTCCGGGTACCAGGTCGGGGCCCCGCCCCCGAAGACCGGTTTCGAACTCTCGAGCATCGGGGTGAGGACATCACCCTGGACCAGGTTGCCGCCGCTGGTCATGGCCTCGACCGCGCTGAGCCGGGACGGGATCGGGTAGGCGCTGTAGGCCTTGTCCGGACCGTTGACGCCGGCGAAGTCGGTCTGCTGCTTCTGGGACGTGAACCACTCGATGAACTTCGCCGCCGCGTCGGGGTACTTGGCCTGCTTCGGGATGCCGACGCCGTCGGGGTTGCTGAGGTTGGCCGTCGGGCCGTCCACCCCGGGGGTCGGGATGTAGCGGACCTTGCCCACGACGGAACTGGAGGCCGGTACGTCGTAGAGGGTCCCGACGGTGCCGGAGTAGTCGGAGAAGGTGCTCGCGACCAGCCCCTGGGCCATCTGGGTCTGCTGCCCCTGCGTGTCGGTGACGTTGATGTTCCCCGGGGCGACGAGGCCGTCCGTCAGGGCGTCGACCATCCACTGCGCGGCCTCGTACCCGCCGGCGTCGGCGAACTGCGGCTTCCCGTCCTCGTCGAGGACGGTCCCCCCGAAGGCGGCGGTGGTCTCGTACCAGTAGGTCGAGAGTCCCTCGGCCGCGGCGAAGGGGATGTTCAGCGGGTGCTCCGCGATGCCCTTGGCCTTGATCTGGCGCAGGGCGTCGGTGTACTCCGCGATCGTCGTCGGAGCCGGGTTCGCCCCTGCAGCGGTGAACATCTCGGTGTTGATCGTCGTCACCATGAAGGAGGCGTCGTAGGGGATGCCGACGACGTGGCCGTCGGTGGTGAAGGAGGCCAGCTGGGGGACGTCGGCGGCCATCCCCTTCGTGTCCAGGTAGGACTCCACGGGGTAGAACCAGCCGAGCTTGCCGAGCTGCCCCACCCGGGACCAGTCGACGTTCGTCGCGTCGGCGAAGTAGGTCTTCGCGGTCGCTGCGGCCGAGATCTTCGTCTGCAGGCTGTCCCAGTCGAGGTTCACCCACTTCACGGTGATCCCGGTCTCGCTCCGGAACGCGTCGAGCGCAGCCTGCGGCAACGTTTCACCGGCCAGCGCGACGGTGATGGTGACCCCGCTGGTCTGGGTGGAACCACCCCCGCTGGACCCGCTGCCGCCGCCGCACCCGGCGCCCAGGAGGCCGACCCCCGCGACGGCGGTGACGAAGCTGCGCCGGGACCAGGAACCCGGAACTGTCGACCGTGGCATGGCGCCTCCTCATTCACGAACGGCACGGAGAACGCTCACCACGCCGTGAGCAGTTCTGCGCATTTGTCGAAGTGAACACTAGGAGTCGCGTCCGCCTGCGTCAACGGGTTCCCGCACACGCTCGACCCGCGGTCACATGGATGGGCGAACGCGCAGAAGTGCTCAGCGAGTTAGGCTGTCCCCGTGCGGAAGGTAGAACGGCTCAGCGCGATCCTGGACCGCGTCTCGGACAGCGGGAACGTCGACGTCGTCGAACTCGCGGAGGTCCTCGGGGTCTCCGGCGCCACCGTCCGGCGCGACCTGCAGTCCCTCAGCACGAGCGGTCTGCTGGTGCGAACGCACGGCGGAGCCGTCGCCAACGACGTCGGCGACGAGCTCCCGGTGCGGATGAAGGCGGCGCGACGTCAGAGCGAGAAGCGACGCATCGGCGTGGCCGCGGCGGCGATGATCCCCGAGGGCGCCGTCGTCGGGATGACGGGCGGGACCACCGCCCTCGAACTCGCCCGCGAGCTGCGGGCCCGGCGCGGCATCACGGTGGTCACCAACGCCCTCGACATCGCGGTGGAACTCGCCGGCCACAGCGGCATCCGCCTCGTCGTCATCGGCGGGATCGTGCGGCACTCCCTGGAACTCGTCGGGCCGGCCGCGGAGTCGATGCTCTCGAACTACCACCTGGACATCGCGTTCATCGGCGTCGACGGGCTCACCGTCGAGGACGGCTGCAGCACCTACGACGAGATGGAGGCGCAGACCGACCTCGCCTTCCTGCGCCGCGCCCGGCGCAACGTCGTCATCGCCGACAGCTCCAAGATCGGGAAGGTGACGTTCGCCCGGATCGCCGGCCTCGACGAGGTCGGTGAGCTCGTCACCGACCGCGGCGCCGACCCCGCCCAGCTCGACGCCCTGCGCGCGGCGGGCGTCATCGTCCTCACCGTCTGACTCCCCCGCGGAAACAACACTTTCCGCCCTCCCGGTGGCCCGTGAGAGGGCGGAAAGTGTCGTTTCCGCGGGGGTGGGGGTCAGCGGTGGCGCGCGACCTCGTAGAGGGCGATCCCGGCGGCGACGCCGGCGTTGAGCGACTCGAAGGCGCCGGCCATCGGGATGCTGACGACCTGGTCGCACTTCTCGCGCACGAGGCGCGACAACCCGGCGCCCTCGGCGCCGACGACGAGGACGATCGGGCCGTCGGCCAGCTTCAGCTGGGGCAGCAGGACGTCACCCTCGGCGTCGAGACCGACGACGAACAGGCCGGCCTTCTGGTACTCCTCGATCGCGCGGACGAGGTTCGTCGCCCGCGCCACGGGGGTGCGGGCCGCGGCACCGGCCGACGTCTTCCACGCCGAGGCGGTCATGCCGGCCGCACGACGTTCGGGGACGACGACACCGTGACCGCCGAACGCGGCGACGGAGCGGACGACGGCCCCGAGGTTGCGGGGGTCGGTCACGCCGTCGAGCGCGACGATCAGCGCCGGGCGTCCCGAGTGCGAGGCCCGGTCCAGCAGGTCCATCGGGTGCTTGTAGTTGTACGGCGGGACCGTGGCCGCGACGCCCTGGTGGACGGCGTTCTCGGTGTGGCGGTCGAGTTCCTGACGCGACGCCTCGAGCAGGGGGATGCCCTTGTTCCCGGCGGTGGAGAGGATCTCCTTGATCCGCTCGTCCGACTCGACCCCGGACGCCACGTAGATGCCGGTGATCGGCAGCTCCGCGCGCAGCGCCTCGACGATGGAGTTCCGGCCCGCGATCCACTCCGTCTCACCGGCGGGTTTGCGCCGCGTCGGCGGACGACCGCCGGGACGGGCGTTCGTCGTCGCCGCCCGGTGGGCCGCCTTGCCGGCCGCCTTCGCCGCCGGGTGGTAGGGACGCTCGGTCGCCTTCGGCGTCGGCCCCCTCCCCTCGAGGCTTCGGCGGTTCTTGCCCCCGGAGCCTCCAGTCGGACCCTTCTTGCCCTTGCTGACAGCGCCGCGACGCTGAGAGTTCCCTGCCACTAGTGCTCACCCTCCAGAACCCACCGAGCCCCGGTGGGGGTGTCCTCGATCACGATGCCCGCATCCTTCAGGGAATCGCGCACCGCGTCGGCGGTGGCGAAGTCCCGTGCGGCACGGGCGGTTGCCCGGTCGTCGAGCCGTGCGCGCACCAGCACGTCCAGTGCGGTGCGCGCGGTGTCCGTGCCGCCTGCCTGCGAGGCCCACGGTTCCGCGAACGGGTCCAGGCCCAGCACGTCCAGGCCGGCCCGGACCTGTTCGTAGGCGCTCTCCAGCGCCGCGTCGTCGCCCGCCGCGAGGGCGGAGTTGCCCGCCCGCGCCGTGTCGTGCAGGACCGCGAGCGCCGCGGGGGTCGCCATGTCGTCGTCCATCGCCGCGGCGAACTCGGCGGAGACGTTCGCGACGGCGGTCCGGCCGAGGCGTTCGGCGGCCCGGCGCACGAAACCCTCCAGCCGCGAGTACGCGGCCTCGGCCTCCACGAGGGAGTTCTCGGAGTACTCCAGGTGCGTGCGGTAGTGCCCGGCGACGAGGTAGTAGCGCAGCACGACCGCGCGGTGGGTCTGCAGCAGGTGCGGGACGCCGAGGACGTTGCCGAGCGACTTGCTCATCTTCTCGCCGGACATCGTGACGAAGTAGTTGTGCAGCCAGTAGTTCGCGAACCCGTCACCGGCGGCGCGCGACTGGGCCTGCTCGTTCTCGTGGTGCGGGAAGCGCAGGTCGAGGCCGCCGCCGTGGATGTCGAAGCGGGGGCCGAGGTAGCGCCCGGCCATGGCCGAGCACTCCAGGTGCCAGCCGGGCCGGCCCGGGCCCCACGGCGTCGGCCAGGACGCCGTCGCGGGTTCGCCGTCCTTGCGTCCCTTCCAGAGGGCGAAGTCGCGGGCGTCGCGCTTGCCGCGGGGGTCGGCGTCGGTGGCCGGTTCCATGTCGTCGAGCTTCTGGTGGGTGAGCTCGCCGTAGTGGGGCCAGGAGCGCACGTCGAAGTAGACGTCGCCCGACCCGTCGCCCGCGGCGTAGGCGTGACCGCGCTCGATCAGGCGCCCGATCAGCTCGACCATCTCGGTGACGTGGCCGGTGGCGCGGGGCTCGACCGTGGCGGGCAGGACGCCGAGGGCGTCGTAGGCGGCGCCGAACTCGCGCTCGAAGCGGTAGGCGTGGGCCCACCACTCCGTCCCGGCCTCGGCGGCCCGGGTGAGGATCTTGTCGTCGATGTCGGTGACGTTGCGGACCATCGTCACGGCGTAGCCGCTGCGGGTCAGCCACCGGCGCAGGACGTCGAAGGCGACCTGGGCGCGGACGTGGCCGAGGTGGGGTGACCCCTGCGGCGTCGCACCGCAGACGTAGATGCCGACCTGCCCGGGGACGAGCGGCGCGAACTCGCGCACCGCGCCGGCGGCGCTGTCGTGCAGGTGGAGGGTCACGGACTCCAGGATACCGGGGCTCGCGCTGTCTCCGAGCCCGTCGTTAGTGTCCTTCCCATGGCTTGGACCGTTCCCGGAGTGATCTCGCGCGCCAAGGGCGCCCCCGTCGAGACCGTCGACATCGTGGTACCCGACCCGATCGCCGGTGAGGTCGTCGTCGACGTCGCGGCGTGCGGGGTCTGCCACACCGACCTGCACTACCGCGAGGGCGGGATCAACGACGACTACCCGTTCCTGCTGGGCCACGAGGCCGCCGGCACCGTCTCCGCGATCGGCGAGGGCGTCACCAACGTCACGATCGGCGACACCGTCGTCCTCAACTGGCGCGCGGTGTGCGGGCAGTGCCGCGCCTGCAAGCGGGGCCGGCCGCAGTACTGCTTCGCCACCCACAACGCGACGCAGAAGATGACGCTGACCGACGGGACCCCGCTCTCCCCCGCGCTGGGGATCGGCGCCTTCACCCCCAAGACCCTCGTCGCGGCCGGTCAGGCCACCAAGGTCGACGCGGGGATCGACCCCGCCGTCGCGGGGCTGCTGGGCTGCGGGGTCATGGCCGGGATCGGCGCGGCGGTCAACACCGCCCCCGTCCAGCGCGGCGACACCGTCGCCGTCATCGGCTGCGGCGGGGTGGGGTGCGCGGCGATCGCGGGCGCCGTCCTGGCCGGGGCCCGTCGGGTCATCGCCGTCGACATCGACGACAAGAAGCTCGGGTGGGCGAAGCAGCTCGGGGCGACGCACACCGTGAACTCGCGAGGGCTCTCCGAGGACGAGGTCGTCACGGCCGTGCAGGACCTCACCGACTCCTTCGGCGCCGACGTCGTCATCGACGCCGTGGGCCGTCCGGAGACGTGGCGGCAGGCGTTCTACGCCCGTGACCTCGCCGGCACCGTCGTGCTCGTGGGTGTGCCGACGCCGGAGATGCAGCTCGAGGTGCCGCTGCTGGACGTGTTCGGTCGCGGCGGGGCGCTGAAGTCGTCCTGGTACGGCGACTGCCTGCCCGAGCGGGACTTCCCGCAGCTGCTGGAACTGCACGCGAACGGCCGGCTGCCGCTGGACGCGTTCGTGTCCGAGCGGATCGGGCTCGGCGACGTCGAGGAGGCCTTCGCGACCATGAAGTCCGGTGACGTGCTCCGGTCGGTCGTGATCCTGTGAGCGCGCGGATCGAGCACATCGTCACGTCCGGGACGTTCTCCCTCGACGGGCAGACCTTCGACGTCGACAACAACGTGTGGATCCTCGGCGACGACCACGAGGTCGTCGTGCTGGACGCCCCCCACGACCCGGACGCCATCGCGGCCGCCGTGGGCGAGCGGACCGTCCTCGCGGTGCTGTGCACGCACGCTCACGACGACCACGTGCGCCAGGCTCCGGCCCTCGCCGCGAGGTTCGGTGCTCCGATCCTGCTGCACCCCGCCGACCGCGAGGTCTGGGAACTGACCCACCCGGGCGTTCCCACGACCGACCTGTCCCACGGGGAGATCGTCACCGTGGCCGGGACGGAGCTGCACGTCCTGCACACCCCCGGCCACACCCCGGGCGCGGTGAGCGTCTACGCGCCGGAGCTGTCCACGGTCTTCACGGGCGACACCCTCTTCGCGGGCGGTCCGGGGGCGACCGGCCGGTCGTTCTCGAGCTTCGCGACGATCGTCGACTCGATCCGCGACGTGCTCTTCGAACTCCCCGCCGACACCCGCGTCCACACCGGTCACGGGGACGACACGACCATCGGCGACGAGTCCCCGCACCTGCAGGAGTGGATCGCCCGCGGCCACTGACCTCTCCGGCCTGCGATCGTGCCGGGGACCCGGCACGATCGCAGGGCGGGAGGTGCGGGGTGCCCGACCGTGCTTCTCCTGAGAGCATCCCCGGGTGAGTGATCAGCAGGACAGCCCGCCCACCGCCTCCTCGCGCGGTCCGCGGGAGCGCCCGACCCGAGTCGTCGAACGAGGGATCAACGAGGCGTCGCGCTGGGCGTTGCGCCTGCTGATCCTGGGCGTCGGGTTCGCCGGCCTGATCTGGCTGCTCGGCAAGGGGTGGTCGCTGCTGCTGCCGCTGCTGCTCGCGATCCTGCTCAGCGCGATCCTGTGGCCGCTGGCCCAGGTGCTGCGCGCGGTGATGCCGCGCTCGCTGGCCGCTCTCGTCTCGATCGTGCTGCTCATCGCCGTCGTCGTCGGGATCTTCGCCGCGCTCATCCCCAACGTCGCCGGTCAGGCCGGGGACGTCGCGGACTCCGCGGTGGCCGGGTTGGACAAGGTGCAGGTCTGGGTCACCGGGCCCCCGCTGAACCTGGGTGACGACCAGATCGGCAACCTCATCGACCAGGGCATCACCGAGCTGCAGACCAACGCGCAGAGCATCGCGCTCAGCGTCGTCGGCGGTGTCGGCACCGTCGGGGCGAGCGTCGGTTCCGGGCTGGTGACGTTCCTGCTCGTCCTCGTGCTCTCCTTCTTCTGCCTCTCCGACGGCGACCGGCTGCTGCCGTGGTCGCGTCGGTGGCTGAGCGAGGGCGCGCACCGCCACGTCACCGCGCTGGGCGGGCGGGTGTGGGCGGCGATCCGCGGCTACATCCTGTCCCAGGCGGCCGTGGCCCTCGTGGACGCCGTGTTCATCGGGGTCGGGATGGCCATCGTCGGGGTCCCGTTCGCGCTGCCGCTGGCCGTCGCGATCTTCTTCGCCGCGTTCATCCCCATCGTCGGCGCCGTCGCGACGGGCGTGCTGGCCGTGCTCGTCGCCCTGGTCACCCTCGGCTGGGTGCAGGCGCTGATCGTCCTCGGGATCGTGCTGCTGGTCCAGCAGCTGGAGGGCAACGTCCTGCAGCCGCTGCTGGTCGGCCGCTCGCTCGCGCTGCACCCGGCGGTGGTCATCGGCTCGGTGACCGTCGGCGGGACCCTGTTCAGCATCACGGGGGCCTTCCTCGCCGTACCGGTCGCGGCCATCGTGACCGTGGTCCTGCGCTACGTGCACCACGAGCTCGTCCCCGACGAGCCGGAGAACCCGAACGTCCACGAGGGCTCGAAGAAGCGACGACGTCGCGTCCCGTCGCCGGACGACGCACCGGCACCCACGAACAGCTCCACCGCCCCCGGGGCGGAGTCCGACCCGGCCTAGCGCAACGACCCGGCCAGCCCCGAACGCGCCCGGTCGCCGCCCCGAGCGGCGGCCGCGGCGCGTTCGCCGTGCAGGCCCAGAGCGCCGAGGCAGGTGAGCGCGACCTGCTCCGCGAGACCCGGAGTCGGGGGCAGCGTCGCCACCATCTCCACCAGGTGCAGGCAGGCGTGGCCGGCCACCTCCGCCGACACCGGGTGGTCGGCGGGCAGGAGCTCCCGCGCCAGGTCGCAGTAGACCGCCAGCAGCTGCCGGCGGTGCTCGCGGAACTCCTCGAACCGGGGCTGCTGCACCTCCGGCGCGACGTAGAGCGCCGCGATCCCCAACGGTCCCGCCAGCAACGTCGCGACGTCGACGACGACGAGGGCGTGCAGCGCCGCCGCCGGGTCCGGGGCCGCCGAACGCAACGCGTCGACGACGTCCAGGGTCGGGCGGACCGAGGCCTCCAGCAGTTCCAGCAGGATCTCGTCCTTGCCGGCGAAGTGGTAGTACAGCGACGCCTGCCGGATCCCCACCCGGTCGGCGATCGCCCGCGTCGACGTCGCCGCGTACCCGGACTCGCCGAACAACGCCGCCGCCGCGTCGAGGATCTCCTGACGCGCCGAGCGGCCGGAACCGTCCCCGGCGCGGGTGCGCGGACGACCCACCCGACCCGCACCGCTGCTCACGGCGCCGATGCTGCCACCACCGCCCGCGACGCCGGGCCCCGGGCGTGCTGCGCCGCGGGCCAGGACCCGAACCCGGTGATCTCCTCCGCGCCCACGAGCGCCGCGGGTTCGGCCAGGAACCCGCGCACGGTCGAGCCGTCCTCGAGGGTCACCGTACCGATCGTCATCGGTTGCGGCAGCCCCGCCACGAACGTCCCGAACCCGACCGCGGGCAGGCGCCACACCTCCCCCGCGATCGGGGCCCCGTCGGCGTCACGGACCATGCCCGGCTTCGGCGGGACGGTGTCGAGGGCGAAGAGCCGGTACCCCGGGGCCGTCCGCACGGTGCGGACCAGGCTGGCGCCCGCGGCGACGAGCTGGTGGTTCAGCGGGTGCCCCGCCAGGTGCGCCCCGACCACCAGCAGGTCCACCGACGGGTTCGCCCACCGCGCCGCCAGGACCGCGAGCGAGCGGTCGCTGAACGCCGGACCGGTGAGCATGACCCCGAACGGCAGCCCGTCCACGGTCCCCGCCGGGACGGCGAGGGAGGCCAGGTCGAGCAGGTTCGCGAAGTTCGTGAACCGCCCCATCCGGGAGTTCGCCCCCACCGGGTCGGCCGCCACCTCCGCCAGGGTGGGGTGCCACGTCGTCGTCGGGGTGAGCAGGGCGTCGAACCCCGCCAGCAGCTCCCGGGAACGGGCCGCGAGGACGTCGAGGCGCTCGCGGTCGCGGAAGACCTCGACGGCGCTCACCGACTCCCCGGCCGCCACGATCGCCGCGACGGTGGGGTCGAGGTCGGTGCCGACGAGTTCGGGGTGGGCCGCGACGTGCGCGCCCACGGCCGCCGTCCGCTCGGCGACGAACGCACCGCCGTAGAGCAGGCCCGCGACCTCGAGCAGCGGGGCGATGTCCAGTTCCACGACCTCGGCACCGCTCGCGCGGACCCCCGCGACGAAGGTCGCGAACGCCTCGGCCCACCCGTCGGTCAGACCCGCCAGGTGCTCCGGGGTCGGGACGGCGATCCGCGGTCGTGCGGGTGGGGCGGGCAGCGGTTCGTCCACCCGGGCCAGGGGGTCGAGGCCGTCGGGACCCGTGAGGAGTTCCGCCGTGCGCCGGGCCAGGTCGAGGTCACGGGCGAAGACGGTGACGCAGTCGATGCTCCGGCAGGCCGGGACCACCCCGGTCGTCGGGACCAGACCGCGGGTCGGTTTCACCCCGACGATCCCGTGCAACGCGGCGGGAACCCGTCCCGAACCCGCGGTGTCGGTGCCCAGGGCGACGTCGACCAGCCCCAGGGCGACGGCCACGGCGGACCCGGAACTCGACCCGCCGGAGATCCGGTCCGGGGCGAAGGCGTGCCGGACCGCCCCGTGCGGGCTGCGGGTCCCCACCAGGCCGGTCGCGAACTGGTCGAGGTTGGTCTTGCCCAGGACGAGCGCCCCGGCGGCCCGCAGCCGGGCGACGGCCGTGGCGTCGCCCGACGGCGCGTAGGCGAACGACGGGGCTCCCGCGGTGGTCGGCAGGCCCGCGACGTCGATGTTGTCCTTCACCGCGACGAGGACGCCGGCCAGCGGCGCGTCCGGGTCGACGCCGGCGGCCTCCGCGAGCACGTCCTCGAGCGGGCGCAGGCTGATCCAGACCTCCGGCCGGTCCACGGCGGCGATGCGGGCGTAGGCGTCACGCACCTTCTGCTCGAGGTTCACGCGGCGACCTCCTGGGCGGGACGGACGGCGAAGAGGACCTGGCCGGCGGTGACGGCCTCCCCGGGTCTCACGTACACCTCGAGCAGTTCCCCGTCGGCGGGTGCGGTCACGGCGGTCTCCATCTTCATGGCCTCCAGGGCGAGGACGCGGTCCCCGTCGGTGAGGGTCGCGCCGGGTTCGGCGGACACCTGCCAGACGGTCGCGGCGAACGGGGCCGGCACCCCCACCGCACCGGTGGGGAGGTCGATCGGCCCGGCCGCGACGGCGGGGGCGGGTTCGGGGCGGACGTCGAACTCGCCCGAGGCGCGCCAGCGTTCCTTCTCGGCCGCGAACGCGGCGGCCTGCTGGGCGCGGAAGACCTCGATCTCGCCCGCGTTCTCGGCGAGGAAGCGTTCGTGCTCGGCGAGGGAGAACTCGCCCTCCTCCGTCTCGAACTCCCCCCGGCCGGCGTCGGTCTCCGCCCGCAGTTCGAGCAGTTCCTCGGCGGACACCGGGTACCACTCGATGCGGTCGAAGAACCGCAGCGCCCAGGGGGCGTCCTGGAACAACCCACCCCGCCGGAACCGGTTCCAGACCTGGACCGTGCGGCCCACGAACTGGTAACCGCCGGGCCCCTCCATGCCGTAGACGCAGAGGTAGGCCCCGCCGATGCCGACGGAGTTCTCCGCCGTCCACGTCCGCGCGGGGTTGTACTTGGTCGTGACGAGGCGGTGCCGCGGGTCGAGCGGGGTCGCCACCGGGGCGCCGAGGTAGACGTCCCCCAGGCCGAGCACCAGGTACTGCGCGTCGAAGACCGTCCGGAAGACGTCGTCGACGGAGCCGAGACCGTTCATCCGGGCGATGAACTCGAGGTTCGACGGGGTCCACGGGGCGTCGTCGCGGACCCCCGTCATGTACCGCTCGATCGCGAGCTTCGTCGCGGGGTCGTCCCAGGACAACGGCAGCCGGACCCGGCGCGAGGGGACGACGAGGTCGTGGGTCGCGGGGAGGGCGTCGTCGAGTTCCCGCAGCAGCCCGACGAGCTGCGAGGCCCGCAGCACCGAGGCGTCGGTGTGGACCTGCAGCGAGCGGATCCCCGGGGTCACGTCGAGGATCCCCGCGGGGCGGTGGTCGTCGAAGGCCCGCATGAGCGCGTGCACCCGCATCCGCAACCCGAGGTCGAGCACCTGCTCGCCGTACTCCACGAGCAGGTTGTCGTCGCCGTCGCGGCGGTAGGTCACCGCGGGACGCCCGGGGGCGGCCGGAACCCGGGCCAGGACACCGTCGTCCCCGTCGCCCGCGAGGTCACGCAGGTCGTTGCGCTGCAGCCGTGGCCGGGCGGCGTCCACCTCGCGGACGGGGTGGAAGCGCACGCGGTCCCCCGGTCGCAGTTGCCCCAGCTTCCACAGGTCCCCCGAGGCCACGACGGCGGGACAGACGAAACCCCCCAGCGAGGGTCCGTCGGGGCCGAGCAGGATCGGGGTGTCCCCGGTGAAGTCGACGGCGCCGACGGCGTAGGGGGTGTCGTGGATGTTGGAGGGGTGCAGCCCCGCCTCACCGCCGTCGCTGCGGGCCCAGCGCGGGCGCGGCCCGATGAGCCGGACCCCGGTGCGCGCGGAGTTCAGGTGCACCTCGTAGTCGGTGGCGTAGAACTCGTCGAGGTCGGCGCGGGTGAAGAACTCCGGGGCGGCGTGCGGACCCTCGGTGACCGCGATCCGCCATTCTCCCGTGTACTCGGGGCGGCGCTCGAGCGGGACCGGACCGGCGATCCGGGAGAACCCGGTCCCCTCGGGAACCCCGGGACGCAGGACGTCGCCGGCCTGCAGCGCACGACCACCGTGACCACCGAAACCCCCGAGCGTGAACGTCGAGGAACTGCCCAGGTACTGCGGCACGTCGAGACCGCCCCGGACGGCCAGGGCCAGGCGCAACCCCGGCCCCGCCGCCGTGCCGACGCTCAGCACCGAACCGGCGGCCACCTCGAGGGGTTCCCACATCGCGACCTCGACGCCGTCGACGCTCACCGGCGCGGGAGCCCCGGTCACGCACACGACCGACGCGGTGGAGAACCGCAACGTCGGGCCGGTGGCGGTGATCTCGAGACCGGGTGCACCCACGGGGTTCCCGACCGCGAGGTTCGCCTCGCGCAGCGAGAGCGGGTCCATGGGCCCCGACGGCGGGACCCCGACCTGCCAGTGCCCGAGCCGGCCCGGCAGGTCCTGGACCGTGGTCATGGCCCCGGGGGCGAGGACGTCGATGCGCGGGTCCGGGTCCTCGGTGACGTCGAGGGTCGAGGTGGAGTGCGTGGCGCAGCGCAGGGGCAACTCGTCCACGAGGTGACGCAGCAGGCCGAGGTTGGTGACGACCCCGTCGATCCGGCTGCCCTGCAACGCCTCACCGAGCAGGTCGAGGGCCGCGTCGCGACCGGGGGCGGAGGCGATCACCTTCGCCAGCATCGGGTCGTAGAACGGGGTCACCTCCAGCCCGGTCTCGATCCAGCCGTCGACGCGCACCCCGGACAGTTCCGGGAACTCCGCCCGCGTCACCAGACCCGGGCTGGGGGCGTTCTGCTTCGCCGGGTCCTCGGCGTAGACGCGGGCCTCGACCGCGACGCCCCGCGGTTCCCACTCGCGCTCGAACACGTCGGTGACGGCGGGGTCGGTGTGACCGTCGCGGGCGAGGCGGAGCATGAGGTCGACGAGGTCGACGCCGTAGGCGAGTTCGGTCACGGGGTGCTCGACCTGCAGCCGGGTGTTCACCTCGAGGAACGCCGCCTCCTCGCGCACCGGGTCGTAGACGAACTCGACCGTCCCGGCGGAGCGGTAGCGCACCGAGGCCATGAGCTCGGCGGCCGTGGTGGCGATCTCGGCGCGGACCGCGGCGGGCAGCGCGGGGGCGGGAGCCTCCTCGATCACCTTCTGGTTGCGACGCTGCAGCGAGCAGTCGCGGTCGCCGATGACGGCGATCCGGCCCTGACCGTCGCCGAACACCTGGACCTCGACGTGGCGGGCCGGGCGGACCAGGCGTTCGAGGAACACCCCGGCCGAGCCGAAGCTGGCGGTCGCCTGCCGGACGACGCGGTCGTAGGCGTCGCGCACCTCCTCGACGGTGGCGCAGGCCTGCATGCCGATCCCGCCGCCACCCCCGGTGGCCTTGAGCATGACCGGCAGGCCGACGGTCTCGGCCGCGGCGACGGCCTCCTCGACGGAGGACAGCAGCCCCGTCCCGGCGAGCAGCGGGACCCCGGCGGCCGCGGCGAGTTCCCGGGCGGTGTGCTTGCTGCCGAACTTCGTGATCTGGTCCGGGGTGGGGCCGACGAACGCCAGCCCCGCGTCCTCGCAGGCCCGGGCGAACCCGACGTTCTCGGAGAGGAACCCGTACCCGGGGTGGACGGCGCCGGCTCCGGTGTCGAGGGCGGCCTGCAGGATCGCGTCGGTGCGCAGGTAGGACTCCCGCGCCGGCGCGGGCCCGAGGCGGACGGCCGTGTCGGCCTCGCGGACGTGCGGCGCGGCCCGGTCGGCGTCGGAGAACACCGCGACGGTGCACAGCCCGAGGGCGTGGGCGGAGCGCTGGATCCGGCGGGCGATCTCGCCGCGGTTGGCGATCAGCAGGGTGTCGAAGCTCACGAGGGAACCGTCACGATCATGCGCAGGGGCGTGGGGTCGAAGTCGTTGCAGGGGTTGTTGACCTGGGGGCAGTTGGACACCACGACGAGGACGTCGACCTCGGCCCGCACGGCGACGCGCTTGCCCGGAGCGGAGATCCCGTCGACGATCCCGAGGGAACCGTCGGCCTCGACCGGGACGTTCATGAACCAGTTGAGGTTCGACACCAGGTCCCGCGCGTCGAGGCCGTTGCGGGCGCCCTCGGCGAGGAAGTTCTCCCGGCACCCGTGCTGGTGGGCCGTGTGGTGGCCGTAGCGCAGGGTGTTGGACTCCTTGCCGCAGGCGCCGCCGATGGTGTCCTGGCGTTCCACCTCGTTGCCGACGACCGTCATCAGCGGGTTCCCGTACTGGCTGCGCAGCACGGTGCCGGTGCGGACGTAGGCGTTGCCCTGCCAGGCCAGGGTGTCGGGCACGCTGTAGCGCTCGGACCGGTCGGCGTCGGCGAAGACCAGGCAGTCGGCGGACTGGTTGCCACCGACGTCGACGATCGTGAGCACGTGCCCGGCGCGCACGACGGCCGACCACGGGGCACGGGCCGCGACCCGGTCGTCGCGGACGACCTCGCCCGCCACCAGCGGGGAACCCCAGTCCCGACGGGTCCGCGTCGTGACGGTCATCGTGCCTCCACGTGGTCCAGGGTGTTCAGGTACGCGCGGTGCAGTTCCGGCGTCGCGGTGAACCGCGCGTCGGCCGGGCCGGTGGGGGTGCTGCGCCAGGCGTGCACCCGCAGCGGGCCCACGGTGAACTCCGGGCGCGGGTCCAGCGGGTGCGCGGTGTTCGCGACGAGGACGGTGAGCGGCATCTCGGCCAGCAGGTCGAGGGAGGTCCCCGGGCCGGCGGAACCCAGCCAGCGGAAGCTCCCGTCCTCCTCAACCCGCACGCCCTGGAAGAACGACACCGACGGGGGCAGGTCGCGCGGGCCGAGGCCCTGCTTGCTCGCGGCCAGGGTGAGCAGACCGCGGCCGGAGGGGCTCGGTCCCTCCGGGGCCGCGTCGCCGTACTTCCGCACGTTCCACGCGTCGGAGGTGGTGCCGCAGAAGGCGTCGTGCCGGCCGGCGGAGTCGGCGACGACGGTCGCGAGGACGCGTCCGTCGCCGGAGAGCAACGGGTGCCCGGCACCGAGGTAGGCCTGCCACGGGATCTTCTGGGTGTCGGCGACGTTCAGCCGCTCCCACGGGGAGAGCGCGGAGAGCAGCACGACGTTCGCGCACGCGTCGCCGGTGACGTCGGTGAGACGGATCCGGGTCCCGCGGGCCAGCACCTTGGAGGTGTAGCCGCCCGGCGCGACGGTCTCGGCCCACGTCAGGTCCGCGGGGTCGACGTCGTCGGGGGCGAACGGAGAACTCGAGGCGGGCAGGTAGGGCATCCACTCGGCGGTGGCGCCGGCCTGGGCGCGCGCGTCACCGCGGGCGGCCAGCACGGTCGAGGTGTCGCGGGTCACGCGGGTTCCTCCACGGGGTGGGGGCGGGCGCCGGCGACCTGCCGCGCGCCCAGGACGATGGGCCCCTGGTGGCGGACCCGGTTGCGACGGTGGACGAAGAACCCGACCACCAGGGTGGTGGCGATGAAGAGCAGCGCGCTGTACTGCAGCCACCAGGTGCCGTCGGTGAGGTCGTAGACGGCGGCGCGCGGCCAGGCGAGGTTCACGACCATGACCACCTGGTAGGCGACGGCCAGGACGTTCACGACGATCCCGAACCGGCCGAGGGAGAACAGCGGCCGGCCGAACTCGTCGACCCCGTCGGGCAGACCGCCCCGGAACCGGCGCACCAGCAGCGGCACGGTCACCCCGAGGTAGGCGAGGTAGAGCATCGCGATGCAGAGGCTGGCGAGAGCGGTGAAGACGGCGCTCTGGTGCCAGTTCACGGCCAGTGCGATCGCCGCCCCGGCCCCGACGAGCACCGAGGCCCCGATGGGGGTCCCGGTGCGCGGCGACACACGACCCAGCACGGTCGCGAACGGGAACGCCCGCTCCCTCGCCATCGAGTAGACCATCCGCGACCCGGAGGTCTGGACGGCCAGCGTGCAGACCGCGACGGCGATCGCGACGCAGACGAGGAGGAGCCGGCCGCCGACGTCACCGAGGCGGGAGGTGAGGACGTAGGCGAGGCCCTGCGAGGCGAGGGTGCCGTCGGTGAGGCTGGGGGCGGCGACGAGTCCGGCGATCAGCAGCAGCGCCCCACCGACGCCGGAGACGACCAGGGCCCGCACGATCGTCCGGGGCGTCGTGGCCCGCGGGGCGTGGGTCTCCTCGGAGAGTTCCCCGGCGGAGTCGAAACCGACCATGACGTAGGCGGCCATGAGGGAACTCGCGAGCCACATCGAGAGGTAGGGGCCGTCCGCCGCACCCGTCGTGGTGGCGACGACCGCCGGGCCGCGTTCGGCGTGGGCGAAGAGCGCGATGACCAGGGCGATGACGCCGACGATCTCGATGGCGACGCCGGCGGAGGTGATGACGGCCATCAGCCGGACGCCGATGACGTTGATCGCGGTGGTGACGACCAGGAGCAGGAGGCCGAGGACGACCGCGTTCTGCGCCCCCGTCGCGGACGTCGGCGCGGAGTCCGCACCGGGACCGCCGACGAGCTGGAACCCGGACCAGACGCTCGGGAGGACGGCCTGCAGCGCGATGGCGGCGGTGGCCACCGTGAGGACCTGGCCGACGACCATGACCCACCCGGTGAACCAGCCGAAGTCGGTGCCCGCCAACCGGCTCGACCACTGGAACACCGCACCCGAGATCGGGTACCGCGCGGCGAGTTCCGCGAAGCAGAGGGCGACGAGCAGTTGCCCGGCGAAGACCGTGGGCCAGGTCCAGAAGAAACCCGCCCCGCCGAAGCTGAAACCGAGGCCGAACAGCTGGAACACCGTCGTGAGGATGGACACGAAGGAGAACCCGGCGGCGAACGAGGCGAACGGTCCGACGCTGCGGTGCAGCTGCTGGCCGTAGCCGAACCGGCCGAGGTCACCGGTCTCGGAACCCCGACCGTCGCCGGCGCCGGGGTGCGTGCGTGGTGCGGGAACGGTCATCAGTCGGGCCTTCCGCTCGGTGACTCACCACCTCTACCTGTCGGGTGACAGGTATGGGGACGAGTCTGGCCGGAGCCGTGTTTCGAGCGTGTTTCCCCGTCGTGAAACCTGTGTTGCGGCTCCCCCCGAACCAACTTCTGGGGACTTCTCCACCCTTCCCTGGCTCGGGAAGGGTGGAGAAGCCCCCAGAAGTTGGTCAGGCGAGGGTGAGTTGGGCGCGGCGGAGGCGCACGCCGATGGCGGCGACGTGGGCAGCGGCGGCGAGGCGGGCCGCCGCCACGTCGCCGGCCTCCACCGCGGCGAGGATGCGACGGTGCTCGGCGACGGCGAGTTCGCGGTGGCGCTGCTCGGCCCACAGCCCGGCTCCGGACAGGTGGGCGCGGACCTCCAGGCGGCGCAGGGCGTCGGCGAGGGTCGCGTTGCCGGAGAGTTCACGCACGACGGCGTGGAACTCGAGGTCCAGTCCGGCGTCGCGCGCCGGTTCCGGGGTCCAGGTCAGGGCGGCCTCCTCGGCGTCGACGAGGGCCGCGAGCCGGGCCAGCCCGTCCCGGTCCACGCGCTCCGTCGCCTCCGCCGCGGCCAGCCCGTCGAGGACCTCGCGGACGCGGAACACCTCGGACAGGTCCTCGGCCGTCACCGTCGCGACCTTCGCCCCCGCGTGCGGGGCGGACACCGCGATCCCCTCGGCGACCAGTCGCTGCACCGAGTCGCGCACGGGACTCCGGCTCACACCGAGTTCCGCCGCGAGCGCGGGAACGCTGAGCGGGGTCCCCGGGGGCAGGCGGCCGTCGAGGATGCGGGCGAGCAGCGCGGTGTGGACGGTGTCGCCCAGCAGTTCGACGCTCACGCCGCGGGGGTGCCGTAGTTCGCGCGGATCCGCTCGGCGATGTAGTCGGCGGCGGTGATCGGCGGGTAGGTGCCACCGGGGGTCTCGATGAGGACCTCGCGGTTGGCCTGGGCGAAGAACGGCATGCTGTAGCGCGCTCCGGTGTACTCCCCCGCCCCGGGCATCCGCACGCGGTGGAAGGTGGACCGCAGCTGGTCGTCGCTCCACCGCATCAGCATGTCCCCGATGTTGCAGGTGATGGCCTCGTCGGAGGGCACGACCGACGTCCACTCCGGCGCGTCGAGGTCCCGGCCCGGGCAGACCTGCAGTCCACCCTGACCGGTGCGCTGGAACAGCAACGTGAGGCAGTCGAAGTCGGTGTGCGCTCCGGCCCGCCAGACCCCGGGTTCCACCGCGACGTCGCCGGGGAGTTCCGGGTAGTGCAGGATCCGCAGGGTCGACTGGTAGGTGTCGGCGGACGGGTCGTGGGCGCCGGTGAAGAACTCGCGCTCGAAGCCGAGCTTCTCCGCGAAGCAGGACAGCACCCGCATCGCGAGCTCCCAGCACCGCGTCTCGAACCCGAGCATGAACTCGCGGAACTCCGGGAGTTGCGCGTCGGAGGGGAAGAGCGGGCCCATGTGCGGACGGGTGATCTGGTAGGACTCCTTGCGGTCCGGGGTCCCCACCGAGGGACGGACCTGGGTCCCCGACTCCCAGCCGGAGTTCCTGGGCCGGTCGAGGGGGTACTGCTGCTTCACCTCGACGGGGAGGTCGAAGAACGCCTCCGCCATCGCGAACGCACGGTCGACGGCGGCCGCCTCGATGCCGTGGTTCACGATCTGGAAGAAGCCGACCTCGGTCGCCGCGGACCACAGCTGCTCGGTGATCTCGCCGCGGCGGGCCTCGAAGTCGGAGAGGTCGATCTGCGGGATGGCCCGGTCGCGTTCCGTCCCGAGGTCGCCCATGCGGGACTCGCGGTCGAGCTCGGTCATCTGCTGGGGAGCGGTCATGACCCCACCGTGTCGGTTGCATGCAATCTGACGCAAGAGCCGCCGTGTGAACATCGTGTTGCATGTGATCCGGAGGTCTTCCGCCGGCCACGCTCCTCGGTCAGAGTTCGGGGGTGAACCTCACGACGAACGCCCCCCGCACGTTCCCCACCGCCGTCACCGACGTCACCGTCTGGGACGGCGGGACCTGGCGGGAGCACCAGGACGTGCTCCTGCGCGACGGAGCGGTCGCGGCGATCCGCCCGCACGAGAACGGCACCGAGGGTCTCGACGGCACCGGTGCCCACCTGCTCCCGGGGTTCGTCAACACCCACACGCACCTCCAGCAGGCGACGTGCCGCGGGGTCGGCGAGGGGCAACCGCTGCTGTCCTGGCTGCTGGCCGTCGGGCAGCACATGGCCGCCGTCACCCCCGAGTCGGCCTACCTCGCCGCCGTCGCCGGCGCCCTCGACGGTCTGCGCAGCGGGTCCACCACCCTGGTCGAGCACATGTGGCCGCACCCCTCGGAGGAGGTCCACGCCGCCGTGCTGCAGGCCCTGGAGGACGTCGGGGTGCGGGCCCTGCTCGGCCGCGGCGTCGCCGACCGCCCCGACCCCAGCCGGAAGTGGGGTTTCGACCCCCGGCTCATGCAGCCCCTGGACACCGCCCTCGACCACGTGGAGCGGTTGGCGGGCGCCACCCGGGGAACGCGGGTCACCCCGGCCCTCGCGGCGCCGAACCCGCGCAGCCTCACCCCCGAGGGTCTGCGCACGGTCCACGAGTTCGCGCTCGAACGCGACCTGCGGATCTCGATCCACCTGCTGGAGACGAGCACCGACGAGGACATGTGCCGCGAACACGCCGGAGTCGGTGCGCTGCAGTACCTCTCGGACGCCGGGTTCCTCAGCGACCGGCTCCTCGCCGTGCACGGCGTCGCCCTCACCGCGCACGACGTCGCGGCGCTGGCGGCGGCGGGGTGCGCGGTCTCGCACAACCCGGTCTCGAACATGAGGCTGGGATCCGGGGTCGCCCCCGTCCCCGACCTGCTCGCCGCGGGTGTCGCGGTGGGCTTGGGCGTCGACGGTGCGGCCTCCAACGACCGGCAGGACATGCTGGAGACGATGCGCACCGCCGCCTACCTGCAGCGGGCCACCCACCGCCGCGCGGACCTGCTGGGCTTCGCCGACGTGGTCGCCCTCGCGGTCGACGGGGCCTCCTCGGTGCTGGGCCTGGCGCAGCGGCCCGGCGGGGGCGTCACCGTGGGCACCCCGGCGGACCTCACCCTGGTGCGCTTCGACCGCGACTTCGGGTGCCTGCCCGTCCTGGACCCGGGGGCCGGCCTGCTCACCACGGGAACCCCGCGGATCGTCGACACCGTCCTGGTGGACGGGGAGGTCGTGGTCTCCGACGGTCGCAGCACCCGCATCGACGAGGAGGAGCTCGTCGCGGCCCTGCTGGCGTGAGGTCGGTCAGCGCAGGCCGGTCAGCGCAGGCCGGTCAGCGCAGGCCGGTCAGCGCAGGCCGGTCAGCGCAGGCCGGTCAGCGCAGGGCGACGAGGGCGGTGGCGATCGCCGCGATGCCCTCGCCCCGACCGGTCAGGCCGAGGGCGTCCGTCGTCGTCCCGGCGACGGAGACGGGTGCGCCGCAGGCGGCACCGAGCGCGGCCTCGGCCTCGGGGCGGCGACGGCCGATCTTCGGCCGGTTGCCGATCACCTGGACCGAGACGTTGCCGATCTCGAAACCGGCCGCCCGCACGAGGCGGGCGGCCTCCGCCAGCAACCGCGCCCCGGAGGCACCGGCGAACTCGGGACGGGCGGTCCCGAAGTGGGCGCCGAGGTCGCCGAGACCGGCCGCCGCGAACAACGCGTCGCAGCAGGCGTGCGCGGCGACGTCGCCGTCGGAGTGGCCCTCCGGGCCGACCTCCTCGCCCTCCCAGAGCACACCGGCGATCCAGCACGGGCGACCGGCGACCAGCTGGTGCACGTCGACGCCGGTCCCGACGCGGGGCAGGGTGGTCACGGGGCCTCCTGGGCCAGCAGCGCGTGGGCGAGGACGAGGTCGACCGGGCGGGTGACCTTGAACGCGTGCTCGTGGCCGGGCACCGTCCGCACGGGGTGACCCAGTGATTCGAGCATCCCGGCGTCGTCGGTCGCGGCGGCACCGGGGACGGCGGCGGCGTGCGCCGCTCGCAGGGGGCCGGCCGCGAAGCCCTGCGGGGTCTGCACGGCGACGAGCTCGCTGCGGTCGACGGTCTCGACCACGAGGTGGCCCGCGACCCGCTTGATCGTGTCCGACACCGGGAGCACCGGGATCACCGCGGGCGCGCCGGCGCGCACGGCCTCGACGACGGCCGTGAAGACGTGGGGAGGGGTGAGGCAGCGGGCCGCGTCGTGGACCAGGACGACGTCGACGTCGTCGGCGAGCGCTTCGAGGCCCAGCCTGACCGAGTCCTGCCGCTCGGCCCCGCCGGCGACGACGATGACGTCGCCGTGCAGGGGGGCGAGCAGGGACATGACCTCGTCGCACGCGTCGGCGGGCGCGACTGCGACCACGACGTCGATGACGCCGGAGGCCGCAGCGCGCCGCACCGCGTGCACGAGCAGCGGTTCACCCGCCAGTGGAACGAGAGCCTTGGGACGTGAGGCCCCGAGGCGGTCGCCCCGGCCTGCGGCCGGGACGACGAGCGCGGATCTCAGGAGGCCAGGACCTCGTCGAGCAGCGACTCGGCCTTGTCCTCGTTGGTGTTCTCCGCCAACGCGAGTTCGGAGACCAGGATCTGCCGCGCCTTCGCCAGCATGCGCTTCTCCCCGGCGGAGAGACCGCGGTCCTGGTCACGTCGCCAGAGGTCGCGCACGACCTCCGCCACCTTGACCACGTCACCGGACGCGAGCTTCTCGAGGTTCGCCTTGTAGCGGCGGGACCAGTTGGTGGGTTCCTCCGCGTACGGCGTGCGCAGGACCGAGAACACCCGGTCCAGCCCCTCGCGACCCACGACGTCACGAACGCCGACGAGGTCGACGTTGTCCGCAGGAACTTCGATGGTGAGATCGCCCTGGGCCACCTTCAGCACGAGGTAGAGCTTGTCCTCGCCCTTGATGGTCCGGGTCTTGATCTCTTCGATCAGTGCCGCCCCGTGGTGGGGGTAGACAACCGTTTCGCCGACCGTGAAAGCCATAGAAATTGACCCCTTTCCCTGGTTCCAGATTACCACGGCGATCGGGTTGTGGACAGTCTCGATCGGAGCGTTTGCGCAGGTCAGAGGCTCACGGTCGGCGGTCGGGGGCTTGACAGACCCCGCATCGCATGCTTCGCGCACCGGATCACCCCTCGCCCAGGGTGATCGTCGAGACACTCTCGGCACGTCCGCCGCGGGCCCCACGTCGTGACGGGAGCGTGATCGGCACGTGACCGGATCGCACCCCGTCGTCGGGGTCGACGCCCCGCTCCGCTGCGAACACAGCTACGACTGCCGGTAGTCTGAACGCGTGAAGCTCCGCCTGCGCCGAACCTCCTCGCGCCGCCTCGTGGCCCAGCGCTCCGCCTTCGCGGTCGTGACCCTCGCCGCCACGATGGGTGTGGCCGGCTGTGCGGTCTTCTCGCCCGCCACAGTGCTCAAGCCGTACGAGCCCAGCGACGGGACGGGCACGACCGTGGGCGGCGTGACCGTCCGCAACACCCTCGTCGTCTCCTCCGGGGTCGACGAACCGGGCGTGCTGTCCGTCGTGCTGGTGAACCCCGGTCCGGACCCCGCCACCGTCTCGGTGTCGGTCGACGTCGACGCCGGCGCACCCGCGGCGCAGTCGTTCTTCCTCGCGGCCGGTTCGTCCCTGCACCTGGGTGACCCCTCCGCCGTGGCGGACGACGCCGCCGCGACCGACGACGACTCGGGCACGCAGTCCCAGGTCGGCTGGGTCCAGGTCCCGCAGGTCCCCGTCACCCCGGGCGAGACCGTCCCCGTCACCTTCCGCGTGGACGGGCAGGCGCAGGCCGTCCAGGCGCCGGTCGTGCTCCCCTGCTTCGAGTACGCGCCGATCACGCCGACCGCACCCTCGGACACCGCCAGCGCCTCGGCGACGCCCTCACCGTCCGTCACCTGCGGCCCGGCCGTGGGCGAGGAGCCGTCGGCCGCCGAAGGCTGACCTCTGCGTCACGCGCGAGAGGGGGTGGCCCGGTGGGCCACCCCCTCTCGTGCGTCCGGGCTCAGCCCTCGAACTTGTAGCCCAGCCCGCGCACCGTCACCAGGTGCCGGGGGTTCGCAGGGTCTGGTTCGATCTTCGCCCGCAGCCGTTTCACGTGGACGTCGAGGGTCTTGGTGTCCCCCACGTAGTCCGAACCCCAGACGCGGTCGATGAGCTGCACCCGCGTCAGGACCCGCCCGGCGTTGCGCAGCAGCAGCTCCAGCAGCTCGAACTCCTTGAGCGGCAACGGGACCCGCTCGCCGCGCACGGTCACGACGTGGCGGTCGACGTCCATCCGGACGCCACCGGCCTCGACCGTCGTCTGCACGAGGTCCTCGGGTTCGGCGCCACGACGCAGCACGGCGCGCACCCGGGCCAGCAGCTCCCGCGAGGAGTACGGCTTGGTGACGTAGTCGTCGGCACCGATCTCCAGGCCCACCACCTTGTCGATCTCGGAGTCCTTCGCGGTCAGCATGATGACCGGGACGCTGGAGCGCGTCCGCAACTGGCGGCAGACCTCGGTCCCGGGCAGGCCGGGCAGCATGAGGTCGAGCAGCACGAGGTCGGCACCGGCCTTGTCGAACTCCTCGAGCGCGTCGTTGCCGTTCTCGGTGACGGCCACGTCGTAGCCCTCCCGCCGCAGCAGGTAGGACAGCGGGTCGGAGAAGGACTCCTCGTCCTCCACCACCAGGATGCGCGTCACGGTCGGACCTCCAGTTGCGAGTGCGGCGAGGGGTTCTGCGCCGTGTGTTGCTGCGGGTGCGGTTGCGGGTGCGTCTTCGGGGCGTGCGGTGCGGCGTCCCCGACGGCACCGGCCGTCGTGGTCGTGGGGCCGGCGTCGGCGGTCTCCGGCGGGGGTCCCGGCAGTCGCAGCGTGAAGGTCGACCCCTCCCCCTCGGCGCTCCAGACCTTGACCTCGCCACCGTGGTTGCCGGCCACGTGCTTGACGATCGACAACCCGAGTCCGGTGCCGCCCGTCGAGCGCGAACGGGCGGGGTCGACGCGGTAGAACCGTTCGAAGATGCGGTCGAGGTCGGCAGCGCTGATCCCGACCCCGCGGTCGGAGACCGCGATGTCCACCGTCGAGAGCTGCTGTCCCGCGAGCTTCCCGGCGATCCCCCCGGAACCCCTGCGCACCTCGACGACCACCCGGCTGCGTTCCGGGGAGTACGCCAGGGCGTTGTGCACGAGGTTGCGCAGCGCCGTGACGAGCAGTTCGCGGTCACCCCGCAGCTGCAGCCCGCGGACGCCGGCGACGACGACCTCCGACCCGCGCCCCTGGGCCAGGGTGCCCACCCGGTCCACGGCCTCGGCGACGAGGCCGTCGACGTCCATGACCTCCGGCTGCACCACGTTCTCGGCGGCCTGCAGGCGCGAGAGGTCGATGATCTCCTGCACCAGGGCCGTCAGGCGCTTGGCCTCGCGGCGCATCCGGCGGGAGAAGTGCCGCACGGCGTCCGGGTCGTCGGCGGCGTCCTCGACGGCCTCCGACAACAGCATCAACGCACCCACCGGGGTCTTCAGCTCGTGGCTGACGTTGGCGACGAAGTCCCTCCGCACGGCCTCGATGCGCCGCGACTCCGTGCGGTCCTCGAGCAGCAGGAGGACGTGGTGCGGGCCCAACGGCGTGACCCGGGCCAGCACGACCGCGGGCGGGCGCCCCAGCCCCGCGCCCAGGTCCGTCTCGACCTCGCGGACCCGGCCGTCACGTCGACAGGCGCGCACCATGTCGCGCAACTGCGCGTCGGTGAGCTCGTTGCCGCTCACGACACCCGTGGCGTAGGAGGCGGCACTGGCCTTCACCACCTGGTCGTCGGCGGAGAGGACCACGGCGGAGGAACGCAACGCCATCAGGACGTCGCTGACCCCCGCGGGCAGCCCGCTCGCCGGCGGGGCGGGGGGCACGGACGGGTGCTGGAGGCGTTCGGAGACGCGGAAGGCCAGCACCCCGGCCGCGCCGGTCAGCACACCGACCACCGCGGCGATCGACACGGAGACATCGCCCAGCACCCCGCAAGCCTACGGTGACCGGGGGACCACCCCGAGCCGTCGACGCCCGGACGCGGCCCGGCCACGCAGATGTTCACCCACGGGGAGCCGCTCGTTCACCGGGCCCTGCGAGCCTGCCCGGGTCACCATTGACCGAGGCGTCTCAAGAGCACGGGACGTCCGGCCGTCACGAAACCCCGGAGGACCTTGCCGTGCGCAACGTGTACCACGACGAGCTGGCAGGTCTCGTCGAGACGCTCGTCGAGATGACCCAGCTCGCCGAATCAGCCATGACCCGCGCGACCAGCGCCCTGCTGGACGCCGACCGCGAACTCGCCGAGACGGTGATCTCCGCCGACAAGCGCATCGACCAGCTCCAGCGCGACCTCGAGGAGCGGGCCGTCGACGTCCTCGCCCGCCAGTCCCCCGTCGCGACCGACCTGCGCGTCGTCGTGACCGCGCTGCGGATGAGCTCCAGCCTCGAGCGGATGGGCGACCTCGCCCGCCACGTCGCCAAGCTGGCCCGGCTGCGTCACCCGGAGCCCGTCGTCCCGCCGGAACTGCGGGCCACCGTCCTCGAGATGGGTCAGGTCGCCGAGCGGATCGTCGCGAAGGCCGGCAGCGTCATCGCCACCCGCGACGTCGCCATGGCCGCCGAGATGGAGGTCGACGACGACGAGATGGACCGCCTGCACCGCCAGGTCTTCGAGCAGTTGCTCTCCCGCACCTGGGACCACCCCACCGAGGTGGCCGTCGACCTCACGCTGTGCAGCCGCTACTACGAGCGCTTCGCCGACCACGCCGTCTCCGTGGCCAAGTCGGTGCTGTTCATGGTGACCGGCACGCGCGAGGAGGACGTTGCGCCGCAGACGGTCTGACCGTCCCAGCCCGCCGCGACGCCGCGGCGGGCTCGGACGCGCCCACGACCGGGCCGGGGTGTAGCGTCGATGGCGTGATCACGCGGCGGGGCGCACGGCGGTCCCTGCTGGGGCTGGTCTGCGGTGTCCTCTCCAGCGGCGCGGTCCTGGCCGGTTGCGGAGGTGGCGACAGCCCCGATCCGGCGCCCACCACCACGACGCGGAGCCCGACCGAGACGACGACGTCCCCCTCCAGCGCCGCGACGGAGAGCCCCACCAGCAGCGGCCCGACCTTCGACTGCGCCTCCGTCGACGCGGCCCAGAAGACCCTCGACGACGCCTACGCGGCCGAGCTGAGCCGACTCGGCATCCGCCGCGGCGATTCCCAGGCGCAGTCCGTGCTCACCCTGGTCACGACGACCGAGGGACCGGGCTACTACGCCGCCGTCCTGGCGGCCTCCCCGCCGGAGGAGTCGCCGGACGCTCAGCTCGTCCTGGACTACTACCAGCGCCTCGCCACCCAGGCGGGTGACCTCACCGCGGGCAGCGGATCGGCGGAGGACCTAGCCACGGCCATGGACCGCCTCGACGACGCGACCCTGGCGGTGAGCCCCGACGCGAACTCCGCCGCCCAGGTCGTGTCCGCCCAGGAACGGTTGCAGGCCGCCGTCGAGGCCGCCTGCTCGGGCGGCTCGAACGCCGACCCGTCGAACCCGTCGGGCTCGCCGAGTCCCTCGGGACCCACGAGCCCGACGAGTTCTGCGAGTCCTACGAGCGGCTAGCGCCGGACGAGTCCGGCGAGGATGGTCGCGACCTCCAGCGCCGCGGCGTCCTGGTCGAAGTCCCACGCCCGGCTCACCGCACCGGAGGCCTTGCGACGCAACGGCTCCGGGTCACGGACGAAGGCCGACAGCGCGTCCGCGAGGGCGGCGACGTCCTCGGTCGGCACCAGGTCGCCGAGTTCCCCGCCCCGCAGGACGTAGCGGGGTCCCGTGGGGCAGTCGGTGGCGATCACCGGACGGCCGTGGGCCAGGGCCTCGAGCAGGACCAGGCTCCCGTTGCCCTCGTAGCGCGAGGACAGGACGAACGCGTCGGCGCCGGCGAGACGGGCCTGGAGGTCCCCGACGTGGCCGGCGAACTCCACCCGGTCCCCGAGACCGAGCAGTTCGGCCTGCGCCCTCAGGTCGGCGTCGAGCTCCCCCGCGCCGACGATCTCCAGCTCGACGTCGTCCCCCGCGGCGACGACCCGGGCCAACGCCTCGAGCAGGACGTCGAAACCCTTCTGCTGCGCGAGCCGGCCCGCGGCGACGAACCGGGTGCGGCCCGACGTCGGACGACGCGGACCGCCCTGGTCGAGCGCGGCCTGCCGGGTGGCGGCCACGTCGATGCCGATGTCGGCGACGTGGATGCGCTCGGCCGGCAACCCGACCTCCACGACGTCGTCGACGAGGCCCGGCGAGACGCAGACCGCCGCGTCGACCCGTTGGTGCACCGACGTCAGCAGGGGGCGCAGCCGCGCCGGGGTCCAGGCCGCCACCGCGCGCGGCAGCGAGCTCTGCACCAGCACGACGAACGGCTTCCCGGCGATCTTCGCCGCGGCCCAACCGATCAGCAGGCCGTAGCCGACCTCGCTGCCGGACACGACGACGTCGGCCCGGCGGACGTGGCGCACCGTGGTGGCGACGATCCGCGGGAACGCGCTGCGGAAGCGGCGCACCTGCGCACTGCCCCAGCGGGTGTCGAGCCCGGGATCGGGCTGGAGCATGGGCCCGTCCGGCTCGACGTTCTCGAGGACCAGGAACCGGACGCGGGCCCCCATGGCCTGCCAGCGGCGGGCCAGGTCGAGGGAGACCCGGAGACCGCCGTTGTCCCGCAGCGCACCCTCGATCAGCAGGACCCGCGGACCGGGCCCCGCGGTCCCCGACGTCGGCGAGGTCGGCGAGGTCGGCGAGGTCTCCGTCACCGGGCGGCTCAGCGACCCTGGTTCGCGACCGCGGCGACGGCCGCGGCCGCGGCGGCCGGGTCGAGGTACTCCCCGCCCGGGACGAGCGGCTTCAGGTCCGCGTCGAGGCGGTAGACCAGCGGGATGCCGGTGGGGATGTTCAGCCCGGCGATGTCGGTGTCGGAGATGCCGTCGAGGTGCTTCACGAGCGCGCGCAGCGAGTTGCCGTGGGCCGCGAGCAGGACGGTCTTGCCGGCCTGCAGGTCCGGGACGACCTGCTCGCTCCAGTAGGGCAGCATCCGCGCGACGACGTCGGCCAGGCACTCGGTGAGCGGCGCGTCGGCGCCGAGGTCGGCGTAGCGCGGGTCGGCGTCCTGGGAGAACTCCGAGCCGGCCTCGATGGCCGGCGGCGGGGTGTCGTAGGACCGGCGCCAGAGCATGAACTGCTCCTCACCGAACTCGGCCAGCGTCTGCTTCTTGTCCTTGCCCTGCAGCGCACCGTAGTGGCGCTCGTTGAGGCGCCAGGAACGCTTCGTCTCGATCCAGTGCCGGTCGGCCGCGTCGAGGGCGAGGAACGCCGTCGTGATCGCCCGGCGCAGCAGCGAAGTGTGCACGACGTCGGGCAGGACGTCGTTCTCGACGAGCATCCGCCCGCCCGCGGCGGCCTCGGCCCGCCCCTTCTCCGAGAGGGCCACGTCGACCCAGCCGGTGAAGAGGTTCAGGGCGTTCCACTCGCTCTCGCCGTGCCGCAGGAGGACGAGGGTGTGCGCCGCTTCAGTCATGGGACGAGCCTACCGAGCGCCGCGGGCCCGTTCGAGCGCCCTCTCCTGCGCGGCCCGCCGGTACACCTCGAGCGTCGCCTCCGCGGTGGCGCCCCAGCCGAACCCCTGGGCCCGGCGCGCGGCCCGTTCGCCCATGGCCGTGCGTCGGGCCGGGTCCTCCAGCAGCGTCCGCAGGGCGTGCGCCCACGTGCGCGGGTCGTGGTCGGGCACGAGCAGCCCCGTGCCCCGGCCCTCGTCCTCGCCCCGGTCGTCGCGCACCGCCGTGCGCAGCCCGCCGACGGCCGCGGCGACGACGGGGGTCGCGCAGGCCTGGGCCTCCAGGGCGACCAGGCCGAAGGACTCGTTGTAGGACGGCACCGTGACGACGTCGGCGGCCCGGTAGTGGTCGGCCAGTTCCCCCGGGGGCACCGGCGCGGCGAGGCGGACGACGTCCTCCAGCCCGAGGGAGCGCACGAGTTCGGCGAGGGAGTCGGGGTGCGCCGTCCCCGAACCGCTCGGGCCACCCAGGACGACGACCTTCAGCCGCGAGCGCCGCCAGGGCTGTTCGCGCAGCAGCTCGGCGCTCGCCCGCACGAGCAGGTCCGGGGCCTTCAGCGGCTGGATGCGGCCGACGAAGAGCAGCACCTCGGCGTCCTCGGGCAGCCCCAGGCGACGACGCGCGGCAGCGCGGCCGGGCTGCGCCGTGAACGTCGTGAGGTCGACCCCCGGCGGGACGACGACGACCTTCGCGGGGTCGGCTCCGTAGAGGTCGAGCAGGTCCTGGCGTTCGGCGTCGGTGTTGGCGACGAGGCGGTCGGCGGCGTCGACGACCTGCTGCTCGCCGATGACCCGGCCGGCCGGTTCGGGGGTGTCCCCCTCGGCGAGCGCGGCGTTCTTGACCTTGGCCATGGTGTGCATGGAGTGGACGAGCGGGACGTCCCAGCGGTCGGCGGTGAGCCAGCCGACCTGGCCGGAGAGCCAGTAGTGGGAGTGCACGAGGTCGTAGTGGTGCTCGGCGTGGCGGGCCTCGGCGTGCAGCATCCCGGCGGTGAAGGCGCAGAGCTGGCCGGGGAGGTCGGCCTTGTCGAGCCCTTCGTAGGGACCGGCGTCGACGTGGCGGCAGCGCAGGCCGTCGGCCAGTTCGACGACGGGCGGCTGGTCGGAGGAGGTGCGACGGGTGAAGACGTCGACCTCGATCCCGCGCCGGGCGAGCTGGCGGGCGACCTCGACGACGTAGACGTTCATGCCCCCGGCGTCACCGGTGCCGGGCTGGGCGAGCGGGGAGGTGTGCACGGACACGAGGGCGACCCGCTGGACCTGCGACGTGGCACGCACCCGTGGTCCTCCCGGCTGAAATAGTCTTCCGACGTGCCCCGGCAGTCTGCCTCCCGCGTCCGCGTGGACGCCTCCGGGGTGCACCCCGCCGGCTCCCCCGTCGGTGCGGTGACGCGCGGGACCACCGGCCCGGACCGGCTGCGCCGCGTGGAGCGCTGGCTCGCGCAGACCCAGGACGGGCGGTTGCGCCGGGCGCGGACGCCCCTGGTCGTGGACCTCGGGTACGGGGCGTCGCCGGTCACCGTGACCGACCTGCAGCGCTGGTTGCGCCGGGTCCGCCCCGACGTGCGGGTGGTGGGCCTGGAGATCTCCCCCGAACGCGTCGAGTTCGCGCGGGCGGGGACCGCGGGGGTCGCCGGGGCACCCGAGTTCGCGGTCGGCGGCTTCGAGCTCGGCGTCCCCGGGGGTGGTGCACCGGTGCTGGTGCGGGCCTTCAACGTGTTGCGGCAGTACGAGACCGCGGAGGTCCTGGCCACCTGGGACCTGATGCGCTCGCGGTTGGCGCCGGGCGGTCTCGCCGTCGACGGGACCTGCGACGAGCTGGGGCGGCGGGCCTGCTGGGTGGCCCTGGACCGCGACGCCGGTCCGGTGTCGCTGACGATCTCGGTGCGCCTCGCGGGTCTCCCGCAGCCCTCGGCGGTCGCCGAACGCCTGCCGAAGGTGCTCATCCACCGCAACGTCGCGGGTGAGGGCGTCCACGACCTGCTGCGGGCGGCGGACGCGGCGTGGGCCCGGGCGGCCCCGGCGGGGACGTTCGGGGTGCGTCAGCGCTGGATCGCGACGTGCCGCGACCTGGCGCGGGACTGGCCCGTCCTCGACTCCGTCGCGCGCTGGCGCCTGGGCGAGCTGAGCGTGGCGTGGGAGTGCGTCGTGCCGCGTGGGTGAGGCGTCGGGGGAGGATGCCGTCGTGACGGGACCGGTGGAGCCGCCCGCGGGGGTCCCCGCCCGCCCCACGATCAACGACATCGCCCGGCTCGCGGGCGTCTCCAAGGCCTCGGTCTCCTACGCCCTCAACGACCTGCCGGGGGTCTCGGAGCAGACCCGGGAACGCATCCGGGCCGCGGCCGGCCGGCTCGGCTGGCGTCCCAGCGCCGCGGCGCGGTCGCTCTCCAACGCGCGGGCGGGGGCCATCGGTCTGGCCATCGCGCGCGACGTGCGGCTCTTCGAGGAGGAGCCGTACTACATGCGGCTGCTCGCGGGGATCGAGAGCGTCCTGGCCCGGGAGGGGTTCTCGCTGCTGCTGAGCGTCGTCCCGGACGCCGCGACGGCCGTGGAGGTGCTGCGCGACTGGTGGGCCGAACGCCGGGTGGACGGGGTGATCCTCACCGACCTGCTCGTCGACGACCCCCGCCTCGCGCTGGTCACCGCCCTCGGGATCCCCTGCGCGTTCCGCGGCGGAATCGACGACCGGTTGCCGACGGGCGGGCACCTGGCGTTGACGCTGGAAGCCGAACGCGAGGCGTTCTCCGCGGTGGTCGCCCACCTGGCCGAGCAGGGCCACCGCGACGTCGCCCGGGTCAGCGGGCCGCGGGAGTTCCTGCACACCCGTCGTCGCGACGTCGTCTGGGGCGAGGTGACGACGGCCGTCTTCGGTGCGCCGCAACCGGTCCTGGTCTCGGACTACACCTCCCAGGGCGGGTTGGCGCGCACCCGGGAACTGCTGGCGCGCGCGGTCCCGCCGACGGCGGTGGTCTACGACAACGACGTCATGGCCGCGGCCGTCGTCGCCGAGCGGCGCGCGCTGGGCCTGCGGATCCCGGAGGACCTCGCCGTCGTCGCCGGTGAGGACTCGATGCTGTGCCGGCTCGCGAGCCCGGCGATCACGTCGTTGCAGCGCGACGTCGTGGCCGACGGGGCCCGGAGCGCGCGGTTGCTGCTGGACGTCCTGGGCGGCCACCCGTCGACGGCGACGGTCGGTGAACCCCGGCGGCTCGTGGTGCGCGCCAGTTCCCAGGGCTCCGGGGAAACGGGTCTCACGCCTCCAGGAGGATCGTCGTCGGCCCGTCGTTGACGAGTTCGACCGCCATGTCGGCGCCGAACCGGCCGGTCTCGACCTGCAGCCCGTGCCCCCGCAGGGCCTGCGCGACGGCGTCGACGAGGGGCTCGGCGACCGGTCCCGGAGCCGCGGCGTTCCAGGTGGGACGGCGGCCCTTGCGGGTGTCGGCGTAGAGGGTGAACTGGCTGACGAGGAGCACCGGGGCGCCGACGTCCGCGGCGGCCTGCTCACCGCGCAGGATGCGCAGCTGCGCGACCTTGCGCGCGACGAGCTCGACCTGGGCCGGTCCGTCGTCGTGGGTCACGCCGAGCAGGACGAGCAGACCGGGCCGGTCGAGGGCGCCGACGACCTCGCCGTCGACGGTGACGCTGGCGCGGGTGACCCGCTGGACGACTGCCCGCACGGGCTGCTCCTCGGTTGCTCCGTCCGGGTGGACGGATGGTGACGATCCGGTGGACCCGGGCCGAACCTCACCCGACGTGAAGGTTGCGAGCTTACGATCGGCGGGTGCTCCAGACCCTCGTCGACGGCCCCGTGGTCATCCCCGTGACCCTGTTGGCGCTGGGGGTCTGCGCCCTGGGGGCCCTGATCCGCCCGCGGGTCGACGTCGCGCTCGTGCTGGGCCTGCTGGCCGCGATCTGGAGCCGGGTCAACACGCCCGTGGAGGGGCGGGTCCTGCACACCTGGACCGCCGACCGCGGTTTCACCGAGGCGGACCTGCTCTCGGTCGCGGCGCTGCTCGTCGCGGGGATCACGCTGCTGCGCTGCGGGTACCGGCTGGTGCGCCGTTCCACCCGCCGCCGCGACGCCGACGGCGCGGTCGTCGCGGCGCGCTGAACGTCACCAGGGGCCGTAGGGCCCCTGGTTGCGCCCGCCCTGGCCGCCGCCCCGCGGACCGCCGCCGTACTGGCGCACGGCGGGACGGACGTCGGCGAGGTAGACCGCGGCACCGACGACGGCGATGACCCCGAAGATGCCGAGGACCGAGAAGATCGAGACGAACCCGACCGCGGCGGCCACGACCACGATCACCGTCCAGAACGTCTTCGTCCGCTTGCCCGCGGCGACGAACGCGCCCGCCGGCCGGCGCAGCACGTCGATCAGCGCCCAGAGCTCGAGGGCGAAGGCCGCGATCCCGAGGATCAGCAGCACGCCGTTCTGCAGGGTGTTCAGCGTCTCCACACTTGAACTCTACGTGTGATCACGTCGAGAGGTTCCGGCCTTCACCGGAGCGCCGCAGGAGGTCCCCCAACCGGCGGTAGCCGACCTCCTCCGCCTCGTCGAGGGCCGCGCGCGGCGCGGGGAGGCGCCAGTCGTCCTCGCAGAGCCGCGTCCGCGCCTCCCGCAGGCCGAGCAGGTCACGGCGCAGCGCCTGCGGGTCGTGCCCGGCGCTGGAGCGGTGGAGTGCCCCGGCGGCGTCCTCGAGCGCCGCGCCGGCGTGCCGGTTGCGCACCAGGACGGCGACCAGGACCCCCAGGAGGACACCGACGCCGGTGTCGGCGACCCGGTCCGCGATGAGCGTGGAGACCCCCGTCCCGTTCGTCCCCAGCCGGGTCAGCAGCAGTGAGAGGGCCGTGATGGAGACCGAGCCGAGGGCGTAGTTGCGGGGCATGCAGAACTCGACGCCGAACATGCAGACGACGGTGAGCAGCCACAGCCGGACGTCGTCGGTGGCGAGCGGGACGAGGACGGCGGCCACGCCGACCCCGAGCAGCGTCCCGGCCGAGCGTTGCAGGGCGCGCTGGGCGGTGTTGCGGCTCGACTGCGACTGCAGGGCCGCGGCCGCACCCACGGCGGCCCAGTAGGTGTGCCCGAGGCCGAGGGCCGAGGCCACGACGACGGCCGCGGTGCAGGCGATCCCGACGCGCAGCGCGGGGACGACCAGCACGCGCTCGGCGCGCACCGCCCGGACGGCCCGCCAGCGCGGCAGGGCGCTCTCCCGACCCAGCAGCTCCGCCCGGACGCCCCGGGTCAGCGGCGCCGACGGGAGGCTCCCCCGACCCTCCAGTGCGCTCAGCGCGGCCGAGAGCGGACGGGGGTCGGCCCCCGCGTCGAGCGCCCGCTCGGCGTGGGCGAGCCAGCCCCCGTGCCGACCTGCGCAGCCGAGGGCGCTGAGCGAGAGCACACCCCAGGCGGCGTGCAGGTCCGCGGAGGCGCGCGGTCGCAGCCGCGGGTCGGCGAGGGCCGCCAGCACCGAGCGCAGCGCCCGGGCCACGGCGTTGCGTTCCGGGCCGTCCGGGCGCAGCAACCCGGCCGCGCAGCTCAGGGCGACCGCGAGCGCCGCGCAGGTCAGGGTGACGACGGCGACCAGCGGCAGGTCGCGGAAGCCCAGCGGTTCGACGGTGAGGGTGCCGGCGGCGAAGACGGGGATGAGCCCGCCGGGCGGGCCGGTGCGCACGGCGTCGGTGACGAACTTGGCGACCACGGCGACGACCGCGACGGCCAGGGCGGGGACGAGGACGTCGAGCCAGCCCGTGAGCGGCAGGGCGGCGGCGACGCCGCCGAGGAGCACGGCCCCCGTCAGCCCGAGACCGGTCCAGGCCTGGGTCCGCCAGCGGCGGGCGTAGGGCTCGGTGCGGCCGTAGAGGTTGGCGAGGGCCCCGAAGGTGGCGGGCGCGGCGAGCAGGGGCTGCCCGGCGGCGAGGGTGACGGCGAGCGGGACACCGAGGGCCGCGGTCGCCACACCGGCGGCCCACCACGGGTGCGGTCCGGGGGCGATGCGCTGCCACCCGTGGACGGAGGAGCCGAGGTGTCGGAGGAGCACCCGGAAGACGTTAGCAGGTGTTTCACTCACGAAGCAGTTGGGACTACGCTGTCCCCGTGAGCACCCGCCGGGACGAGCCGACCGACGCCATCGACGCCATCGATGTGGCCCGACAGGAGTGGGCCCGGGTCCACCCCGACCTCGACACCACCCCGATGGACGTCTCCGGACGGCTGCGCATGGTCGCGGCGGCCCTGGCCCGCGCCACCGAACCGACCGTGCGGGCCGAGGGCCTGACCCGCCCCGAGTTCGACGTGCTGAGCGCCGTGCGCCGCGGACGCGTCCCGCTGACCCCCACCGGCATCGCCGCCGCGACCCTGTCCTCGGGGGCGGCGACGACCAAGCGTCTCGACCACCTGACGGGCGTCGGTTACCTGCAACGGACCCCGGACGAGCGCGACGGCCGGGTGACCCGGCTGTCCCTGACCCCCGCGGGGGCCGAGCTCATCGACCGCCTGCTGCCGCAGGTCCTCGCCGCCGAGCACCGGTTCGCCGCCGACCTCGACGAGGACCGGCAGCGGGACCTCGCGTCCGGGCTGCGCATCCTGCTGCGTAGCAACGGCTTCTGAGCGGCGAAGCGCCAGGCGACGCCCCGTTCAGCGCGTCGCGCGCAGGGCGTCGTCGATGGTGACCACGCCGTCGCGGTAGCGGCGGGTGATCTCCTCGGTGCACGCGTCCATGGCGACCTGCACGCGGTGGCGGTCGGCCGACAGTTCCTGCTCGAGGTCCTCGAGCCGCCCGCGCGCCGCGGCGAGCTGGTCGTCGTCCATGGCGGTGAGGTTCGACATCGTCGGGTCGGCGACGGCGAGCTCCGCGCGACGACGGTGCTCCCCCACCCGGCTCGGCTCGACGGAGGTGTAGCGACCCATGCCGTGGTCGGTGCGTCGCGGGTCGGCCAGCACGTCGGTCAACGAGGCGACGAGCTCGGCGTCGGTGCGGACGCGGGTGACCGCCGCGGGGGCACCGTCGGCACCGACCCGGCGGGCCTCCTCGGCCCCGAGCAGGTCCAGGCGCCCCTGCAGCAGACGTCGTGCGTAGGAGAGGTCGGCCTCCTCCTGCTCCGCGACGGTGCGGTGTTCGCGCAGCGTCGGCAGGTCCATCCCCTGCAGGTCGTCGAGGAAGTCGGGCGCGAGCACCCGGTCCAGGGCCCGTCGGCCCCCCGCCTGGTACCCGCTGACGTTGTCCCCCGTCATGACCGTCTCCCCCTCGATCGGAACCGCTTCAACACCCTGCGCAACACCTGCACCACAGAGCGTGCTGAACCCGAGTATGACCCACCGGGCGCGGGAGCGGGAGGGGAAGGCGCCTCAGGGCGCGACGACGACCTCCTGGGCCGCAGCCAGCGGACGGCTCTCACCCTTCGCGGACCCGGCCACGGCGAACAGCTCGGCGTCGACGGGCAGCGAACGCTTCAGCACCGCCAGCGCCACCGGACCCAGCTCGTGGTGGCGGGCGGCCGTCGTGACGACCCCGACCTTCTTCTCCCCCAGCACCACGTCGTCGCCGTGGGCCGGCAGGTCGTGGGAGGAACCGTCCAGGTGCAGCAGGGCCAACCGGCGCGGCGGCCGGCCCAGGTTGTGGACCTTCGCGACGGTCTCCTGCCCGCGGTAGCAGCCCTTGTGCAGGTGGACCGCCGTGCGCAACCAGTCCAGCTCGTGCGGGAGGGAGCGCTCGTCGGTGTCCAGACCCAACCGCGGACGCCACGCCTCCACGCGCAACGCCTCGCTCGCCCAGGTCCCGGCGAGCCGTCGACCCCCGACCGCGGCGAGCAGGTCCGCCCGCGGCACGAGGACCTCGCGCCAGGGACGCTCAGCGCCGGGGTGCTCGAGCGTGGAGACCGCGGAGTAGCTCGCCGTGTCCGCGCTGCCGCCCTCGTTGGCGGGGGTCGCACCGGGCCACGGGTCGACCCACACCGTGCCGAGCGGGGAGTCCGCGTCCCGGCTCGGCTCGCCGAGCACGGCGACGTCCGCGCTGACGTCGGCGATCTCGACCCGCAGCATGAAGCGCATCCGCTCCAGCCACGTCCGCAGCGCGTCGACCTGACCCGGCTCCACGGTGATCCAGAGGGCCTCGCCGTCGTCGACGAGGTGCAGCGAGTGCTCGATGCGGCCCTGCGGGCTCAGGACGAGCGTCTCCGTCGAGACCCCCGGGGCCAACCCCGTCAGCGCCTGGGTGGTGATGGAGTGCAGCCAGCTCAACCGGTCCGGCCCCGACAACCGCAGGACCCCGCGGTGGGAGAGGTCGGCCACGGCCTCCCCGCGCACCAGGGCCCGCTGCTCGCCGTGCGGGTCGCCGTAGTGCCAGGCGACACCGGCGTCGGGCCCCTCCGCGGCGACCGCCCCGGGGGTGTCCAACAGCGGCGACCGGCGCGCCTGCGTGACTGCGCTCACGGGGTTCCTCCTACTGCTCGCGACACGCGGCGCACCGCCCGCGGAGGGCGAGGTGACCGGTGTCGACGGCGAAGTCGTTGCGGGACAGGATGTCCGCGGCCAGGGACGCGGCGAGCACCGAGGGAGCCTCACTCACCTGCCCACACCCCTCGCAGACCAGGTGCAGGTGCCCACCGTGCTCCACGGCGTGGAACGAGGGACCCCTGCGGTCCAACTGGGTGCGGGCCAGCAGCCCGACCTCCTCGAGGACCGCGAGCGCCCGGTAGACGGTCGACGGGTCCACCAGTGACGAACCCGGTTCGCGGGCCAGGTGTTCCGCGACGTCGTCGGCCCCCGCGTGCCCCAGGGCCCGGACGGCGTCCAGGACCCGACGGCGCTGCGGGGTGAGCCGCAGCCCGCGAGCGTGCAGCGCGGACCCCAGGTCGGCGCTCACCCGTGGCTCACCGGGGACCCGTCCGGCTCAGGAGACGCGCTTGAGCCGGGCCGAGGCGTAGCTGCGCATCGGGTGCCCCTCGAGCGTGACGTCCAGCGCCCACAGCAGGTCGCCCTCGACCATCCCGTACATGCGCCTGCCCGCGGTGTACTCGTGCGCCGTCGTCGTGCGTGCCACCACGTCGGTGGAGAGGTCGATGCGCGGACCGCGCGCGGTGCCGACGAGCACCTCGACGACGCCGGTCGGGTGCGCCAGCAGCACCTCGAGCTCCACGGGACGCGGCCCCTCGGCCGGCGCGGGGCTGTCCAGGTCGACGGCCTGCGGGCGCCAGTAGCCCGTCTCCACGTCGAGGGGTTCGGTGGTGTTCCCCTCCTCGTCCAGGGCCCACGTCGTCGAGGAGTAGGTCAGGAAGTCGCGACCGTCGTGGCCGAACTCGACGACCTGCCCGAAGCGGGTGTCGGCCTCACCGACGGCCGGGTGGCCGAGGACACCGGCCCCCTCCCAGCGGCCGAGCAGCCAGGAGAGCGGGACGAGGGCGAGCGGGGTGTCGGTGCGCAGGGGAAGGACCACGGGTCAGCGCTGACCCTGGAAGAGGCGGTACACCACGTACCCGGCGAACCACATGATCACGATCGAGACGACGATCAGCAGGACGAGGAAGAAGACTTCGAGACCATGCACGGGTCGAGCCTACCTGCGCCCTGCGTGCCTGGACGGTCGACGTGTGGGGGGTCACGCTCTCGGGCTGGGTCGCGTGCCGGGTGCTGCTGAGGTGGGGTCTCCGGATACTCCGTTCGCGCGAGGGGCCGCGCACGTCACGGGGGCGTGGAGGCGCTCACTTCGGACATCCGGTGACCCCACCTCAGCAGCACCCTTCAGCATCACCTCGGGCGTGGCCCCCGCGCGTCGACCGTCCGGGTGCGCAGGGCGCGGGTGGGCTGGACGCGGCAGTGGTCCTCAGCAGGGGCGGGTCAGAGCAGGACGAGGCGGCCGACGAGGTAGGCGGCGGCGCCGGAGGCGGCGACGGGGACGGCGGCGACGGCGAGGGCGGCGGGGAGGGAGTGGACGCCGGGGAGGCGGGTGGTGAGGGCGCGCCAGGCCGAGACGAGCAGGCCGACCCCGAGGCCGGCGACGATCCCGGCGACGGCCCAGCGGAGCTCGCTCACGACCCCGCGACCGCCCAGCAGGACCGTCACCGCACCGGCGAGGTAGCCGGTCGCGGCGCCCACCAGCAGGTTCACCGGCCCGACGACGCGCAGCGGCCACGTGGTGGCCGACACCGCACTGGTGGCGACGACGGCCGCGAGGACGACGGGGGCGAGCTGGGCGCCGGCGTAGGTCGTGGGGACGGCCACCCACGCCGCGGCGAGCACGACGACGGCCTGTCCGGCCACCACCGCGGTGACCGACTCCACGAGTCGCGGACGCCCGTCGCGGCGCAGCAGCTGGTGCACGAAGGCCAGCAGCAGCGCCAGCGCGGCCACCACGGGCAGCTGCCCGAGGACCCCCGCGACCTGCGTGCCCAGGTCCCGCGCGTCGAGGACGGCGGCGGCGGCCACGACCACCGCGACGAGCGCCGCGACCACCACGACGGCGGTGCTCCCACGCCGCGTCGGCAGGTCCAGCAGGTCCGGCCAGCCGACCGCGACGAACGCGCCCACGAACAGCACGGCGAGCCCCAGGACCCACGTCGGCCCGAAGGAGGCGAGACCCACCAGACCCGCCAGAGCGAGGGTGGTCGTCGCGGTCGCCGAGGAACTCACCGGGTGATCCTCGCAGAGGCGCACCACCGCGGCGGGGGCGCTCTCCGTCGCTTCGGCGACACGCGTAGGCTTCGCCCCGTTATCCTGCACACCTCGTGGGATGCGCCCGCCCGTGCGGCGACGCGCTACCCGCGGTTCCTGACTGGAGACGGAGGGCAGGACGCCGAGTGGCCCAGATCCTCGTGCTCACCAACGCGCTCGCCCCTTCGACGGAGGTCCTCCCCGCCCTCGGACTGCTGCCGCACAGCGTCCGCGTCCTGCCGGCGGAAGCCTCCGTCCTCGTCGACGAACCGACGTCGGACGCCGTGCTCGTCGACGGTCGTCGCGAACTCGCCGCCGCCCGTTCCCTGTGCCGGCTCCTGCGCACGACCGGTCTCTCGCAGCCGTTGCTGCTCGTCGTCACCGAGGGCGGGATGGCCGCGGTCGCCGCCGACTGGGGTGCCGACGACATCCTGCTCGACACCTGCGGCCCGGCGGAGCTGGACGCCCGCCTGCGCCTCGCCGCGGGCCGCGTGCGGCGACCGGCCGAGGACCCCGAGGGCGGCACCCCGAACGAGATCCGCGCCGGGGACGTCGTCATCGACGAGGCCGCCTACTCCGCCCGCGTCCGCGGCCGCCAGCTCGATCTGACCTACAAGGAGTTCGAACTCCTCAAGCACCTCGCGCAGCACCCGGGACGCGTCTTCACCCGCGCCCAGCTGCTGCAGGAGGTGTGGGGCTACGACTACTTCGGCGGCACCCGCACCGTCGACGTCCACGTCCGGCGACTGCGCGCCAAGCTCGGCGCGGAGCACGAGAACGCGATCGGCACGGTCCGCAACGTCGGCTACCGCTTCGTCTCCTCCGGTCGCGGCCTCGACGACGACCTCGGGCTCGAGGACGAGATCGCCGAGGACCTGGACGGGGACCTCCCCGCCGTCCCGCGCCCCGAGGCCGGCCTCGACGCGCCGGTGGCGCCGGGTGCCGAGCTGCCCCGCACCGGCTTCCCGCGCCGCTGAGCACCGTGAGCACCCCGCCCAGCGGCACGACCGGCACCAGCACCACGACGACGACCACGTCCGCCCTGCCCGAACGCGACCGGCAGGCCGTCCTCGCCCTGGGCGTCGCGGCCTCGCAGGCGGACGACGCGACCTCGCTGTCCGAGGACGCCGTCCTGCGCCTGCGGGCCGAGGACGGCTCCGTGCGCCACCTCCTGCGGCACGCCGACGGCGCCCTCGTCGGCTACGCCCAGCTCGTCGGTGCGGGGTCGGGCCTCGAGGGCGAACTCCTCGTCGACCCGGCGCACCGGCGCCGGGGTCACGGCGCGGCCCTGCTGCGGGAGGTGAGCGCCCGCGCCGCCGGAGCCGACGTCCGGCTCTGGTCGCACGGCGACACCCCGGGTGCGGCAGCGCTTGCCGCGCGGACCGGCTGGTCGCGCGTCCGGGAACTGCTGCGGCTGGAACGGCCGGGCGCCGGGTTGGCCGAGCTGCCCGTCCCCGCCCTGCCCGCCGACGTGAGCGTGCGCGCCTTCGTCCCCGGCGCCGACGACGAGGCCTGGGTCGCGCTCAACGCCGAGGCCTTCGCCACCCACCCGGAGCAGGGCCGCTGGAGCGTCGAGGACCTGCGCTCCCGGCTCGCCGAGCCGTGGTTCGACGCCTCGCTGCTGCTGCTGGCCGACACCCCGGGGGGCCTGGCGGCGTTCTGCTGGATGAAGGTCGAGGACGACCTCGCCGAGCTCTACGTCCTCGGGGTCGCGCCGGGTCGCGCCGGGGCCGGACTGGGCAAGGCGCTGCTCGTCCGGGGTCTCGCCGCGGTCGCCGGCCGTGCGCGGAGCGTCGACCTCTACGTCGACGGGGACAACGTCCCCGCCGTCCGGCTCTACACCGGTCTCGGCTTCCTCCGCGCCTCGATCGACGTGCAGTACGCCTCGCCCCGCACGTGAGCGTTCACCCGCTGTTGGGCTGAGCGCCACCTCCCCGCCGCCGGGCACACCGGTGGGTACCGGCACCGGTGGCAGACTGACCCACATGACCGCCACGACACGCGCTTCCGCTCCCCTGCCTGCCGTGAGTCCGGTCGAGGAGCCCGCCGAGCTGCCCGAGGACCGCTTCGCCGACCGCGAGGTCTCCTGGCTGGCCTTCAACGAACGCGTCCTGCAGATGGCCGAGGACCCCGACGTCCACCTGCTGGAGCGGGCCCGCTTCCTCTCCATCTTCGCGAACAACCTCGACGAGTTCTTCATGGTCCGCGTCGCGGGCCTGAAGCGCCGCATCGCCACCGGGCTGGCCGTCACCGCCGCCAGCGGCCTCGAACCGCGCGAGGTCCTCGACGCGATCGCCGTGCGCGCCCACGAACTCACCGAACGGCACGCCGCCGCGTTCCTCGGCTCGGTGCGTCCGGCGCTGGCCGAGGCCGGCATCACGATCGTGCGCTGGGACGAACTCGCCCCCGGTGAGCAGGTGCGCCTGCACGGGTTCTTCCGGGACATGGTGTTCCCGGTCCTGACCCCGCTGGCCGTCGACCCGGCCCACCCCTTCCCCTACATCTCGGGTCTCTCCCTGAACCTCGCCGTCGTCGTGCGCAACCCGACGACGGACAAGGAGCACTTCGCCCGGGTGAAGGTGCCGCCGCTGCTGCCGCGGTTCGTCGCGGTGGAACCGGCCGAGGGCGAGGACCCGCGCGCGGCGCGGTTCGTCCCGCTCGAGGACGTCGTCGGCGTCCACCTCGACCAGTTGTTCCCCGGCATGGAGGTCGTGCAGCACCACACCTTCCGGGTCACCCGCAACGAGGACCTCGAGGTCGAGGAGGACGACGCGGAGAACCTGCTGCAGGCCCTGGAGAAGGAGCTCCTGCGCCGCCGGTTCGGGCCCGCCGTCCGCCTCGAGGTCGCCTCCGACATCGACCAGAAGGTCCGCGAACTGCTGGTGCGCGAACTCGGCGTCACCGAGCAAGAGGTCTACGAACTCCCGGAACCCCTCGACCTGCGCGGGCTCGGCGACATCGCCGACATCGACCGCCCGGAGCTGAAGTTCCCGAAGTTCGTGGCCCGCACCCACCGCGACCTCACCGACGGTGCCGAGACGGCGAAACCCTCCGACGTGTTCGCGGCGATCCGCAACCGCGACGTCCTGCTGCACCACCCCTACGACTCGTTCTCCACCAGCGTCCAGGCGTTCCTCGAACAGGCTGCGGCCGACCCGAAGGTCCTGGCCATCAAGCAGACGCTGTACCGCACCTCGGGCGACTCCCCCATCGTCGACGCCCTCATCGACGCCGCCGAGGCGGGCAAGCAGGTCCTCGCGCTGGTCGAGATCAAGGCCCGCTTCGACGAGCAGGCGAACATCACCTGGGCCCGCAAGCTCGAACAGGCGGGGGTGCACGTCGTCTACGGCCTCGTCGGGCTGAAGACCCACGCCAAGCTCAGCCTCGTGGTGCGCCAGGAACAGGGCGGGTTGCGTCGCTACTGCCACATCGGGACGGGGAACTACAACCCCAAGACCGCGCGGATGTACGAGGACATGGGTCTGCTCACCGACGACGCGCAGGTCGGCGAGGACCTGACCCGGTTGTTCAACCAGCTCTCCGGCTACGCCCCGAAGACGGCCTACAAGCGCCTGCTCGTCGCGCCGCGCTCGCTGCGCACCGGCCTGGTCGACCGCGTCGACCGCGAGATCGAGAACCACCGCCAGGGTCAGCCCGCAGGCGTCCGGATCAAGGTGAACTCGATCGTCGACGAGGGGATCATCGACGCCCTCTACCGGGCCTCGAACGCCGGGGTCCCCGTCGACGTCAGCGTCCGCGGGATCTGCGCCCTCAGACCGGGGGTGCCCGGCCTCAGCGAGAACATCCGGGTCCGCAGCATCCTGGGGCGCTTCCTCGAGCACAGCCGGATCTTCTGGTTCGCCTCCGGCGGCGACCCGGTGGCGATGATCGGGAGCGCGGACATGATGCACCGCAACCTGGACCGCCGCGTCGAGGCCGTCGTGCGCCTGAGCGACCCGCGCCACGTGCGGGAGGTCTCGCAACTGCTGGACGAGTGCATGGCCGACACGACGAGTTCCTGGCACCTCGGTCCGGACGGGACGTGGACGCGTCACCACCGCGACGCCGACGGCAACCCGCTCACGGACCTGCAGGAACACATCATCGCCACCCGCCCGGGTCGGCGTCCGAGCACCCGCCGCCGACGGTGACCCCGCCGACCGCGGCCTCCGAACGCGACCCGCAGGTGGACGTCGAGGCCGCGGGGTGCGTCGTCGTGCGCACCGGGGAGCAGGGCGTCGAGGTGCTGCTGGTGCACCGTCCGACCACGGCCGTCCGCGCGGCCGACTGGTCCTGGCCCAAGGGCAAGCTCGAGCCCGGTGAGCACCCCGCCGTCGCGGCGGTCCGCGAGACCGCCGAGGAGAGCGGCGTGCGGGTGCACCTCGGGATCCCGTTGCCCGAGCAGCGCTACGAGGTCGCCGGGGGCCTGCGCAAGCGGGTCCGCTACTGGCTGGCCCGCCCCGCGGCGCCGGCCGACCCGGCCGTGGTCGAGGCCGCCGACCCCGACGAGATCGACGACTCCGCCTGGGTCTCCCCGGCCCGGGCGCGGGACCTGCTGAGCTACCCCGCCGACGTGGAGCTCCTCGACGTGGCCCTGCCCGGGGACGCCCTCCCCACGCCCACGTGGCCGCTCGCCGTGGTCCGGCACGCGCGGGCGGTGAAGCGCACCGACTGGGACGGCTCCGAGGACGAACGCCCGTTGCTGGACCGCGGGCACGCCCAGTCCCGTGACCTCGCCCCGCTGCTCGCCTGCTTCGACCTGCGCCACCTCGTCACCTCGCCGTGGGCCCGCTGCGTGCAGACCCTGCTGCCGTCGGCGGAACTGCTCGGCCTCCCCCTCACCGAGGAGGACGCGATCACCGAGGACGGTCACGACCTCGACCCGGAGGGCGCGCGGAAGCTCGTCGGCGAACTCCTCGCCGAGGGTTCCGGGGTCGCGCTCTGCTCGCACGGGCCGGTCCTGCCGACGCTGCAGTCGGTCGTCGGCGAGCACGCCGGGGACCCCGCTCTGCGGGAGCGGGTCGAGGAGCGGCTGGGCAAGGGTGACGTCGTGATCGCCCACCTGGTCCAGCGCGGTTCGACCGCCCGGGTGGTCGCCGTCGAGCGTCACGGGGTCTGAACGGGGCGGACCGGCCGGCAACCCCGTGACGGGGCTGTGACCTGCAGCAACGGTCTCCCCCCGTTCGGGGCGGTTCACCGGCCGGACGCCCGTCCGTCGAAGATCGTCCGGCGACCGGACGGGTGCGGTTCACCGTCCGTTCACCTGCACCGAGCAACCCCGTCACCTGCCCTGCCTACCGTCCGGAACGAACCGGGGCGCGATCCGCCACGGTCAACCGTGGCCGGGGGTACCGGCCGTGACGATCCTCGAAAGGGACCGGACTGTGACGTTCTGGAAGACCTCCCGCCTCTTCGGCATCGCTGCTGTTGGTGTTCTCGCCCTCGCCGGATGCGGCTCCGACGACAACACCACCAACACCGGCTCGCCGGCAGCCGGCGCCAGCTCTTCGTCGGCCTCCGCCGCCGCCATCGACTGCAAGCCCGGCACCCTGAACGGTGAGGGTTCGAGCGCGCAGAAGAACGCCATCGACCAGGTCATCCAGGCCGGCTACCAGTCGCAGTGCACCGACGCGACCATCAACTACAACGCGACCGGTTCCGGCGCCGGCCGCAAGCAGTTCACCTCCGGCCAGGTCGACTGGGCCGGTTCCGACGCCGCCCTCAAGCCCGAGGAGCAGACCGCGGCCACCGCGCGCTGCCAGAACAACCCGGCGTGGGACCTGCCCATGGTCGCCGGCCCCATCGCGATCGCCTACAACGTCGAGGGCGTCAAGGACCTGGTCCTCAACGCCGAGGTGTCCGCCAAGATCTTCTCCGGCGCCATCACCACCTGGAACGACCCGGCCATCGCCGCGCTGAACCCGAAGGCCACCCTGCCGAGCACCGCCATCAGCGTGTTCTTCCGCACCGGCACCTCGGGCACCACCGAGAACTTCACCAAGTACCTGCACGCCGCCGCCCCCGACGCGTGGACCGCGGAGGGCAACCAGGAGTGGTCCGGCAAGGGCGAGGGCCGCGAGGGCTCCGCCGGTGTCGCGCAGGCCGTCGCCGGCGCCCCCGGTGCCATCACCTACGTCGAGTGGTCCTTCGCGCAGGACAACAAGCTCTCCGTCGCCCAGATCGACAACGGCTCGGGCGCCGTCGAGCTGTCCGGCGAATCGGCCGGCAAGACCGTCGCCACCGCCACCCAGGTCGGCACCGGCAACGACCTGTCGCTGAAGATCGACTACGCGACCAAGGAAGCCGGCGCGTACCCGATCGTCCTCGTCACCTACGAGATCGTCTGCTCCAAGGGTCTGACCGCGGACAAGACCGCTCTGCTGAAGTCCTTCCTCACGTACTACGCCGAGGACGACACCCAGGCCGGCCTCGCCGACATCGGCTACGCGCCGCTCCCGGCCGAGGTCTCCGCCAAGGTCCGCACCGCGATCGCGGCCATCGCCTGACCTGCTGATCGAACGGGGGCGGACACCAGCACGAACGGTGTCCGCCCCCGCCCGTACGACCGACTCGCACCACCGATCCTCACGACACATCCCCTTCGCACAGTGCAGGAGCACGATGTCCTCGATCACCGGCCGTTCGGCCGTCGAGCAGGGCCCAGGCCCCTCGGGTGACGCAGCTCGGGGCCGGCGACGCCTCGGTGACACCCTCTTCGGCGGCGGAGCCGGTCTGGCCGGCATCATCGTCATCGCCATCGTCGCCTTCACCGGGATCTTCCTGGCCATCAGCGCCGTCCCGTCCGTGCTGGACGACAAGGTCAACTTCCTGACCTCCACCGAGTGGTCGGCCGAGGCGGGGAACCTGCGCTTCGGCATCCTGCAGATCCTCTGGACGACGGTCTCGATCTCCGTCATCGCGATGATCATCGCCGTCCCGCTGGGTGTCGCGAACGCGCTCTTCCTGACCCAGTACGCGCCGAAGTGGCTGGCCCGCCCCGCGGCGAGCGTCATCGACCTGCTGGCCGCGATCCCTTCGATCGTCTACGGCCTCTGGGGCATCCAGATCTTCGCCCCGCACGTGACGGGTCTGCAGACCTTCCTCAACGACGCCCTCGGCTGGTTCCCGCTCTTCGGCGGACCGGTCAGCACCGGCACGGTCTTCATCGCCGGCATCGTCCTGGCCGTCATGGTCCTGCCGATCATCACCGCGATGTCCCGCGAGGTGTTCGCGCAGACCCCGGCCGCGAACAAGGAGGGCGCGCTCGCCCTCGGCGCCACGAAGTGGGAGATGATCCGGACCTCCGTGCTGCCCTTCGGCCGCGCCGGTGTCATCTCGGCCTCGATGCTGGGTCTGGGCCGCGCGCTGGGCGAGACGATCGCCATCACGATCATCGTCTCCAGCGTCTCCCCCGGTACCGACTTCTTCGGCTCCTGGCTCCAGGGTGGTGAGACCTTCGCCTCGAAGATCGCCAACAACGCCGCGGAGTTCAACAACCCCGAGTCGACGGGCGCCTACATCGCCGCCGGCCTGGTCCTCTTCATCCTGACCTTCGTGGTCAACGCCATCGCCCGCGTGATCATCAACCGCCGGAAGGCCTTCGTATGAGCGCCGTCGACACCGCCCCGGCCCAGGAGCTCCCGGCCGCGCTGGAGGACTCCCGCGGTCAGACCGGGCGCAAGGTCCGCAACGCCCTGGCGACGACGGTCATGGTGCTGGCCTTCGTCATCGCCGTCATCCCACTGGTCTGGATCCTCTGGACCGTCATCCAGAAGGGCGCCGGGCTGCTGCCCGACTCCTCCTGGTGGCTCAACTCCCAGCGCGGCATCACCCCGCGCGTCGTCGGTGGTGGCGCCTACCACGCGATCGTCGGCACCCTGCTCGAAGCGCTGGCCACGGCGGTCATCGCCGTGCCGCTCGGCATCATGGCCGCGATCCTGCTGGTCGAGTACGGCGCGAGCCGCATCGCCCGCGTCGTGAGCTTCACCGTCGACATCCTCTCGGGGTTGCCCTCGATCGTCGCGGCGCTCTTCATCTACGCCTTCTGGATCACCACCCTGGGCTTCTCGCGCTCCGGTTTCGCGGTGTCGCTGGCCCTGGTGCTGCTCATGGTTCCGGTCGTGGTCCGCTCGACCGAGGAGATGCTGAAGCTCGTCCCCAACGAGCTCCGCGAGGCCTCCTACGCCCTGGGTGTGCCGAAGTGGAAGACCATCGTGCGGATCGTCCTGCCGACGGCCTTCTCGGGGATCCTCACCGGCGTCCTGCTCGGTCTGGCCCGCGTCATGGGTGAGACCGCTCCGCTGCTGATCCTGGTCGGCTACTCGCAGTCGATCAACACCAACCTCTTCAGCGGCAACATGGCGGCCCTCCCGCTCATGATCAACAACGACCGTCAGCAGGCGCTGGCTCCCGCGGTGGAGCGGGTCTGGGCGGCTGCCCTCACACTGGTGCTCATCGTGCTGGTGCTCAACATCGCCGGTCGGGCCATCGCCCGCTTCAGCTCGCTCAAGAAGTAGGAGAACCCGTCATGGCCAAGCGCATCGACGTCAAGGACCTCAACGTCTACTACGGCAACTTCAAGGCCGTCGAGGACGTCTCGATGACCGTGGAGCCCCGCTCCGTGACGGCCTTCATCGGCCCCTCCGGCTGCGGGAAGTCGACCTTCCTCCGCACGCTCAACCGCATGCACGAGGTCATCCCCGGCGGTCGCGTCGAGGGCAGCGTCATGCTCGACGACGACGACCTCTACGGCTCCAAGATCGACCCGGTGAACGTCCGCCGCACCGTCGGCATGGTCTTCCAGCGTCCCAACCCGTTCCCGACGATGTCGATCTTCGACAACGTCGCGGCCGGCATGCGCCTCAACGGCGTCCGCAGCAAGAAGGTCCTCACCGAGGCCGTCGAGACCTCGCTGCGCGGGGCGAACCTGTGGAACGAGGTCAAGGACCGCCTCGACAAGCCCGGCGCCGGCCTCTCCGGTGGCCAGCAGCAGCGCCTCTGCATCGCCCGCGCCATCGCGGTGAAGCCGCAGGTGCTGCTGATGGACGAGCCGTGCTCCGCGCTCGACCCGATCTCGACGCTCGCCATCGAGGACCTGATCGGTGAGCTGAAGAGCTCCTTCACCATCGTCATCGTCACGCACAACATGCAGCAGGCGGCCCGCGTCAGCGACAAGACGGCGTTCTTCAACCTCGCCGCCACGGGCAAGCCCGGCCGTCTGATCGAGATCGACGACACCGCGACGATCTTCAGCAACCCGACGCAGAAGGCGACCGAGGACTACATCTCGGGCCGCTTCGGCTGAGCCCCCGCCACCCAACTTCTGGGGAGTTCTCCACCCTTCCGCCCGTCGGGAAGGGTGGAGAGCTCCCCAGAAGTCGTCAGAGGAAGAGGTGCAGGACGAAGTAGAGGGCCGCGGCGAAGAGACCGGCGGCCGGCAGGGTCAGCACCCAGGCGGCGACCATCGACCGCGCCACGCCCCAGCGCACGGCGGAGAGCCGCTTCGTGGCCCCCACGCCCATGATCGCGGACGAGATGGTGTGGGTGGTGGAGACGGGGGCGTGGAACTGCAGGGCCGCGACGTAGAGCACCACGGCCGACACCGCCTCGGCGGCGAACCCGCGAGCGGGGTCGAGGTGGATGATCCGGCGCCCCAGCGTCCGCATGATCCGCCACCCGCCCGAGTAGGTGCCGGCGCTGATCGCGAGCGCCGCGCAGAGCTTCACCCAGACGGGGATGCTCGTCCCGGTGTGGAAGCCGCCCGCGACCAGGGCCAGGACGATGACGCCCATGGTCTTCTGCGCGTCCTGCAGCCCGTGACCGAGGGACATGGCGGCAGCCGAGACGGTCTGGGCGATGCGGAAGCGCCGGTGGGTCGGGGCGGGCGCCTTGTGCCGCACGATCCACAGGATCGCCACCATGACGAGGTAGCCGAGGACGAACCCGGACAGCGGTGAGACCACCATCGGGACGACGACCTTGTCGAGGATGACCCTCCACTCGATGGTCGAGCTGGACGCGATCCCCGCCCCGGCGAGGGCACCGATGAGGGCGTGCGAGCTCGAGGACGGCAGCCCGAGGCGCCAGGTGATGAGGTTCCAGGCGATGGCACCGAGCAGGGCAGCCAGGACCACGGTCATGCCGTGGATGCCGAGGTCCACCTTCACGATGTTCGAGCCGATCGTCTCGGCGACGCCGGTGCCCAGGAAGGCCCCGATGAGGTTGAAGACCGCGGCCATCCCCAGCGCGATGCGGGGGGTGAGCGCCCGGGTGGAGACGGACGTCGCGATCGCGTTGGCGGCGTCGTGGAAGCCGTTGGTGAAGTCGAAGCTGAGGGCGACGACGATCACGACGAGGACGAGGGCGAGCTCCACCGGTTCAGGATTCCTTGACGGCGATCGTCTCGACCGTGTGCGCGACGTGCTCGAACGCGTCCGCGGCCTCCTCGAGCGTCTCGATGATCTCCTTGTGCTTCATGATCGCGATGGCGTCGTAGCCGCCGTCGAAGAGCGTCGCGACGAGGCGGCGGTGGATCTGGTCCGCCTGGTTCTCGAGGCGGTTGATCTCGACCCAGTAGTCGGAGAGGTCCGAGAGCGAGCGCAGCCGGGGCATCGCCTCGGCGGTCAGCTCGGCCTGGCGGGTGAGGACCTGGACGATCTCGCTCACGCCGGGGAGCATCTCGCCGACCTTGTAGAGCACCATCAGGTCGACGGCGGCCTGCATGAGGTCGAGGCAGTCGTCCAGGCGCGAGGTCAGCTGGTAGATGTCCTCGCGGTCGAAGGGGGTGACGAACGAGGAGTTCACCCGCCGCAGGACCGCGTGGGCCGATTCGTCGCCGCGGTGCTCGATCTCCTCCATGAGGGCGCCGAGCTCGACGCGACGGGCCTGGTCGCTGCCGATCGCCTCGGTGAGGACGGTGGTGGCCTCGACGAGGATCTTGCCGGTACCGGCGAACAGCTCGAAGAACGAGTTGTCCTGGGGGGTCAGTCGGAAACGCACGTCCATGCTCCGGGAAGGCTCGGTTCGTCGGGGGAGGTGTCTCCCGACCCGATCCGCGACTCTAGGCGAGGCGGGTGGCGGGGGCCGACAGCACCCGCTCACTCACTACCCGGCGGAGCCGCCCTCGACACCCAGGACGCGGTCCAGCTCGACCTCGGGCAGCGGCCCGTCGCTCTCGGACGCGGCGACGACGACGTCGGTGTAGAGCTCGATCTCCTCGGCCAGCACGACGTCGGCGAGGGGGGCGCTGGGGCCACCAGGACCAACCCCGGGGACCTGGTCTGGTGACGAGTCGAAGTCGTCACCCGGCTGCGGATCGAGCGAGTGCGTCATGGTGAGGCCACCGTACGCCGACTGGCACCCCGACGGGGGGCAGTCGGGAAGCATCACCCCGACGACGACGACGGCGTCGCCGAGCCCGAGGACGAGGACGAGCCGGAGGCGGTGGGGGTCGGGACGCTCAGGGCGGGGCGGTCCTCGTCGCTCAGCACGGTCCGCTGCAGGTTGACCTCGGCCAGGCCCAGCCCGCCGACGGTCACCTCGTCGTAGGCGAGCAGCCTGCCCGCGTCCGGCCCGGTCCTGCCGAAGTAGAGCAGCGTGGCCGACAGCGGCAGCGGCGCGCCGTCGGCGAGGCGGTTCAGGCCGGCGGAGGTGACCCCGGCCCCGCCGGTGGTCCCCTCGACCATGATCCGGGTGCCGGAGGAGTCCAGCGTCACCGACCGCTTGTGCAGGTGTCCTGCGAGGACGAGCGGGACCCGGCCGTAGAGCGGCTGCAGACCGCTGGGGTCGTGGACGAGGGCGATGTCGACGGGGTCGTCGGCGTGGGCGTCGTCCCAGGTCTCGATGCCCGCCGCGAGGGTCTCGTTGGCGCTCTCCTGGACCTGCTCGGCGCTGCCGGTGGCGGCCGCCCCCTCGCCGTCGGGGGTGAAGACGGGGTCCCCCTGGCCCGCGAGGACCAGCCCGGCGACCTCCGTCGTCGCGCCCTGGTCGAGGACGATCGCGCCCTGGGCGGCGACCTGGGCCTGGGTGTCGGTGGAGTCGTGGTTGCCGCGCACCCAGACGTAGGGGACGCCGATGCCGCCGATGCGGCCCAGGAAGCTCGCCTCCGCCCCGGTGCCCCAGGTGGTGGTGTCGCCGGTGTCGACGACGGCGTCGACCCCGAACTGCTTCACGAGGTTGTCGGTGAGGTCGTAGCCGAGGGGGTTGAGGTGCAGGTCGGAGATGTGCAGGACGGTGGTGACGTCCTCCCCCAGCCCCGTGGACCCGCTCTGCTCGTCGCCGAGGACCGGCAGGTTGGCCGCCGCGGCGTAGAGCGTGGAGACGCTGCGGACGATGTCGGACAGACCGCTGCGGTAGCTCTCGAGGCGGTCCAGGGCGTTCTGCGTGCTCGAGACGACGTAGGGCGCGCGGGAGAGCAGACCGGTGAACCGGGGCTGGCGCAACGCTCCGGCGTCGAAGGTGAGGGCGGTCCCCGCGCCGGCGGCGACGACGACGACGAGCAGGGCCGCGCCGGTCTGCAGGGTCCGACGTCGGCCGCGGTAGACCACGACGGCGGCCAGCACCGCTCCCCCGAACCCGCAGGCGAGGCTGTAGGCGGCGGCCCGGACCACCGCGGAGCGCACGGTGTCGGCGGCGGTGAGCTCGAGCGCGAGCAGCTGCTGGGGTGAGCGGACGAGGCGGGCGGCGGCGTCGACGTCGACGCTCTCGATGTTGGCGGTGACGATGATCGGCGCCCGGTGGGTGTCGAAGGTGACCTTCCCGACGGGCGGCAGGTCGACCTCGACGCCCGGGCTGAGGCTGGGCCGCACGCGGACCTCGGTCTGCAGCGGGCCGACGTAGGTGCTGGAGCCGGGGGCGAGGGCGAAACCGATCGCGGCCCCCACGCCCGCGACGACGAGGATGCCGAACCAGGGGAGGACGTGCCGGCGCGCGAAGCGAGGTGCCCGACGGGCCCAGAAGCCGCGCCAGGCCGCGCCCCACCGCTCGGGCAGGTGCGGGACGAGGGGACGCGGGGGTCGGCGGATCCTGGGAGACATCACGTCGATCTTCGCGCAGCGCCGGCGTGCACGCCGCCTCGGCAGCGTGGCCGGTCCCCGGCGGGACCCCCGGGAGACGGGGCGGGCGACGGATGCCGTTGCGTCGCAGCTGCTCCGGGAGCCCGCGACCCAGGGTCCAGACCGGCGTGGCGGCCACCGCGATCCGAGCTGACGCAGGGTGACCGCGGTCTCGTGCACCGACGACGAGACGGTGGGGTCGTGGGCGCGGCCGCGACGGTCAGGCGTGCGTTCCCGTCGGCCGCCGGCCGTCGAGCGAGGTGCGCACCCACGCGATCGCCGGTTCCGAGAGCGGGTCCACGTCGACGAGGTCCCGCACCCACGTGTCGAGGCGTTCCCGGACGTCGTGCACCACCGAGCGCGCCGTGCGCGCGGTCAGCCGCCAGGAGCGACCCTCGGCGACGAGGTCCTCCAGCCCGACCGCGGGCAGTTCGAACTCGCCGTTGACGCTCAACGCCAGGCGGGTCCGCCCGTACTGGGCGTGCGGGGAGACGTCGTAGCTGGGCGCGAGCCCCACCCGACCGTCGGTGGAGTGCACGAGCGAGATGTTCTTCGCGTGCGCGTCGGTGTTGCCGAGCAGGACGTTGAGCGTGGTCAGCCTCAGGAGCTCGCTCGCGTCCCCACCGTTGTCGAGGAGCGACGACCCGATGGAGCGGAGGTTCGCCGCGGGCCGGTGCCACCCGAACTTCGCCTCGATGTCGTCGCTGCTGAGGCCGAGCACCTGGGCGGTGTCCTCCTGGTGCACCCGGGTCACGACACCGGGATCGGCTGCGTCCACCGACCGGTCGAACCGGGGGACGACGAGCGCGGCCGACCCGTCGAAGTGCTCCACGTGGGAGACCGCCGAGCGGAGCCCGACCGCCCGGGCCGCGAGGGAACCGAGCGCCTCGTCGTGGACGAGGGCGGGACGCTCCGGCAGCTGGGGTTTGAGGATGTGGGTGCTCGGCGCCCCGGCTCGGGGCACGAACCAGCGCCCGGCCACCAGGGTGAGCGCCGCCTTCGGTTGGACGCCGGGCAGGGAGGAGTCACCCACCCCCACGTGGTCGTCGCTGCGGGTGCGCTCCAGGTGTTCCCGGACGGCCCCCGGGTCCGGCAGGAGGTCGAGACGCCCCTCTCCCGGCGGGTGCCCCGCGAGGGTGAAGGTGGCCGCTCCCGGAACGTCCCCGCCTGCGCTCGCCAGGAGGGCCAGGACGTCGGCGCTGTTCGCACCGGCGCGCCGGGCCAGCCGAGATCGGGAGCTCGTCCCGACCTCCGGGAGGAGACCCCCGAGCCAGGCCCGGACGAGAGCCGCGGGCGGGTGCACCGTCGGCGGTTGGGCGTCGAGCCGGACCGAGAGCACGGGTGCGCCGAGCGGTCGACGGTCGAGGAGGTCCGCCGACCAGGTGAGCCGCAGTCGAGCGCCGGCGTCGTCGACCCGGGCGACGAGGTCGCCGTGCAACCGGACGTCAAGGATCGTCACCGCGGCGCGTGACCGCTGAGGGAGGCGCCCAGGGCAGAGGCCACGAGGAACAGGCGGGACAGCGTCACGTTCGTCCGACCCCGTTCGAGTTCGGAGATGTAGCGCTGGGAGACACCGGTCCGCTCCGAGAGCTGGTCCTGGGTCAACCCGGCCTGCAGACGCAGCCCGCGCAACCACCGGCCCACCTGGGCGCCCGTGGTGAAGGTGACCCCGTCGGCCCCCGGGGACGGCACGGCGTCGGTCATGCGCACGACCCTTCATGACACTGGTGGATATCCGCAGTCATCCGCCAGGGTAATGCACGGCGGTCAGCGGGCGTCGTACTCCGCCTGGGCGACGCCGACCCGGGGCGCCGAGGCCTCGAGCAGGTCGGCGAGCGCGCGCAGCTTCCCGGCCACCTGCGCACCCAGCGGGGTGAGTTCGTACTCGACGCGCGGCGGGATCGCGGTGACGACCTCGCGGGTCACCATCCCGTCGCGTTCCAGCGTCTGCAGGGTCTGCGCCAGCATCTTCTCGCTGACCCCGTCCACCTTGCGGCGCAACGCGTTGAAGCGGAAGGACCCCTCCCCCAGGGCGATCAGGACGAGCGAGGGCCAGCGGCCGGTGACGTCCTCGAAGGCCGCGCGCGACGTGCACCCGCGGGCGAACACGTCGACGACGAACTCCTGGGTGGGCCCTGCGCTCATGGTCCGAGGATACGCCCGGCACCGCGGGAATGCCTGGCACTGTGGAATAGTTAGTGCCATCGACAACGCAGTGCCCCATCCGGAGGAGAACCCCATGTCCACGACCTACGCAGTCACCGCCGCCAGCGGCAAGCTCGGCCGCCTCGCCGTCGAGGCGCTGCTCGCGCAGGGTGTCCCCGCCGGCGACGTCGTCGCGGTCGTCCGCACCCCCACGAAGGTCGCCGACCTCGCCGCCCGTGGTGTCGTCGTCCGCGCCGGCGACTACGCCGACCGCGCCTCCCTGGACGCCGCGTTCGTCGGCGTCGACCGCCTGCTGTTCGTCTCCGGCAGCGAACCCGGCGCGCGGATCGCCCAGCACACCAACGTCGTCGAGGCCGCGAAGACCGCCGGCGTGAGCCGGATCGCCTACACCTCGATCCTGCGCGCCGACACCTCCACGAGCCCGCTGGCCCCCGACCACCGGGCCACCGAGGACCTGCTGTCGGGCGCCGGTGTCCCCTTCACGGTGCTGCGCAACTCCTGGTACCTCGAGAACTACACCGAGCAGCTCGGTCAGTACCTCGCCGCCGGGGCCGTGCTCGGCTCCACCCACGGTGGACGGGTCAGCGCCGCCGCCCGCGTCGACTACGCCGAGGCCGCCGTCGCCGCCCTCCTGGCCGAGGACCCCGCACAGGTCTACGAGCTCGCCGGGGACAGCTTCGACTTCGCCGAACTGGCCGCCACGATCACCGAGGTCACCGGCACCACGGTCGTCTCCACCGACGTCTCCACGGAGGAGCACGTCGCCGCCCTGCAGGGCTTCGGCCTCGACGCCGGCACCGCCGGGTTCGTCGCTGCGCTCGACACCTCCATCGCGCAGGGCCAGCTCGCCACCGACCGCACCGACCTGGTGGAACTCACCGGGCGCCCGGCCACCGCGCTGGCCGAGGCCGTCCGGGCCGCTCGGGCCTGAGCCCGGGGCGGCAGTCGTGGCAGCATCACGGGCGTGCCCCGGCTCCCGCGACTGCCCCTGACCGCGGTCCTCCCACCGCCCCCGTCCGCGGGGGTGGTGGGCGACCCCGGGGTCTGCGTACCCGGCGGTGAGTTCCAGCGGGTCAGCGCCGAACGGGCCGTCGTCCTCGGCGGACCGGCCGCGATCCTGCTCCAGGTCGCACACCCCCTCGTCGCCGAAGGCGTCGCGGTGCACAGCGACTACACCTCCGGTCCGGCGCACCGGCTGCTGGGCACGTTGCAGGCCGCGCTGACCATCGCCTTCGGGGACACCGAGCAGGCGCACGCGATCGCCCGCCACGTCGGCGCGCAGCACGCCCGGGTCCGCGGGACCACCCGCACCGACGTCCCCGGCACCCCGGCCGGGACCCCCTACCGCGCCAACGACCCCGACCTCGCGCTCTGGGTCCACGCGACGCTGGTGTGGACCGCCCGACGCGTCGCGGAACGCTACGTCGGTCTCGTCCTCACCCCCGAGCAGCGCGAACGGCACTGGCAGGAGTCGAAACCGTTCGCGCGACTCTTCGCCGTACCCGAACGCGCCCTGCCCGGCAGCGTCGCGGAGTTCGACGCCTACGTCGAGCGGACCGTCGCGGGACTGGTCGTGACCGACGCGGCCCGGCGGGTGGCGGGCGACGTCCTCACCCAGCGGACCACTCCCCCGTTGCCCGGCGTGGCGGCGCTGGCCCGCAGCATCACGGCCGACCTGCTGCCGCTGCGGCTGGCCGTCGACTACGGCATCGCCCCGACGCGGGGACGACGCACCGCCGCCGGCCTCCTCCGCACCGGGTTGCGGGCCGCGAGACCCGTGCTGCCGCAACGCCTCGCCGAATGGCCGCACGCCGAGGTGTCCCGGCGACGCGTCCGGGCGTCGCCCTCCCGGACGTCCGCCGGACCCGGCGGGACCGCGAGATGACCGTGAAGTCGTCGTCGTTGCCGTGACAGCTCCAGATCGGGCCGGTGTGCGCCGATGGGCGGGGTGATCGCCGCACCCTGGAGGCCCTGTGTCCCGCATCGTCCGAGCAGGTCTGCTCTTCGCCGCTGTCCTCTGCGCGGTCACGGGGTGTTCCAGTCCCCCAGGTCCAGCAACGACCACCGCCACCGCGATGGACACCGCCCAGGCGCAGGCGGCTCTCGCCCAGGCCGAGGTGCTCGGAGCGGACAGCACGATGGGCGATGCGGCCACGATCCTCGACCGGCACACGATCGTGTTGACGACCTTCACCACCGCGGACTGCCCCGTCCGTGCGGTCGTGGTGTCCGAGCCCGCTCCGGGTCGCCTCGACGTCGACGTCGACGTTCCGACCGGCGGGTGCGGGGGGACCTCGACGCCGAGCTACTGGAAGCTCATCAGCGAGGGGGACCTCATCGCTGACGGCGATCCGCAACCCGTCACCGTCGACGAGAACGGCGGCAGCGTCGAGGTTCCCGTCGGCGGTGCGCGAGTGAGCTGAATCCAGGAGGCACACGGGAACTCACGGCCGGGCCCAGGGCCCTCACGGCGGCGGAAGATCCTGACACGACGCCGGCGTTCGAGAGTCGACCGCGATCCGGCTACTCCACCGTGGCGGTCGACGGTGATCGGACACCACGGGGTGACCGTGACGTCGTGGCTACCTCACTCCCCGTTGTCGCCGGCCGCCGTGACTACCCGGAGGCTCGCCGGTTGACCAGAGCCAGCAGCCGATCGAGCTCGCCGCGCTCTTGGGCCGAGAGAGGTGCGAGGAACTCCTCCTGCAGGGCCGACAGCGATTCGTCGAGGCGGGACAGGAGTTCTTGGCCCGGTGACGTGATCTCGAGTCGGTTCCTCCGCGAGTCCACCGGGTCGGGTGCCCGGAGGATGAACCCGTCGCGTTCGAGCCGAGCCGCTTCTTCCGAAACGCTCCTGCGATCCATGCCCAGCCGCCGCCCGAGGTCCGCTTGACTCGACGGACCGAACTCATCGATGACGGCGAGGATGCCGAACGCTGCCTTGGTCGCCCCGAGACGGGTCACGCGCCGACCCGCCAGCTCGCCGGCCTGAGCGGCGGCCAGGGTGACCGCGTGACTCGTCAGTGCGCGCAGTCGCCGGGGGGATTCCCGTGGGTCCATGGACGTGACCCTAGACGAGCAGATTCCTCGGTGTTACGTTGAGAACGCAACGTTGTGCACGCAACGTTGTTGAGCCGAACGGAAGGCACCCCATGGAGACCACCGCAGCCCAGGTCGTCCCGCGCATCTTCGCTGCGATCGACGATCGCCGATTCGCTGACCTGAACGCGCTCTACGCCGAAGACGTCCACGCGACGACCGCGGTAGGACACCTCTCCGGCCGCGCACAACTGGTGTCGACCCTGCAGGCCGTCCACGAACCGATCCCGGTCCTCCAGCACCTCGTCACCGGGGTCATCGTCGACGAGGACGGCGACGACGCCGACGTGAGGGCGAACGTCACCGCGTTCTTCGGCGACGACCAGCACCAGCCGATCCTCGAAGGATCCAGCATCTGGCGAGGCCGCCTGCACCGCTCGGACGGCCACTGGCAGATCGCCCAGGTCGACATCGAGTCGGTGTGGAACCGAGGCCGGATGCCCGGAGCATGACGTGCCCCCCGTCCAGGATGACCTCACCGATCGCCACCGGCTCTCCGGATCTGCTCGCGGGCGCGGCGGGAAAGTCGATGTCCGCCGGACGCGGCAGCTCCTAGGGTGACCGCGTGGCCGTCATCGTGAGCGTCAACGTCGGTCGGCGGCGACCCGTCGCGGCGAAGTCGGGGACCAGCGGCATCGACAAACGCCCGGTCGTCGGCCCGGTAGCGGTGCGAGCGCCCGGGCCCAAGGGACGAGGTGGCAGCGGCCTGGTCGGTGATCACATCAGTGACACCAAGAACCACGGTGGCGACCACCAGGCCGTCTACGCCTACGCCCGCGAGGACCTGGACCGGTGGGAGGGCGAACTGGGCCGTCCGCTCTCCAACGGCGCCTTCGGGGAGAACCTCACCACCTCGGGGTTGGCCGTGAACGAAGCGGTCATCGGCGAACGGTGGTCCATCGGTGAAGTGGTCCTGCAGGTTTCCTGCCCGCGGATCCCGTGCGTGACGTTCGCGGTGTGGTTGGGAGAGCAGCGGTGGTTGCCGCGATTCACCCGAGCGCGTGTTCCCGGGGCCTACCTGAGGGTGCTGACGCCGGGAACGCTCAGCGCCGGCATGCAGGTCAGGGTCCTGGACGTGCCGGCGCACGGGGTGAGCGTGGCGACGGCCTTCGCCGCGTTCACCACGCAGCCGGACCTGCTGCCGCTGCTGAGCGGCGTCCCGGAGCTGCCGCCGGAGGATTCCGAGGCAGTCGCCCGTCGCCTCGCTCAGCACTGAGAGGCGCTCGGGGAGCAGTCATCGGGCCAGGCGAGCACTGCTCGGGTGAGGACCACATCGCGAGACGGTCGTGAGCTCGAGTCGCTCCGAGGCTGCTGCGCTGCTGCGGGAGCCCGGCACCGAACCCCCACCGCTCTCGTTGGCCGTGGCCCAGTTCGCGGCTGCGTCGGCGGGACGGGAACCTGCCCAGAGCTCGCTCCTGAGTTGTCCGGGGCGGCGTGGGAGGTACAGGTGAAGAGGGTGTCTTCGACGGATTCGCGGACGGCGGGAGGACCGTGCGTCGCGCACCGCGTCACAACCCTGAAATCGCGGATGGAGGCCTGGCGGCAGGGCCGCCGGCTACCGGCGTTGTCGGCGGTGCCGGATCAGGTCGTGGACACGAACGGCAACGGTGGCGACTCCAGCCACCACCACGTGAGGATGGCACGTGGGCCTCGACCCTTCTTCGGGATCGGACAGATCTTCCACGGATCGCCAGACGAGTGAAGTCATCGGTCGTCAGCGACAGCGCGCACACCGCGGGACGACCGTGCGCCCGCGCGCACCTCGCCCCGGCCGGGACAGCTCCCGGGAGGTCAGGAGGTCGGTGCTACGGCGTCGTTCCGGGCGTGTGAGGCAGCGGCCGGCGCGTTCATGGACTTCCACGGCCCACCCAGCAGTGGAGTGAGCACGACGAGGAGGTAAGCGATGCCGACGCTGTAGAGGGTGGGACGCAGGCCGAGGTGGTCGACGGCGAAACCCGCTGCGAGGGAGCCCAGTGGCATCCCGGCCCAGGCGCCGGCTCCGATGACTCCGTAGACCCGGGCCCGCATCCCCGGTGGTACGCGTTCGAGCTCGATGATGCCGATGATGGGGTTGATGGCTCCTGCGGCCAGACCGCTGAGGGCGGTCACGGCCACGAGGGCCGGCAGCGGGAGACCCGTGGCCAGGGCCAGGTGCGGTGGTGCACCGGCCAGGACGAACGCGGTGACGAAGGTGGCTCGCCGGGGCAACCGGTGACCGATGGCACCGAAGAGCAGGGAGCCGATGAGGGCGCCACCGCCCATCGTCCCCACGATCAGGCCGAAGGCGACGGAACCGCCCAGGTCGCGTTGGGCGGTGACCGGCAGGAGCACGCTGGACTTGGCCGCGTCGAAGAGGTTGGTGACCAGGACGAGCCCGACGACGCTGCGCAGCAGGCGTTCTCGCCACAAGAAGCTGACGCCTTCGCGCAGTTCACGCCAGTACCCGGCTCGCGGTCCGTCTGCGTGGGTCGCGGTCGTGGGGGTCGCGGTCGTGGGGGTCGCGGTCGTGGGGGTGGTGTCGTCCGGTTCCTCGAGCTCGGCACTCGGCGAGGTCGGCGGAGTCGATGCGGTCGGTTCAGAGCCGTCGTCCGGTCGGGCGGCGGGATCGGCCCACGTCTGAGGTCGACCGGCTGGGACGAGGGAGAGCACCACGACGGCCGCTGCGAGGAACGTCGCGGCGTCCAACGTCAGCACGTTCAGCGCCCCGACGGCGGCCACGAGCAGTCCGGCGAGCGGGGCGCCGACCAGGCGGGCGCCGCGTTCGGCCGCTTCCATCCAGCCCACCGCCCGTTCCAGGGGCACCGCAGCGGCCGCCGCGGCTTCGGGCAGCAGCGCTCGGCGGGCGGTCTGGCCGGGGGTGTCGAGCAGGCCGGTGGCGAAGACCAGCACCAGCAATGCCCAGAACGGCAGCCCGAAGCTGTGGTGCAGGAGGGGTACGGCAGCGATCGTGACGGCACCGACGAGGTCGGCGACGACGCTGGTTCGGCGGTACCCGGCGCGGTCCACGAGCACCCCACCCAAAGCTCCACCGAGGATCACCGGGACGGTGGCGACGGCACCGGTCAGGCCGGTCAACGCGGCTGAGCCGGTCTGGGCCAGGACGTACAGCGGTAGCGCGATGAGCGTGAGCATGTTGCCGGTCAGGGAGACGGCGTGGGCGGTGAGCAGGCCGGTCAGGGGTCCACGTGATCGCCGGACGGTAGTGGTCACGGTGATCACACGGAGGGGTCCCATTCTGCGAGCCGATCGAAGATGCGTCGGTCGCCTTCCGCGGCCAACGACTCGAGAGGGATGCGGTCGTAGAAGAAGAGGACCAGGTCGCTGGCCGAGCCCGTGGCGGAGGCGTCGGCCGGGTCGGTGTCGTACCCGGTGGCTGAGGTGAGCTGGGCGACTCGGGCGCCGTCGTGGGAGAGCCGCAGGCGCCAGGAACGGCCCTCGGTGGCGTGGTAGTCGACGACGGCGGGTTCGTGGGGCCAAGCGACCGTGGTGGCGCAGAGGGTGCACTGGCAGTCGTCGAAACCGTCGAGGGCGACCTCCTGCGGGATTGGTTGCGGTGCACCGGCGGTGAGCTGGGCGTCGTGGGTGAAGACCGCGATCTCGCAGACCTGTCGCCGAGCCCAGGCCCCGGAGGTCTGCGGCGAGGGTGAGTCGTCCCACCAGGTCCAGCACGCGCGGTCCGGGCCGGCCTCCCGCAAGACGTTCGTCAGGTGCTCGACGGACTCGGTCCACCAGTCCAGCAGGGCATCGCGTTCTCGCGGCGCACCTGCGCCGTCGTCCCACGCCGACGTCGGCGGAGGTCCGTCCGCGGGTCCCGCGGCGACGACAGCGGCAGTCTTCCGGCGACCCGTCCCCGCGTGCTGCACGAGGTCGCACAACGTTCGCCCGGGATGAGTCGGCACCGAAAGTTCGAGGTCGGGCGCCGCGGCCACCGCGGCAGCGAAGGCGGACGACCGCTCGTCGATGAGCCGCAGGTGGTCAGCGAACGTGAGGGGAACGAGGGGCACAGTTGTGAAGTTAACCCTTCAGGTCTGGATGTCAAGGGGCTCCTTCACATATGCTGGCGGGGTGGAGCGACCAGAGATGAACCTCGGTGTCCGCCTCACCGACCCCTCGGTCCTGCGGGCCCTGGGGCATCCGGCGCGACTGCGGATCCTCGACGTCCTGGCCGAACGCGGTGGGGCGACGGCCACGCAGTGCGCCGAGGTCGTCGACCTCAGTCCGAGCGCCTGCTCGTGGCACCTGCGTCAGCTGGCCGCGGCCGGGTTGGTCCGTGACGCGGGCCGGCGCAGTGGCGAGAACCCAGGGGGTGGTGACGGACGGGAGCGGGTGTGGGAGGCCACCGTCCCGGCGTGGCAGGTCGACATGGCGACCATCGACGCGGACCCCACCGAGGCCCAGGCTCTGGACATGGCAGTCACCCAGGCGCTTCTGCACGCCGCGGATGCTGCGGTGGAAGGGTTCATCGTCCGCGCCGCGCAGGACCAGGAACCACAGCCGTGGCGTGAGGCCAGCCTGGTCAGCAACTCCACCTTGCGGTTGTCGGCGCAGGAGCTGAGCGAGGTGGTGCACCAGGTCATAATGTTGCTGGATCCCTACCGGTTGCGCAACCGTCCTGAGCCCGGTCCAGAGGACCGGACGGTGCAGGCGGCGCTGCGTTTCGTGCCCATCGCCGCCGCCCCCACCGAGAACGCCTCGGAGTAGCTGCACCCGGCCCTCGTGGTGGCGGTTCTCCTGCTGCTCTGGACGTCGCGGCCATCGCCACGTTCGCGAGGTTCCCGGCCGACGAAGACCGCCCGTATCGCGGGATGACCGTGAGGTTGCGCGGCAGCAGAGTGCGAGGTCGTGACCGCCCGGCGCACGGTCTGGCATCCTCGTGGCCGTGAGCAGGACTGCCGTCGCGTTCAGGATGTCGCCGAAGTCAGGCTTTGGTGCTTGATGCAGTGTCCCGGGCTGGCGCAGGTACTGGCTCCGTCGCAGGCGTGGGCTGAGCAGGGCGCCGACGGTGACGCCCGTTGTTCGAAGGGGAGCCGGTGACGCTGACGAACAGCTGTCGAGGGGTGGTGAAAATCTCCCTCGGCGGACTGTGGGTGCTGCAGGACAGTGAGCCTGAGGGGTGGGGTTACGACGACTACCCGTCCGACTTCGCCGGGATCACGGGCGGCGAGGGCGTCTACCTCATCTCGGGGCACTACTCCGGCATCATCGACGTGACGGTGGAGATCCATTCCGTCCATCCCGAGGCGCCGTTGGGGTGGGAGAAGTCGAGTGAGCTGGTGGGCACTTACCCGAGTCGGGTTGCCAAGGCGTGGTGCGAGGTTCTTCCGGCCGATGATGGGTTGGCGGCCATCGAGTTGCCCGCAGAGCGTGTTGGGCTTCGTGTTCTGGTGAACGGGTGGAGCACGCCGCCGAACCCTGGAAGTCCGCCGGAGACGTGGCTCCTCCAGGTCTGGCCGGCCGACGCTGGTTGATCGACTTGTCGAGGCGTTTGAGTCGGCGCTCTCTCACGTGCTTCGTCGTGAACCGTCGAGTCGCAGACCGCGCCCGGATGGCGGGATGACCGTGAAGTCGCAGACACGCTGTGGTCATGCTCAGGTCGCGACATGTGGAGCCGAGCACCGGCAAGATCGACGGGTGAGAGAACACTGGCCCGCGCTGCACTTCTCCCTGGGTAATCCGCGCGACGACGGCAGCACAGACCTACCTCGGCTCCTACGACGGATGGCCGATCACATCGAGGCCTTGGGTCTCAAGCCCATGGACATCCTCGACCTGACGATCAGCCAGGAGATCACCGAGGACGGTCCGTGGTGGAACGCCACTCTCTACTGGTCTCCAGATGAACTCCCTCCTTCTGACGGGGGCGCTGCGACCGCGGCGTAGCGCTTCCGCTCGTCCCCGCGAGCGAACGTTGCCTGCGGCCGTGACCAAACGCACCGCGGAATGACCGTGAGGTCCGTCGCTGAGGGCCTCGCTCACACCTGACGCTCAGGCCTTCTGCTCCTGCGGCGGGTCAGCCAATCCGCGCTCAGCGCGAGCAGGCCTGCGATGAGGAAGGCCGCCAGCATTGCTGCTGGCAGGCGGATGCTCCACGGTTCCCGGCCGAGCAAGTTGCCGCACAGGATCCCGCTTCCCGTTACACAGCCCGAGATGGCCGCGCGTTCAAGGGGGCCGCGAGTGTCGTCAGTGGACCAGGAGAAGGTCAAACGCCCCAAGGCCGCCGCGGGCAGCCAACCCACCGCCAACGCCACCGCCATGGTGGCGATGACGATCTTCGACTCGTGGTGGTGGGCCGCCGTCGTCAACGCCACGGCGAGTAGAGCCAGCGATGCGCCGAGCAGGACGGTGGGCCGACGACGGACGCGTGGGGCCGCGTCTGAGGAGTGCTCCACATCTTGATGTTCGCAGCTGTGCTGCTGATTGCAGCAGTGGGAAGTCGGCAGATGAGTGAAGTACCCGTCTGCCCGCGAGAGTGCGCGCACCGCGGGATGACCGTGCGCTTCGCGCGCACTGCGGGATGACCGTGAAGCAATCGACGCCCGTTGCTGCCCTGGCTGCTAGTCGCTCATGCTGTTCCGAGCTACGCAACTCATCGAGAACGGAGAACGAAGGTGGAGTACACCTGGGTCTGCTGCATGATCAGGTGACAGCTGTAGAAGACCTGCTGGCGAGTCTGCAGCCACCGCAGCCGCAGGAGCACTACCGCTCGCAACGTGGCAGCAGAGGTGCCCGTCCCTTCCCCGATCAGGACCAACTCCACCGTCTGGACGAGCTCGACCCCACCACCTCAGGAAGGCTTCCCGCGGTGGGCCACGTGCATCTGCACGCAGCGGATGGGCGGGCGCTGCAACCGCTCTGGTTTGGCGCCGTGGCCCCCGCGGCGCGGGCTACTCCTGGCGATCTGGCGGCCGGGCGATCACCGCGTCAGGTCGCTGAGCGATCTCCCCTGCTGGGCCTGCTCCTGGTCCCTGCTGGTCTCGAGGTGGTCGGGCTGATCTGGGCGGAGATCCTCAGTCAAGGGATCACGCAGATCACGTGGTCGCTGGGGCCGAACTCGCCGATGCCGCCGCCGGAGACAGCGCGCCGTCGTCTCAGTGGGGATTGGACGCTGGTCGACGTACGCGGGCACCTGGTGGTGGTGAGTTGTCCCAGCACCGCCGGCACCACGCTGAGCTGGCAGGGTCGGCGGGCGGGGATGGCGTGCTCGGTGACGATGCAGACGCCCGTCGATCCGGTGCTGGCGGTACAGCGGCTCGCTCAGGACACCCTGCTGCTGCCGGGGACTGCTCCCAGCTGAGCGTGGTGGCGCGGCGCTGATGACTGCTCGTCTCGATGCTGGAAGCGCGCGATGTCCGCGGGATGACCGTGACGTCGCGCAGCGCAACCTGGCCGGAAGGTAGGCCGCGTGTCCACCCCGCGATGGCGTCGGACAGGCCGGGCGGCCAGACTCGGCGACCGTGGCTGACGTCTTGATCATGGACCTCGACGGGGTGCTCCTGCAGCGCGACCTCGCCCAGCGAGCCGCTGTCGAACACGCGCACGGACTGCCCGAGGGAGTACTGCTGCGGTACGCCTTCCAGGGCGAGACCTTCACCGACGCGATCACCGGCCGGGTCACCGATGAAGCATGGCGCTGTGACATCGCCGATCGCTTGACTCACGACTTCGACGACAGGGCACGGGATGCGGTCCAGCAGTGGTCCAGCTCCTACGGCTACCTCGCTCAGGACGTGCTCGCGGTCGTGCGGGAGCAACGACGACTGCGCCCGGTGGTGGTGTTGACCAACTCCACCACCCGCTTGCCTCAGGAGCTGGCCGCCTTAGGGCTGGCGGGGCAGGTGGACGGGGTTTTCAACAGCGCGCAGTTGGGGTTGGCGAAGCCGAATCGGGCCGTGTTTGTGGAGGTCTGTTCTCGGTTGGGGGTTGCTGTTCAGCGCTGTGCATTCGTCGACGACTCTGCGGCGTCTGTGAGGGCGGCCGGCGAGGTGGGTCTGCAGTCTCACCACTTCCGTGATGCGGCGGGTCTTCGACGGTTCGTGGATGGGTTCACCGGGCAGGAGGGCATGGCCGGGGTGTAGCCCAACGCTGACGATGAGACGGGTCGCGGCGTTGAGTCGTTTGCGCCGGTCGTCCGCGCGCACTGCGGGATGACCGTGCGGTTGTCAGCCTCTGCCGTGAGAAGCCGCTGCTCCATAGGGTGCGGTGTCGTGACGGACCAGAACAGCGCCGCAGACGTCTTCGATGACAAGGCCGCGGCCTGGGCCACGTGGCAGGCCGAGCCCTGGGGTCGACTGCGCTATGAACTCGTCGCCCACACCCTCACCCGAGTCCTCCCCGGGCGGTCGGGGCCCCTGCGGGTGATCGATGTCGGCGGTGGTGACGGGGCCGACAGCATCCCGCTGGCCCGCGCCGGACACCAGGTGACGATCGTGGACTACGCCGGGGAACTGCTGAAGGTCGCCGATGCGGTCGCCGCAGCGGAAGGGCTCAGCGCCTCGGTCCGTACCGTCTGCGCAGATCTGGACGATCTGGAGGAGCTGCAGCTGGGCGGCGTCGGCGTGGGCGGGGCCTTCGACGTCGTGCTGTGTCACAACGTGATCCACTACCGCCGCGACGTTGCGGGCACCGTGCAGCAACTGGTGCGGCTCCTGCGACCTGGCGGCATCGTCTCGGTCATGGCTCCGAACCCGGCGATGGACGTGCTCTCCGCTGCGGTGCGGCGCAGCGACCTCCAGGCGGCGTTGGACGTCCTGGACGCCGAGACCGTGCACGGGCAGACCTTCGACCACCCCATGCGTCGGGTGGAGTCGAGCACGGTGGAGGCGGCGTTGGTCGGGGCGGGGTGTCAGGTGGAGCACCGCTTCGGCATCCGTTGCGTCATGGACCTCCTGGTCGATGACGACCTCAAGCGCAACCAGGACTTCTACGCACGGTTGGCGCGGTTGGAGCGGGTGGTGTGTGAGCGGGAGCCGTTCTGGCGCCTGGGGCGGTTCTGGCAGGTGACGGCCCGGCGGAGGTTTGACCTTGTTCAGGGCTCGTCCTGACTCGCGCGGCCGGCGGAATGACCGTGCGCTCCGCGCGCACCGCGGGATGACCGGTAGGTCTCAGACGGCGACTACTTCCTGCTCAGTCCGCTGAGCACGACGGCGAGGATCAAGCACACCGCGGCGATTGCACGAGTGGATGAAGCCCAACGATGTCTCCCCAACCCCGCACGATTGTTCCACCCTCCGACTTGTCGACCGTCTTCACGATCCTGACAGAGGCGACGTGCGGCCGGGCGCTACTGATCCGACAAGGGTCATCGGCAGATGCGTGAAGTCGATGGCCGCCTGCCCGCGCGGACGGCGGGATGACCGTGCGTTCCTTCGGCAGTTCGACGGGCTGAGCGTCATGGCTGCCTTCGGCTGTGCCGCCGTTCTCGGAACGCCTTCCACGCTCGACTGACTCGCGGGGAGACGATGAAGTACCAGAGAGCGAAGGCTCCGCCGCGGATGACGGTGTGGACCCGGTGAGGCCAGCCGAGCGAGTCACCGATCGCGCCGATGACGGCGAGGCTGAACGCGTAGACCAGGAGTGCGAGGGTGAGCCACAACCACAAGGGCATCGACCTGCGACGACTGGCTGCGGGGTCGGACACGGCCTGACGTTCCCACGGGGTGGGAGTGAGCCCGCTGTCGTTGCCCAGCTTTGCACCCACATGCCGCACTCCTTTTGATCACGTAGGTAGCGGGATGACCGACCATGCGTCTCGCGTCGCGACGTGAGACGAGCTCACCAGCTTCGTCCAGACGACGTGAAGCGACTGAAGCACTCGAGGCGCGAGGGAGTCAGGCGGAGGTGGGCGTCGTGGTCGAGGGCCAGGCGCGCAACGCCCGCGTGACGGCCGTCTGCAGTTCCAGGGTGTCGGCGCCGTCGCGGGCTCGTGCTTCGAGACCGGCCAGGATCGTGTCGAGGTAGGCGCCCAGTTCGTCGGCCTCCTCGTGGGAGGTCAGCTCACCGGTCTCGACCGCGCGGTGGAGTCGCCGGGCGATGGCCTCCCGCGTCGCCGCGCGTCGGCTCGCGAGCAACGGCTCGCCCATGACCAGGCAGCCTGGCGGGGTGCCGACGGCGGTGAACGCGTCGACTGCGGTGCGCAGGACCGCCTCGACGGCTGCGCGGGCCGTGGGAGCCGCCAGGTCCTGGTTCAGTCGTTCCTCGAGCCTGCCCACGTAGAGCTCGGTGACCTCGTCGAACAGCGCCTGCTTGTCACCGAAGGCGGCGTACAGGCTGGGGGCGGCGATGCCGATGCGCTGGGTCAGGTGCGACACCGTCGTGGCGGCGTAACCCTGCTCCCAGAAGGCGTGCATCGCCTGCTCCAGGGCCACGTCTCGGTCGAAGGTGCGCGGTCTGCCGGCCATCCCATGAGTGTAACGGTCGCTAAAGAACCGTGCTACGGTCAATCTGTAGTGACCACTACAGAACTCGTGAGACGACGGGCTGGACCACCATGACCTACGACGACTTCTCCACCCTGCACATCCACCAGGCCGACGGCGTGGCCTGGGTGACGCTGGACCACGCACCGGTCAACGTCCTGGGCGCCGCCCTGGGAGGCGACCTCAAGCGCTTCGCCGAAACCGTCGCCACCGACGAGAGCGTCCGCGTGATCGTGCTGCAGAGCGCGAACGAGGACTACTTCGTCGCACACGCCGACATGGAGTGGATGCTGGACGCCACCACCCTCGTGGGTCTGGCCGACGAGGGCGGTGACGCCCGGCTGAACCCGCTGCAGCAGCTCAACGAACGCTTCCGCACGCTGCCTCAGGTCACGATCGCCAAGCTGCGCGGGCGCCTGCGCGCCGGTGGTGCGGAACTGGCCATGGCCGCGGACATGCGCTTCGCCGCGGCCGGGCGGACCTGGCTGGCCCAGCCCGAGACCCGGATGGGGATCTTCCCCGGCGGTGGGGGCACCCAGTACCTGAACCGGCTGGTCGGGCGCCCCCGCGCCCTGGAGATCGTCCTGGGCGCCGAGCTCTTCCCCGCCGAGCTGGCCGAGCGCTACGGATGGGTCAACCGCACCCTCGCCGACGACGAGCTCGACGAGTTCGTCGACGCGCTCGCCCGCCGCATCGCGGCGCTGCCCGCCGGCGTGGTCGCTGCGGCCGTGCAGGCGCTGGACGCCGCCGAGGCCAGCGGGGCGGTCCCGCACCTGCACGAGGAGGCGCAGGCGCACGTCCGCGTCTACCCCTCGCCCGAGCACGTGGTGGAACGCATCCGCACGGCGCTGGAGGCAGGGGCGCAGACGTCTGCCGGTGAGCACGACCTCGAGGGACTGCTGGACGCCGTCCCCTACCCCGCCACGGCGTGATCGGCAGGCCCCGGGCCCTCTCGGCTCGGGGCCTTCATCGTCCCTGCGTCGATCGCCCGAAGCGGTACACCCTCATCGGTGCCCGGTCGCCCAAGGGATCCGCCCGTGGCGACAACGCCCCTCTGCTCACGGTGACGGGCTACCGGCCCGCAGGTCCGAGGAGCCCGGAAACCGTGCTGACCCGGCGTGATCCGTGTCCTACCGTGAGCTCGTGCCTGCTCCCACCCTCACGCCCGAGGTCGTCGCCGCTGCGGCCGCCGTCGCCGCCGACTGGATCGAGTTCCGTCGTCGGCGTCTCGACGTTCCCGGTGTCCAGTTCGCCGTCCGGTTGAACGACGACCTGGTGCACTCCAGCGCCCACGGCCACGCCGACCGCGAGGGTGACGTCGCCCTCACCCCCGAGCACGTGTTCCGGGTGGCCTCGCACTCCAAGACCTTCACCGCGACGGCCGTGCTGCGCCTGGCCGAACAGGGTCGGCTCCGGCTCGACGACGCCCTCGCCACCCACGTGCCGTGGGTCGCCGAGGAGGACGCCGAACTGGCCCGGGCGAGCCTGCGTGAACTCCTCGGCCACGCCGCGGGCCTCACCCGCGACGGCCTCGACGGCGACTTCTGGCAACTGGAGCACGGGTTCCTCGACGTCGACGGGCTGCGGACCGCCGTGCGGTCCGGGGGTTCGGTCATCCCCCGCTCCTCGCGGTTCAAGTACTCCAACATCGGGTACTCCCTGCTGGGCCTCGTCGTCGAGGCGGTGACGGGCACCCCCTACGGCGAGTTCGTCGCGAGCGAACTCGTCGCCCCGCTGGGTCTGACGCGCACGACTCCGGACCTGCCGGCGGCGGGCGACCTCGTGACGGGGTACACCCCCGCCTCGACCGGGCCGCGACGTCCGCTCCCGCACCCCTCGACCGCCGGGATGGCCGCGGCGACCGGTTTCTGCTCCACGGCCGAGGACCTCACGGCGTGGTTCTCCGCGCACCGCCACGGACGCACCGAACTGCTGAGCGAGCACGCCAAACGGCTGGCGCAGCGCGCCGAGTGGCCGACGGAGGGGACCGACCGGTCCTACGGTCTGGGGTTCATCGGGGAGAAGGTCGGTGCACGGCAACTGGTCGGGCACTCCGGCGGGTTCCCCGGCCACATCACGAAGAGCCTCCTGGACCCGGAGTCGGGTCTCGCGGTGAGCGTGCTCACCAACAGCGTCGACGGCCCGGCGTCGGAACTCGCGGTCGGGGTCGTGAAGCTCGTCGACCTGTTCCTCGCCGAGTGGGGAACCGAGGAACCCACCGTCGACCTCGACGCGTTCTGCGGCCGGTGGGCCAACCTGTGGGGCCCGCAGGACGTCGTGCGAGCGGGTTCTGCGCTGATCTCCTTCGACCCCGACACGGTGGACCCCGCGGCGAACCCCGTGACGTTCGACGTCGTCGACGAGCAGACCCTGAAGGTCGTGCGTGACGGCGGTTTCGGGTCGTTCGGGGAGGACTGGACCCTGGGCCGGCGCGCCGACGGCACCCCGACGCTGCGCGGCCACAGCGGCATCACGATGGTGCCGCTGGACCGCTACGCGCCGGTCTGACGCCTCGACGGTGACGTCTCGCGTCAGGCGTCGAGCGAGGCCTCGAGGGTGATCTCGACGCCGGTGAGGGCCTTGGAGACCGGGCAGGTCTCCTTGGCCGCCTGCGCGGTCTTGACGAAGGTGTCGTTGTCGATCCCGCTGACCTCACCGGTGACCTTCAACGCGATGCCGGTCAGCTTGAAACCACCGGCGGCGTCCGGGCCGAGGGAGACGTCGGCGGTGACCTCGAGGCTCTCCGGCGTGCCGCCGGCCTCGGCCAGCAGCGCCGAGAACTGCATGGCGTAGCAGGAGGAGTGGGCGGCGGCGATGAGCTCCTCGGGGCTCGTCGTGCCGCCGGCGTCGTCGGCCGCGCGCTTGGGGAAGGAGACGTCGTAGGTGCCGACCTTGGAGCTGGACAGCTCGACCTGGCCGGAGCCGGTCTCGAGGGTGCCGTTCCAGGCGGTGCGTGCGGTACGGGTGGGCATGGTTCCTCCGCTGTTCGGGACGTCTGGTGCCCTCATCCTCGCCACCCCACCTGCACCCCGCCACCCAGCGCCCGTTCCTCAGGGGGCGGAGACGACGACAGGGCCCGTGGGGAGATCCCCACGGGCCCTGTCGTCAGTCGGTCGTGCGTCGGTCTACGTCAGTCGCGCGGAGCGCTCTCGCGACGCGGACCGCGAGGAGCGCCACCCTGGCCTTCGCGACGGGGACCGCCACGGAAGCCACCCTCACGACGCGGGCCGCGGCGCGGGCCACGAGCACCACCTTCGCGGGTCTCGGTGCGACGGGGCTTGATCACGACGACCTCGCCGGACTCGGCGACGGCGCGGACGGTCTCGTCCCCGGCGTTGACGTTCTCGACGTTCTTGGCCTCGACACCCGCGTCCCGGTGCAGCCAGCCGTAGCGGCGGACCTGGTCGGGCAGAGCGATCGCGAGGACGGTCCCGGTCGCGCCGGCACGCGCGGTGCGGCCGGAGCGGTGCAGGTAGTCCTTGTGGTCGTTCGGCGGGTCGACGTGCACGACGAGGTCCACGTCGTCGACGTGGATGCCGCGGGCGGCGACGTCGGTCGCGACGAGGACGCGGGTCTCCCCGGCCGAGAAGGCGTCGATCGCCTTGGAACGCTGCGACTGGCGCAGGTCCCCGTGGATCGCCTCGGCCGGCGCACCGGCTTCGCGCAGCTGGTCGGCCAGGCGCTGGGCGCCGAGCTTGGTGCGCACGAAGAAGATGGAACGCGCCGGACGCTTGCTGATCTCCGTGAGGATCGAGAGCTTGTCGTGCGGCCGGACCGCGAAGACCCGGTGCTCCATGTGCCCGACGTCGTCGGGGTCGGCCGGCGCGGCGTGGAACGCCGGGTCGGTCAGGAAGTCGTTCACAAGGGCTTCGACACCGCGGTCGAGGGTGGCGGAGAAGAACATCCGCTGCCCGCCGGGCTTGGTGCCCTCGAGGATGGCCCGGACGTTGGGCAGGAAGCCCAGGTCGGCCATGTGGTCGGCCTCGTCGAGGACGGCGATGTCGACCTCGGCGAGGGAGACGGCGTCGCGCTCGATCAGGTCGACGAGTCGACCCGGCGTCGCGATGAGGATGTCGATCCCGCGCTGGAGAGCGGAGATCTGACGGCCGTAGGGGACGCCGCCGACGACCACGGACAGCCGCAGGTCGAGGGAGTCACCGAGAGGACGCAACGCGTCGGCGACCTGCATCGCGAGCTCGCGGGTCGGCACGAGGACCAGACCGCGCGGGGCACCGGTGATGCGAGCCCGCTTCTGCGAGGCGAGACGCGCGAGCATCGGCAGGCCGAACCCGAGGGTCTTGCCGGAACCGGTGCGGGCACGGCCGAGGATGTCGCGGCCGGCGATGCCGTCGGGCAGGGTGCGCGACTGGATCGCGAACGGCGCGGTCATCCCGCGACGCTCGAGCGCCTGCACCAGCTCGTCGGGCAGACCGAGCTCGGCGAAGGTCGACTCGGCGACCTCGATCAGCTCGGCCGCGGTGAGGGCCTGCTCGGTCGCCGACGGGGCGAAGGAACGCGGGCTGCGCGGGGTGCTGTTGCGGCGGTTGCCGCCACCCTGGTAGCCACTGCGGCTGCCGCCACCGGAGGAGAAACCACCGCGGCTGCTGCTGCTGCTGCCCTGGTACCCACCGGAGGACGAGCCGCCACGGCTCTGGTAGCTGCTGCCACCGCCACCCTGGTAGCCGCCCGAACGAGGACGGTCGTCCCGGTCGAAGGAGCGGTCGGAGGACGGGCGGTCCTCCGTGCGGTAGCCACGGGAATCGCGGCGCTGGAACCCGCCCTCGTCAGAACGCGAGGGACGGCTGGAACGGTACGAACGGTCTTCGTACTGGGGCATGGAAGAAGAACTCCACGTGGGCTCGTCGGCCGCACGGCGGTCCGCCCCCAGGGCGCGCGGTAGCGCACAGATGCTGAGGTATGGGACTCAAGCGACCTCGCGGGCGGCTCGCCCGCTGAGATGACGGCATCGACACCGTCCTGAGAAGAGTAACAGGCTTGAGCGCTCAACCCTTCCCGGCGTCACCCCGGCGGCCCCCGGGTGGGATCGTTGCCTCCCCGGGGTCACCAGGTGACCTCGGGGAGGCAACGATCCCGAGGCCGTGCGCCGCAACGGGTTCAGCCGCGCGAGGCCTGGATCGCGGTGAGCGCGATCGTGTAGACGATGTCGTCGACGAGCGCGCCGCGCGAGAGGTCGTTCACGGGCTTGGCCAACCCCTGCAGCATCGGCCCCACCGAGATGACCCCGGCGTTGCGCTGCACCGCCTTGTACGTCGTGTTGCCCGTGTTCAGGTCGGGGAAGACGAACACGGTGGCGCGGCCGGCGACGGGTGAGTTCGGCGCCTTCGAGGCCGCGACGGAGGCGACGGCGGCGGCGTCGTACTGCAGCGGCCCGTCGATGATGAGGTCGGGTTCGCGCTCGCGGGCGATGCGGGTCGCCTCGGCCACCTTGTCCACGCTGGAGCCGGAGCCCGAGGAGCCGGTGGAGAACGAGATCATCGCGACCCGGGGTTCGATCCCGAACGCGCGCGCCGACGCCGCGGACTGCAGGGCGATGTCGGCCAGGTCCTCGGCCCCGGGGTCGGGGTTCACCGCGCAGTCGCCGTAGATGACGACGTCGTCGGGCAGGCACATGAAGAACACGCTGGACACCAGCCGGGCCCCCGGTTTCGTCCGGATGATCTGCAGCGCAGGGCGAACCGTCGCGGCGGTGGTGTGCACGGCGCCGGCGACGAGACCGTCGACGGCCCCCGCCTGCAGCATCGCCGTCCCCAGCCAGATCGGGTCGGCGAGGGAATCGCGGGCGACGTCGACGGTCATGCCCTTGTGCTTGCGGGCCTCGACGAGCACGTCGACGTAGGTCTCGACCAGACCGGCCGGGTCGAGCACCTCGACCCCGTCGGGGATCGTCAGCCCCAGCCCGGCCGCCACCGAGGCGACCTCGTCGGGGTCGGCCAGCAGCACGGGTCGGGCGATCCCGCGCTGCGCGCAGATCACCGCGGCCTGGATCGTGCGCGGTTCGGCGCCCTCGGGCAGGACGATCCGCTGCCGGCGTTCGGCGGCCAGCGTGGTGAGGCGCCGCCGGAAGGCCGCGGGCGAGAGGCGCGGGGTGTGCGAGGAGGTCGGCAGCTTGGCCAGCCAGCCCGGGTCGAGGGCGTCGGCGACGGTCGAGGAGACGGCGAGCGCCCGTTCGGCGTCGTCGGCGGGCACCTCGGGGTCGAGCCGGTTGACGGCCGTGGCCGTGGCGTAGGTGGAGCGGTCGGAGCGCAGGATGGGCAGCCCGGTGGCGGCCGCGGCCGCGGTGAGCTCCTGCACGCGGGGGTCCATGCCGACGCCGGCGGTCAGCAGCAGACCGGCGAGGCGGTTGCCGTTGAGCGCGGCGAGGCAGGTGGCCATGACGACGTCGTGACGGTCGCCGGGGACGAGGATGAGGCGCCCCTCGCGCAGCAGCGGGAGCATCCCCGGGACGGCCTGCGCCGCGACGACGACCTCCTTGATGCGCCGGCCCTGGTCGCCGTGGGTGAGCACCTCGACGTCGAGGTCGTGGACGAGGTCGCGCACCCGCGCCCAGGTGAGGTCACCGCGGAAGGGCACGGCCCCGACGAGGGGGATCTCGTGGTGCTCCAGCGCGCCGCGCAGCGCGGAGATCCGGGCCACGGCGGTCTCGGGGTCCTCGGGGACGGGCCAGCGCGAGACGACCCCGCCGATGACCCGCAGCGCCTCCCCCGTCCGGTAGGTGCCGGCGGTGACGGCCATGTCCTCGGCGATGCGTTCGGGGGCGCCGGGGTCGGTGCCGTCGGGGCCGGCGGACCCGACGAGCAGCACGTCGGCGTCCAGGGCGGTCGCGAGCGCCTGGTTGACCCGGCCGGAGAACACCTGGTCGGCGGAGGGGGCGAGGCCTTCGACGACGACGACGTCGTGGGCGGCGAGGACCTTCTCGGCCGCGGCGACGACCTCTTCCATCAGGTCGTCGATGTCGCCGCGCGAGAGGCGTTCGACGACGCGGGAGGCCGGGATGGGTTCGGAGGGGTCCAGCGTGGTGGTGAGCCGGACGAGCGCGACGGAACGGTCGGCCTCGGACCCGCGAGTCGGCTGGGCGAGCGGCTTGTGGAACCCGACGGCGACCCCGCGGGCGTCGAGGGCCCGGACCAGGCCGAGGCAGGTCGAGGTGAGGCCGGCACCGTGGCCGGTGGGGACGACGAGCAGCACGCGGGCCATGGCTTCACCTTCCCCCACGCGGCCCCGGGGGGCGACGGCAGCCCCTGCGGGGGTCAGCGGTGCTCGACGAGGGCGACCGTGTCCCGCGCGATGAGCAGCTCCTCGTCCGTGGGGACGACCATGGCCAGCGGTCCTCCGCCGGGGACGGTGATGCACCCGGTCGGGGTGGCGGAGCGGCCGTGCCCGTCGTTGGCGGCGGGGTCCTCGACGAGCCCGAGGTGGGCGAGCTTGGCCAGCAGCATCGAGCGGATGTTCTTGGCGTTCTCGCCGATCCCTCCGGTCAGGACGAGGGCGTCCAGCCCGCCCAGGGACACCGTCAGCGCGGCGATGTGCTTGGCCGCCCGGTGCACGAAGACCTCCAGGGCCAGCTTGGCCCCGGCGTGGCCTTCCGCGGCCTTGCCGGACAGCGTCCGGACGTCGTTGGAGAGCCCCGACAGCGCCAGCAGCCCGGAGTTCGAGTTCAGCTGCTTCACCACCTCGGTGACGCTCGTCCCGGTCCGGGCGACGACGAGTTCGACGACCGCCGGGTCGACGTCGCCCGAGCGGGTGCCCATCACCAGGCCTTCCAGCGGGGTGAGGCCCATGGTGGTGTCGACGGATCGTCCGTCGAGGACAGCCGTTGCGCTGCAGCCGTTGCCGAGGTGAGCGACCACGAGCTTGAGCCCGCGCGGGTCCCGGCCGGAGGCCTGCAGCAGCTCGGTGGCGCGCTGGCTGACGTAGCGGTGGCTGGTCCCGTGCATGCCGTAGCGGCGGACGCCGAACTCCTCGTACCACTGCGTCGGCACGGCGTAGCGGTAGTTCGCCTCGGGCATCGTCTGGTGGAAGGCGGTGTCGAAGACGGCGACGTGCTCGAGGTCGGGCAGGACGGCCCGGGCGGCTTCGATGCCGGAGGCGTTGGCCGGGTTGTGCAGGGGGGCGAGGGCCGACAGTTCGTGGATCTGCGCGAGGACCCGGTCGTCGACGCGGACGGAACCGCGGAACACGGCACCGCCCTGGACGACGCGGTGCCCGACGCCGAGCAGCGGCGGCAGGTCGAGGTCGAGCAGGCGCTGCAGGACGTGCGCGAGGGCGCCGCGGTGGGTGGTGGCGGCCGGGGTGATCGTGCGGGTCCCGGCGGCGGTGGTCATGTGGACCACGGCGTCCGGGGACCCGATCCGCTCCCCGAGGCAGCTGAGCGCCCGCTCCCCCGTCACCGGGTCCACGAGCGCCAGCTTCACCGAGGAACTGCCGCAGTTCACGACGACGACGGAACCCTGGCTGGTCGACACGCTGATCTCCTCACGGTGCTCGTCCCGCCCGTGCGGAACCCCGGATCGACCCTCTCACGCAGCGGGCCAGCCCTCACGGGCGTGGGCGGTCTCCCAGAACATCCATTCGTAGCGCGTCGCGGTCGCGAACGCCTCGTGCATCGCCTCGACGTCACCCGGGGCGGCGAGCGCGGCCTCGTCGACGAACCGCCGGGCCCGCTCCACCGCGAGGTGGAACTCCGGGGCGTCGTAGGCCGCGACCCACCGCGCGTAGGGGTGGTCGGCGACGAGGTCCGCGTGGGCGGCCAGTCGTCGCCCGGCGTCGGCGTAGATCCAGAAGCAGGGCAGCACCGCGGCGGCGGCGACGGCGTAGGGGGCGGTCGCCGCGGCGGCGACGAGGTAGGAGACGTAGCCGAGCGTCGTCGGGGACGCGAGGGCCGGTCCCGTCGGCTCCGGCAACCGGCCGCCGGCGAGGAGGTCGGCGTGCAGGGACACCTCGACGCTCGCGGCGCCGTGCGCGGAACCGGCCCAGAACCCCGCGCTCTCGGGTCCCGGCGCGCGGGCCGCGAGCAGGGACAGCGCCCGGGCGTAGCCGGCGAGGTAGATCGTGTCCTGTTCCAGGTAGTGCCGGAACGTCGCGGGGTCCAGCGACCCGGCGCCGAGTTCGGCGAGGAACGCGGAGTTCTCGACCGCCGTGCGCAGGCCGGCGGTGCGGGTCCAGGTGTCGTCAGTGAAGCTCACGAGCGGTCCTCCCTGAGGGCGTGGGCGTGGTCCAGCGGTCCGTGCCCGGACCCGACGTCGAGGCGGGCTCCCGCGAGGAGAGCGGCCTGCAGGTAGTCGCGGGCGGGTTCCACGAGGACGCCCCAGCCGGTTCCGGGGTGCAGCGCGGCCTGGGCGGCTAGCGCCGAGGACAGCGTGCAGCCGGTGCCGTGGGTGGCGGTGGTGTCGACCCGGTCGCGCCGGACGAGCACGGTGGTCTCGGGGCTCGCGAGCACGTCGACGCTGGCCTGCCCGCTGAGGTGCCCCCCCTTGAGCAGGACGGCGGTGCCGCTGCGCCGCGCCAGTTCCTCCGCCTGGTCCCGGCACTGCGCCACGGAGGTCGCGGCGTCCACGCCCAGCAGGGCCGCGGCCTCGGGGACGTTGGGGGTGACGAGGTCGGCCAGCGGCAGCAGCACGTCGCGCACCGCCGCGACGGCGTCGGGGTCGAGCAGCGCGTCGCCGCTGGTCGCGACCATGACGGGGTCGAGGACGACCGGTCCGAGCGCGCGGGAACCGAGCACCTCGGCGACGGCGAGGACGACGTCGGCCCCCGCGAGCATCCCGATCTTGGTCGCGTGCACGGTGATGTCGTCCAGGACGGTGTCCAGCTGCAGGCGGACGAACTCGGCGGGGACCGCGAGGATCCCCCGCACCCCGTGGGTGTTCTGCGCCGTCAGCGCGGTGACGACGCTCGCCCCGTAGACCCCGTGCGCGGCGAACGTCTTGAGGTCCGCCTGGATCCCCGCTCCCCCGCCGGAGTCGCTGCCCGCGATGGTGAGGGCGACGCGGACGCGAGGGGCAACGGCTGCGCTCACGATCCCCACCGGGTCCGCAACGACCGGGCGGCGCCCTCGGGGTCCTCGGCGGCGCAGACCTCGGACACGACGCAGAAACCCGCGATCCCCGTGCCGTGCAGCAAGTCGAGGTTTTCGGGGTGGATCCCGCCGATCGCGACGCAGGGCACGGGAGAAGCCCCCACCACGGTCGCGAGACCCTCAGGACCGAGCGGCGCGGCGGCGTCGGGTTTCGTCGGGGTCGCCCAGACCGGCCCGACCCCGAGGTAGTCCACGACGGCCGGGTCGATCGCGGCGACCTCCGCGACCGTCGAGACCGACAACCCGAGCAGCATCCCGGGGGCGATCCGCCGGACGTCCTCGACCGGCAGGTCGGACTGCCCGAGGTGGACCCCGTCGACGCCCGCGATGAGGGCGATGTCGACGGCGTCGTTGACGAACAACGGGACACCGCTGCCTCGCAACGCCTCCTGCACGGCCAGCACGAGCGCGAGGCGTTCGCGGTCCCCACCGTCCTTGGCCCGCACCTGCACGGCGGTCACCCCGCCGGCGACGGCCGCGCGGACCACCGCGGGAACTCCGCGGGGTCCACACTGGGCGGTGTCGGTGACGAGGTAGAGCGTGGGGTCGAAACCCCGTCTCACGCGATCCGCCCGGAGCGCGCGAGGTCGTCGCGGAGGACGGCGGCGTCGACGGCGTCGAGTTCGTCCAGCCAGCGGATCGCGAAGGTCCCCGGCCCGACCCCCTGCGCAGCAGCGCGTTCCGCGGCGACGGCGACGTGGACGTGGGCGGCGACGGCCGCGACCAGGGGGTCCTCGGCGACGGCGGCGTAGGCGGCGACGAGGGCCCCGAGGGAACACCCGGCCCCGGTCGTGCGGGTCAGGAGCGGGTGGCCACCGCTCACCCGGACCGTGCGTCCACCCTGGACGACGACGTCGACGATCCCGGAGACCGCCACGGCTCCCCCGGTGCGCTCGGCGATCTCGCGGGCGGCCACCAGGGCCTCCTCGACGCCGTCGGTGGAGTCGACCCCGCGACCGCCGGCTCCCGCGCCGGCCAACCCGAGGACCTCGGAGGCGTTGCCCCGCACCACGGTCGGGGCGTGCTGGAGCAGCTCGCGGGCGACGCGGGTGCGGAACTCCAGCCCACCCACGGCGACGGGATCGAGGACCCAGGGGGTTCCGTTCCGGTGGGCGGACTCCGCCGCCAGCGACATCGCCCGGGCCTTCTCGTCGTCGAGGGTGCCGACGTTGACGAGCACGGCGGAGGCGAGCTGTGCGAACGCCGCCGACTCGTGGACGTTGTCCACCATGGCCGGGGAGGCACCGGCCGCCAGCAGGACGTTCGCGGTGATCGTCTGCACGACGGAGTTCGTGAGGCACTGCACGAGCGGGGCGCGCTCGCTCAGCGCGGCGCGCGCCGCCACGATCTGCTCGGGACGGACGTGCTCTGGTGCAACGGCGGTCATGGCCGCGACATCCCTTCGTCAGCATTACCTGCGTCAGGTTCGACGGGTGTGTTCTCAGCTCCGTGATCTGCGCGGAGCACCCCGTGTCGCGGCCGACAGTAGCACCGTCAGCGCTGGGTCAGCTCTCCCCGCCGGCCCGCGCCTGCGCCCACAGGTCGACGCCGGAGTCGACGGCGAACTCGTCGATGGCCTTCAGCTCCTCGTCGCTGAACTCGAGGTTCGACACGGCGGCGACGTTGTCCTCGACCTGCTGGACGGAACTCGCTCCGATGAGCGTCGTCGTGACGCGACGGTCGCGCAGCACCCAGGCCAGCGCGAGCTGCGCGAGGGTCTGACCACGACCGTCGGCGATCTCCTGCAGGCCGCGGATGCGGGCCAGGGTGTCGCCGCCCAGGATCGAGGGATCGAGGGACTTCCCCTGCGCCGCACGGGAGTCCTCGGGGATGCCGTTGAGGTAGCGGTTGGTCAGCAGACCCTGCGCCAACGCGGTGAACGGGATGCAGCCGACCCCCTCCGCCTCGAGGACGTCGAGCAACCCGGACTCGATCCAGCGGTTGAACATCGAGTACGAGGGCTGGTGGATCAGCAGCGGGGTCCCGAGGTCACGCAGGATCCGCGAGGCCTGCAGAGTGCGCTCGGGGCCGTAGGAGGAGATCCCGACGTGGAGCGCCTTGCCGGAGCGGACGATGGCGTCGAGCGCCCCCATCGTCTCCTCGAGCGGGGTGTCCGGGTCCGGACGGTGGTGGTAGAAGACGTCGACGTAGTCGAGGCCCATCCGCTGCAGCGACCGGTCCAGCGACGCCGTGAGGTACTTGCGGGAACCGTGGTCGCCGTAGGGGCCGGGCCACATGTCCCAGCCGGCCTTGGAGGAGATCACCAGTTCGTCGCGGTAGGGCTTGAAGTCCTCCGCGAAGAGCCGGCCGAAGTTCGTCTCCGCCGAGCCGTAGGGCGGGCCGTAGTTGTTGGCGAGGTCGAAGTGGGTGATCCCCAGGTCGAAGGCGCGGCGGGCGATGTCGCGCTGGGTCTGGAACGGCTTGTCGTCGCCGAAGTTGTGCCAGAACCCCAGCGAGAGGGCCGGCAGTTCGATCCCGCTGCGGCCGCAGCGGCGGAAGGGCATGGACTCGTAGCGTCCAGCGTCTGCGGTGTACGTCACCCGCCGATCCTGCCACGACCACCCCGCAGGAGGTACTGCCGGGCGAGCACGTCGGGCCTCCCTGCGAGACTGGTCCCGTGAGCCCGCCGCCCGCCCGGACGTCCCGCCTCGCGCAGCGCGCGGGGAGTCCGCGGGGAGCTCGCGCGCTGGTCCTGGACGAGCTGCGCCGCCGCATCGTCGGACTGGAGTACCCGCCGGGCACCCCGTTGTCCGAGAACGAACTCGCGGCCGCGCTGGGGGTCAGCCGGACCCCGGTGCGCGAGAGCCTCATCCTCCTCGTGGAGGACGGTCTGGTGAACGTCGTGCCCCAGGTCGGGACGTTCGTCTCCCCCCTGCGCGAGAGCGACATCGCCACGGCGCAGTTCGTTCGCGAGGCCCTCGAACTGGCCTCGCTGGAACAGGCGGTCCCGCAGGTGGGCGAGGACGACGTCGAGGACCTGCGCCGGTCCCTGGTCGACCAGCGCCGCGCGGCGGCCCGGGGCGAGCACGACCGGTTCTTCGCCCTGGACGAGGAGTTCCACCTGCGCCTGCTGGCCGTCTCGGGGCACGCCGCAGCCTGGCGTTCGGTGAGCCGGGCCAAGGTCCACCTGGACCGGGCCCGTCGGTTGTCCCTGCCGCTGCCGGACCAGTTGGACGTGCTGATCGACCAGCACGAGGCCGTCGTGGACGCGGTGGCCGCGCACGACGCGGACGCCGCCGCGACCGCCCTGCGGAGCCACCTGCGCAAGGTGTTCGACGACATCGCCGTCGTCCGGGCCGAGCACCCGGAGTTCTTCTCCGACGACCGCTGAGCCGCGCGGCCCGGGCGGCCGGAGGGCGGGGAGGGCCGCTCACCAGTCGTGGACGGTCCCGTCGAGGCGACGGTTCACCGGCAGGTAGCGGGGTTCGTAGGGGAACCGCGCGGCCGCCGCCTCGTCGAACTCGACGCCGATCCCGGGGACGTCCCCGGGGTGCATGTACCCCTGCGCGAAGGAGTAGGTGGAGCGGAACACCTCCCCCGCGGGATCGCGGTGCCCCATGTACTCCTGGATGCCGAAGTTCGGGATGGCCAGGTCCAGGTGCAGCGCGGCGGCGTGCGCGATCGGCGAGAGGTCACCCGCGCCGTGGGCGCCGGAACGGACGCCGAACAACTCCGCGAGGGCGTACACCTTGCGCAGGTGCGAGATCCCGCCGCTGTGCGACACCGACATCCGGACGTAGTCGATGAGGCGTTCGGTGATGAGGGTCTGGACGTCCCAGATGGAGTTCAGGACCTCCCCCACCGCGAGCGGGGTGGTGGTGTGGGCGCGGATCGTGCGGAACGCCGACTGGTCCTCGGCCGGGGTCGCGTCCTCGATCCAGAACGGCCGGTACGGTTCCAGCGCGCGGCCGAGGCGCGCGGCCTCGATGGGCGTCAACCGGTGGTGGACGTCGTGCAGCAGGTGCACCCCGAACCCGAAGCGTTCCCGGACGGCCTCGAAGACGGTCGGGGCGAAGTCGAGGTAGGCCGAACTCTCCCAGGACCCCTCCTCGGGGCGGTCGGAGTTCGCGGGTTCGTAGATGCGTCCGTCGTGGACGGAGACGCCGTAGGTCTTGGCGACCCCCGGTACCGCGGCCTGGATGCGGACGGCCTTGTAGCCCTGCTCGAGGTACTCGGCGAAGCGGTCGAGGAGTTCGGGGACGTCGTGGCCGTCGGCGTGGCCGTAGACCATGACCCCCGAACGGGAGGCGCCACCGAGGAGTTCGTAGACCGGCAACCCGGCGACCTTGCCCTTGACGTCCCACAGCGCGACGTCGACGGCCGCGATCGCGGTCATGCCGACCGGTCCCCGCCGCCAGTAGGCCCCCTTGTAGAGGTACTGCCAGGTGTCCTCGATGCGGGCCGGGTCCCGGCCGATCAGCAGCGGGCAGACGTGGTCGCGCAGGTAGGACGCGACGGCGAGTTCCCGGCCGTTCAGGGTGGCGTCGCCGACCCCGACGACACCGTCGGAGGTCTCGAGCACGAGCGTGACGTAGTTGCGTCCCGGCGACGAGACGACGACCCGGGCATCGGTGATCTTCATCGGACCCTCCGCGGTGGACTACTGCCACACTAGTGCACCAGTACCTGACGGGCGAGGGTCAGCCGACGTCCACCGCGCTCGCCCCGAGGGTCCCGCTGACGAGGACGCCGGAGTCGGCGACCTGGAACGCGTCGAGGTCGACCTGGGGCGGCACGTCGGACAACGCGATCGACCAGCCGCCGAACCCGGCCGCCTCGAGCAGTCGCTCCGCCCGGCTCAAGGGCACCTCCGCCCCCGCCACCTCGGCGCTCACCGGGTCCAGCGTCACGGACGCGCCGTCGAGTTCCGGACGGACCGTCACGGCCAGCTCCACCCCGAGGGTGAAGACCCGGACCGTCGTCGTCGCCCGGATCGCGTCCCCGGCGCGCGCCAGGGCCACCCGCAGACCACCCGGGGACACCTGCTGCGCGAGGTCGGCGTAGGACACCTGTCCCCGGACGGTGCCGGCCGCCAGGTCGACCGTCCCGGACCCCCCGACGAGGACCCCGAGCGGGACGTCGACCTCGGGGATGCGCACCCGCACGTCGCGCAGCGTCACCTTCCCCGCGGGCATCTGCCCGACGTCGACGGTGACGTCGTCGAAGCGTCCCCGCACCGCCTGCCAGAGGAAGGACCCGCCCGCCACGGTCACCGTGGGGTCGGCGGGCAGGTCGTACGCGGTCCGCAGCTCCCCGGCGAACCGTCCGGTCGCGTAGCTGCGGGCGGCGAGGTCGCCCGCGACGAGGATCACCCCGAGCGCGACGACGGTCACCAGCAGACGGATCAGACGGGAGCGGGCCACCCGCTCACTGTGCCTGACGGCCCTGGACGGGGAGGACGGAGCGGGAAGTCTTCACGGGTCATCGTGGTTGGGAGAGGCATGAGCACTCAGGCCCTGACCCTGGAGACCCACGACGACACCGTCAAGGACGGGATCGTCCTGATCGACTTCTGGGCCGACTGGTGCGGTCCGTGCAAGCAGTTCGCCCCGGTCTTCGAGAAGGCGTCGGAGTCCCACGGGGACATCACCTTCACCAAGGTGGACACCGAGGACCAGCAGCAGCTCGCCGCCCGCTACGGCATCACCTCGATCCCGACGCTCGTCGCCTACCGCGACGGCATCCCGGTGTTCGGACAGCCCGGCGCGCTCCCCGCGCCCGCCCTCGAGCAGCTGATCGAGCAGGTCCGCTCCCTGGACATGGACCAGGTGAAGGAGCAGTACGCCCAGGCCGTGCAGGAGCAGGCCCGCCAGCAGACCCAGGCCGCGCAGCCGTCCCGCGAGGGCGTCCGCGCGGGCACCGACCCGGCGGCCTTCTGACCGCAGACGCTCCACCGTCACCCCGTCCCCCACCAGGGGGGCGGGGTGTTCTGCGTCCACGCCGAGGAGGAGGGCGAGGAGGACGTCGAGGAGAAACCCTGCGCGAGGTGGTCGCAGGTGGTTCGATGACACCGCTGCGTCCCCGGCCGGCAGGAGGTCCCCGTGCGCTCCGCAGGGCAACTGCCCGACGCCGTCAGGGCCGCCGTCTTCCACGCGCTGCCGGCCGGCTACGTGGTCCTCAGCCCCGAGCAGGTCGTGCTCGACGCCACCGATGAGTTCCTGCGCCTGGTCGGGCGTCACCGTGCGGACCTCGTCGGCCGTCCGCAGTCCGAGGTCTTCCCGCCGGGACCGGGGAGCCTCCCCGAGCTGTGCGAACGGGTCCTGGCCCACCGCCTCCCCGACGCGGTCCCGCTGGTGCGTCACGACCTCCCGCACGACCTCACGCACGAGAACGCGCCCGGACCGGCCGAACGCTGGTGGTCGCTGACGGCGACGCCCGTCCTGGACGCCGACGGGCGGGTGCAGGTCGTGGTCGGCGGCGCGCAGGACGTCACCGCGTACGTGCTGGAGCACCGACGGACGGGACTCACCGGGCACCACGCGGTGCTGGAGTCGTCCCTCCGGACGGCGCTCGAGTCGTCCCTCCGGTCCCGGGTGCAGGACTCGCGCGAGGTCTCCGCACTGGCCGACGTGGGGCTCCGCCTCAGCGCTGCGCGAACCCTCGACGACGTCGTCCGCGTCGTCTCCCACGGGCTGACCACCCTGGGTGCGGACGGCAGCGGGATCGCCGTCCCGGCCGAGGACGGGGGGTGGCGCCTCGTCGGCAGCAACGCGTTCGACGACGACTACCGCGCCCGGTGGGAACACGTCCCGCACGACAGCCCGCTCCCGGTCTGCCACAGCGCCCGCACCGGGGAGCGCCTGCTGCTGCCGGACGCCGCCACCGCCGACGCCTACCACCCGGTGATGCCCGCGGTGCGGGAGCAGAGCGGACGCGACGCCTGGGCGCTGTTCCCCCTCGTCGTCGGCGGCGGGGTGCTCGGGGCGCTGGCCGTGGCCTGGACGCGGGAGCACACCTGCAGCGCGGACGAACTGGAACTCCTGGAGGGTTTCGCCGCGCAGTGCGCGCAGGCCGTCGAGCGCATCGGCAGCGAACGCGTCGCCGAGGACGAGGTCCGGGCCGTGCGACGCATGGCGGAAACGCTGCAGCGCAGCCTGTTGACGCAACCGCCGCTGCGCGAAGGGCTCCAACTGGCGACGCGCTACCAGCCCGCCGCCCGCGGGGCGCAGGTCGGTGGCGACTGGTTCGACGCCTTCCCCACCCGCTCCGGCGGCACGGTGCTCGTCGTCGGCGACGTCAGCGGTCACGACCAGACCGCGGCGGCCGCCATGAGCCAGGTGCGCAACCTCGTCCGCGGCATCAGCTACGACGGTGACGACCGACCCGCGAACCTGCTGGCCCGGCTCGACCAGGCGATGGCGGGGCTGGGCCTGGAGACCCTCACGACCGCCGTGCTCGCCGTCCTCGACGCCCCCGTCAACGGGGTCGCCGGTCGTCGGCTGCGTTGGGCCAACGCGGGGCACCTGCCGCCCCTGCTGCGCCACCTCGACGGCCGGGTCGAACGGCTCGGGCCGAGCGGGGACCTCCTCCTCGGCCTGGACCCCACGACCGTGCGCCGTGAGCACACCGTCACCCTCGTCCCCGGCGACGTCCTGGTCCTCTACACCGACGGCCTGGTCGAGCGCCGCGGCGGCGACCTCGACGACGGCATCGCGGTCGTCGCCGACGCCCTCGCCGCCCCCGACGGTGTGACCGCCGGCGCCTGGGCGGACTTCCTGCTGGGAACCCTCGGCCCGGCCGGGACCGCCGACGACACCGCGCTGCTCGTCGTCCGGATCGAGACCGACACGAGTCCGGACACCCTGCGCTCCCCCGCCGGGGACCCCCAGGAGATCGTGCTGCCCGCCGATCCGCGCTCGGTGCGCGACGCCCGCCGCCTCGCCCGCCGGTGCTGCCACCGCTCGGGTCTGCCCGACTCCGTCGCCGAGACCGCCGAACTGCTGACCAGTGAACTCGTCACCAACGCGATCGTCCACGGCCGCAGCGACACCCGGGTCCGGATCACCGCCACCCCCGACCTCGTGCACGTCGAGGTCTCCGACGACAACGACCGTCGCCCGCTGCTGCAGGCCCCGGACGACGACGCCCTCTCGGGGCGGGGCCTCAGCATGCTCGAGACCTCCGCCAGCAGGTGGGGCGTCGACGACGCCGACATCGGCAAGGTCGTCTGGTTCACCCTCGACGCGGTCTGACCCCACTGACCCGGGGAGCCGGGTTCACAGGGTGAACGTGTTCCGGAACGCCTCGACCGCCGCCCGGCTGTCCCCCGAGGCGAACGCCTCCATCCCCACCGTCCCGCGGTACCCCGCACCGGCCAGCGCCGCCGCGACGACGGGGTAGTTGATCTCGCCCGTCCCCGGCTCGCACCGGCCCGGGACGTCGGCGACCTGAACCTCCCCGATGAGGTCCACGCAGCCCCGGAGGAGTTCCACGAGGTTCCCCTCCCCGATCTGGGCGTGGTAGAGGTCCAGGTTCATCCGCAGGTGCGGACTGCCGACCGCCGCGACGAGCGCGCGGGTGTCCGCCGCCGACGCGAACGGGGTGCCCGGGTGGTCCACCGCGACGTTCAGGTTCTCCAGCGTGAACACCACGTCGTGGCGTTCCCCGAGTTCCGCGATCCGGACCAGGGTGCGCTGCGCCGCGAGCCACATGGCCCCCGTGACCTCGCTCACGGGACGCACGGGCAGCCCCCTCCCGTCCAGGCCGGTGCCGTGCAGGTTGAGGTTCGGGCGGCCCCGGCCGCTGAGCGCCTCCGCCGCCGCGATCGAGCGCTCGGCGCTCGCCAGCAGCCGGTCCGCACCGTCGGGGTCGACGAGTTCCCCGTCGACGTAGCCGGTCATCGAGGTGAACCGCGCCCCGGTGGCACCGAGCGCGGACAGGTCCTTGGTGGTCCAGTCCCAGATCTCGACCGCGAAACCTGCGTCGTGCAGCGTCCACACCCGGTCCGGCAGGGGCAGGTCCCGGAACACCATCTCGGCGCAGACCGCCAGCGTGAAACCGCTCACCGGGTCCTCGCGTCCACCGTCGCGGCCACGACGGCCGGGTCGACGGGGCCGCCGCTGCGCACCGAGGCGATGCAGGACAGGGCGATCGACAGCGCACGCCGGGCGTCGCGACCGGTGACGGAGGGAGTGCGGCCCTCGCGGACGGCGGCGACGAACTCGGTGAGTTCACCGGTGTAGGCGTCGGCGAAGAGTTCGACGTCGGAGCGTGGGGTGGGGCTGTGCCGGCCGTCGGCGTCGAGGACCTGCAGAGCCGATCGCGACCCCTCGCCGATGCTCAGCATCCCCGCGGACCCGAAGACCTCACCCCGGACGTCGTAGCCGTAGCTGGCCGAGAAGTTGGCCTCGGCGACGGCGATCGCGCCGTTGTCGAACCGGATCGTGACGACCGCGGTGTCGAGCAACCCGGCGTCCTTGAAGTCCGGGGCGACGAGGGCGTCGGCCACGGCGTAGACGGAGACCGGTTCCGCACCGGGGTTCAACCAGAGCAGGGTGTCGAAGTCGTGGATGAGCGTGAGGACGAACACCGCCCAGGCCGGGACCACGCCGGGGTTCGGCAGCCCCGGGTCGCGGGTGAGGGACCGCAGCAGTTGCGGGCGACCGATGCGACCCGCGTCGATCGCGGCGCGGGCGGCGGCGAACTCGGGGGCGAACCGGCGGTTGAACCCCACCTGGAACGCGACGCCCGCGGCGTCGGTGGCCGCGATGCCGCGGTCGAGCTCGGCCATCGAGAGCCCGGCGGGTTTCTCGCAGAACACGGGTTTCCCGGCCCGGGCGGCGGCCTCGACGAGGTCCGCGTGCGCCTCGGTGCTGGCCGTCACGACGACCGCGTCCACGTCGGGGCGTGCGAGGAGTTCTGCGGGGTCGGTGAGCCCGACCGCACCCAGGGGTCCGGCCAGCGCCGCGGCGACGCCGGGTCGCGGGTCGGCGACGGCCGCGAGCCGTGCGCCGGGAACCCTGGTCGCCACCAGCCGGGCGTGCGAACTGCCGATGCGGCCGGCCCCGATCAGGCCGATCCCGGTGCTTCTCACGTCGCCGTCGACGTCGGACATGCGTTCGCCTCTCGTCCCGCCGGGTCTCGCGACCCGACCTCGCCCTAGAGCGCTCTAGGTCTAGATCGGTCCAGGGTGACCGGGCACGGGCCGGACGTCAAGCGCTCGGGCCGTTAGGGTGCGGTGGGTGACGCGTCCGCAGCCGGTGACCATGGCCGACGTCGCCGCCCGGGCGGGGGTCTCCCGAGCCCTGGTGTCCATCGTGTTCCGCGGAGTTCCCGGGGCGAGCGCCGCCAACCGGGAACGGGTGCTGAGAGCCGCAACCGAACTCGACTACCACCCCGACGAACGCGCCCGCCTGCTCGGCTCCGGTCGCAGCCGGACGCTCGGAGTCGTCCACGGCCTGCACGTCCCCTTCCACGGCGAACTGGTGGAGGCGCTCTACGGCGCCGTCGCCGACTCGCCCTGGCGCCTCAGGCTCGAACCGCGCGGGCGCTCCCGCACCGAGACCGCGGCCGTGCGGGCCCTGCTCGACCAGCGGGTCGAGGCCCTGGTCCTCCTCGGCCCGGGCGCCGGGCGGAGCGAACTGCAGGAACTCGCCGCGCGGCTCCCGGTCGTCGTCCTGGCCCGGGCGCTGCGCCAGGTGGACGCCGGGGTCGTCCGCACCGACGACGAGACCGGCGCCCGACTCGCCGTCGAGCACCTGGTCGGCCTCGGGCACCGCCGGATCGTCCACCTGCACGGGGGCCGGGCGCCGGGGGCGACCGAACGCCGCGCCGGGTACCGCCGGGCGGTGCGGGCCGCGGGGCTTCCCGCCGACCTCCGCCCGGGCGGAGCGGACGGCGCGAGCGGCGAGGCCGCGGCCGCGGACCTGCTGCGCGACGGGGTGCCCGACGCCGTCCTCGCCTTCAACGACGAGTTCGCCGCCGGGCTGCTGCACGCCCTGCGCGCCGCCGGGGTCGCCGTCCCGGGCGCCGTCTCGATCGTCGGCTTCGACGACAGCGCCGTGGCCGCCCTCTCGACGGTGTCGCTCACGACCGTGGGGCAGGACCCCGCCACCCTCGCGCAGCACGCGGTGGAGCAGGCCATCGCCCGGGTGGAGGGGGCCGCCGAGGTCCGTCGCGAGGTGGTCGTCACACCCCGCCTCGTGGTCCGGGGGACGACGGCTGACCGGATGCCCGTGGCCGGCCCCTGACCTACCATCTGCGCATGAGTGAAGATGCGCAGGCTTGCAGCCTCGGGGTCGACAGCCAGTACGTCACCCTCGCGGCCGAGGTCTTCTCGCTCCTCGCCGACACCACGCGCATCAAGATCGTCCTGGCCCTGCGTGCCGGCGAGCTGTCGGTGAACAACCTCGCCGAGATCGTCGGCAAGCCCCCCACCGCGGTGTCGCAGCACCTCGCGAAACTCCGGTGGGGTCGCATGGTCAGCACCCGTCAGGACGGGAACCGGGTGTTCTACCGCCTCACCGACGAACACGCCCGCAAGCTCGTCGCCGAAGCCGTCTTCCAGGCCGAGCACGCTCTCGAACCCGAGAGCGCGCACGAACGCGCCGGCGTGGACGACTCCCCCGCCCAGGGCGGCTGCCCACGATGAGCCTGCCGACCACCACCGCACCGGTCCCCTCCCCCGAGCGGACCGGGCGCGTCCTGCCCCGACCGCAGTCGATCTTCCGCACCGGTGTCCGGTTGGCCGAGGTCCGCTGGGCCGCGGTCGCCCTCGGGTTCTTCCTCGTCGGCGGCGGTCTGCAGCTCGCCGGCGCCCCCGGCTGGTCGTGGTGGACCGCCTACCTCCTCTGCTACCTCTCGGGGGGCTGGGAACCGACCCGGGCCGGGCTGCAGGCCCTGCGGGAGAAGACGCTCGACGTCGACCTGCTGATGATCGTCGCCGCGATCGCCGCCGCTGCGATCGGTCAGGTGCTCGACGGCGCGCTCCTCATCGTCATCTTCGCCACCTCCGGGGCGATCGAGGCGCTCATCACCCAGCGGACCGCGGACTCCGTCAGTTCGCTCCTCGGTCTCGCGCCGGAACGCGCCACCCGTCTGGAGGGAGGCGTCGAGCGCGAGGTCGACGTCGCGGAACTCGTCGTCGCCGACCTCGTCCTGGTGCGACCGGGCGAACGCATCGGTGCCGACGGCACCGTCGTGGACGGGGTGAGCGAGGTCGACCAGGCCGCCATGACCGGTGAGTCCGTACCGGTCGTGCGTCGTCCCGGTGACGAGGTCCTCTCCGGCACGGTGAACGGGACGGGGGCCCTGACGGTGCGCGTCGCCCGGGCCGCCGCCGACTCGGTGGTCGCCCGGATCGTGACCCTGGTCGAAGCGGCCTCGGCCACCAAGGCGACGTCGCAGCTGTTCATCGAGAGGGTCGAGCAGCGGTACTCCCTGGGTGTCGTCGTCGCGACCCTGCTGGTGTTCGGGACCCCGCTGCTCGTCGGCGAGCCCCTCGACGCGGCCCTCCTGCGCGCCATCACCTTCATGATCGTCGCCTCGCCGTGCGCGGTCGTCCTCGCGACGATGCCGCCGCTGCTGGCGGCGATCTCGAACGCGGGTCGCCACGGCGTCCTCGTGAAGTCGGCGACGGTCATGGAGAACGTCGGTCGCACCGACCTGGTCGCCTTCGACAAGACCGGGACCCTGACCGAGGGAGCTCCCGAGGTCAGCGCGGTGAACTCCGCAGGAGACCTCACCGAGGACCAGGTCCTCACCCTCGCCGCCGCCGTCGAGCAGTTCAGCGAGCACCCCCTCGGTCGCGCTGTGCGCCGGGCCGCCGCGGGACTCCCCGTCCCGGCGGCGACGGATTTCCGCGCCCTGCCGGGACGTGGGGTCACCGGGACCGTCGACGGTGCGCAGATCACGGTCGAACGGGGTGACACCGCGCAGGTTCCCCCGGACGTCGCCGGGACCGTGGTCGTCGTGCGCCGCGACGGGACCCCGGTCGGCACCCTGACCCTCCTGGACACGATCCGCCCCGCGTCCGCGGCAGCGGTCGACGCGGCCGCCGCGCTCACCCGGGCGCCGGTGCAGCTCCTGACCGGCGACGACGACCGGACCGCCCACCACGTCGCCGCCCGGACGGGCATCACCGCGGTGCACGCGCGACTGCTGCCGCAGGACAAGACGCGCATCGTCGAGGAGCTGCAGAACTCCGGACACCGGGTCCTGCTCGTCGGGGACGGCGTCAACGACGCCCCCGCCCTCGCGACGGCCTCGACCGGCGTCGCGATGGGGCGCCACGGTTCCGACCTCGCCCTCGACACCGCGGACGCCGTCGTCGTGCACGACGAGATCGCGGCGGTCCCCGCGTTGATCGCGATCTCCCGGCGGGCGCACCGGGTCGTCGTCGCGAACCTGGTGATCGCCGCCACGTTCATCACCACCCTCGTCCTCTGGGACCTGCTGGGCTCGCTCCCCCTGCCGCTGGCCGTCGCCGGCCACGAGGGGTCGACCGTCGTCGTGGCGCTGAACGGGCTCCGCCTGCTGCGACGCTCGGCCTGGGACGACCGGCCGTGAGGTCCGGCCGCGAGGCCGCTGCGGCCTCTACCGCCGAGGGGTTCCGTGGGCCACACTGGGGCCGACGCCGGGACCCCGGAGAACGGCCGACGAAGGCAGGCTCACCCCATGGACCAGTCGAGCTCCACCTCTCGTTCCGAGGCCGTGATCTCCGGGCAGGACTACGCCGTGGACGAGATCGTCCACGCGGGTTCCTCCAAGGCACCGAGTTCCCTGGACGAGTTCTGCGGTGACGTGTGCTTCCAGGTCTCCCACGGCCCGCACCACCACGAGGTGGTGGGCGTGGGAAACCTCACGGGGGACATCGCGCTCGTGCACGAGAAGATGGGCGACGCGGGCGGGCGCGACGTCCGCGTCTGGCACGTCGCACCGGGTGCGGACGGGTTCCTGGCCCGCCACGTCCCGCCCACGGGCTGAGCACCGTCGTCGCCAGGGTCCCGCTCCCCGTCGACGACGGGTACGGCATCCGCTGAGCCCATCACCCCCGGATGCGCGAGGATGGAGAGCATGAAGGTGCTCTCCATCCAGTCCGCCGTCGCCCACGGCCACGTCGGCAACTCCGCAGCGGTCTTCCCGCTGCAGCGCATCGGTGTCGAGGTCCTGCCGGTGTACACCGTGAACTTCTCCAACCACACCGGGTACGGCGCCTGGCGGGGTCCGGTCATGTCGGCCCAGGACGTGGCCGACGTGATCACCGGCATCGAGGAACGCGGGGTGTTCCCCGAGATCGACGTCGTCCTCTCCGGGTACCAGGGCGGCACCGGCATCGGCGACGTGATCGTCGACGCCGTGCGCCGGGTCAAGGCCGCGAACCCGACGGCGGTCTACGCCTGCGACCCGGTCATGGGCAACGCCAGGTCGGGCTGCTTCGTCGCCCCCGAGATCCCAGAACTGCTGCGGGACCGCGTCGTCCCGGCGGCCGACCTCATCACCCCGAACCAGTTCGAACTGGGTTACCTCACCGGCACCGAGCCCTCCACCATCGAGAGCACCCTCGCCTCCGCCGACCTGGCCCGGGCGATGGGTCCGTCCACGGTGCTCATCACCAGCGTCGAACGTCCCGACGCCGAGGAGGGCACCCTCGAGATGGCGGTCGTGGACGAGCAGGGGGCGTGGATCGTGCAGACCCCGCGGTTGCCGTTCAAGGCCAACGGTTCCGGTGACGTCACCGCGGCGCTGTTCGCCGCGCACCACCGCGCCACCGGTGACGCCGCCCTCGCCCTCGAACGAACGGCCTCGTCGGTGTTCGACCTCATCGAGACGACCCACACCGCGGGTTCCCGGGAACTCCTCATCGTCCAGGCCCAGCAGTTCTTCGCCGAACCCCGCCTGCAGTTCAGCGCGCAACGCCTGCGCTGACGCCCCGGCGCGCCCAGCTCAGAACGAGGTGACCCCGCGGACGCGGTGACCGACGGCGATGGACTCGCCGGTCACCGCGTTGAGCGGGGAGGCGAGGAACGCGAGCAGGTCGGCGACCTGCTCCGGCGTCGACTCCCCGGCTGCGCCGACCGCCACGGCCACCTGCGGGTCGGCGGTGACCAGACCCGGGTTGACGGCGTTCACCGAGATCCCGGTCCCCGCCAGGTCGTCAGCGAGGTTCTTGGCCACCACGATCGTGGCGGCGTTGCGCACCGAACCGGTGATGTTGCCGGTGAGCAGGGCGTTCTGCCCGCTCACCACCACGATGCGGCCGAACCCCGCCGCACGCATCGTCGGGACCACCGCGTTGGCGATCCGGAGGAAGACCATCGCCTTGCCGTCGAACGCCTCCAGGACCTGCGCCGGGTCGGACCGGCGCTCGGGGTCGAGGGTCCGCGCCGAGGGGGCGGCGGTCACGACGACGGCGTCGATGCGGCCGTGGGTCCGCAGCACCTCCTCCACCCCCGCCTGCACGGACGCGTCGTCGGTGCCGTCCAGCACCACCCCCTCGCCCGGGTTCCGGGAGGCGACGACGACCGTGGCCCCCTCCGTGCGGAGCCGGTCGGTGAGGGCCGCACCGATGAGGCCCCTCCCCCCGACGACGAGGACGACGCGGTCGCGGAACTGGAGATCCATGGGGGCACGGTATCCCCGGGTCCGTCCCTGCTCCCCCGTTCGGGTGGGGCCGCGCGACCGGGCGGGTGAACCGGCGGCCGAGCGCTCAACGTCTCGTTCCGGTGACCCGATCGGAAAGTCGTGGCGAGTGGACCGACCCAGAACTACGACGGCGCCGAGGCGCTCGGGTGGCGACCCCGCCCCGTCCTCGCGCGTCTGGTCCGCGCCGCCGCGTCGTTCGGGCCCGTGCTGTTCGCCCTGGCCGTCGGCGCGGCCGCAGCGCGCTGGGCCCCGGCGTCCCGGATCGGCGTGACGGGCACGGTCTGGCTGCTCCTCGTCGTGGTGCTCTCCTCCCTCGCGCTCGTCCTCGTCTCCCACCTCACGCGGCGGCTCGTCCCGCTCTCGGCCCTGCTCCGGTTGAGCCTCGTCCTGCCCGACCGCGTGCCCAGCCGCTTCGACGTGGCCCGCCGCACCTGGTCCCCGTCCCGGCTGCAGCAGGCCGGTCGAGCGGACCGTGGTGAACCCGTCGACTGGTTGCTGGCCCTCGTCGGGAGCCTCGCCGAGCACGACGCGCGCACCCGTGCCCACGGGGAGCGCGTCCAGGCCTACGCGGCCCTCATCGGCGCCGAACTCGGGCTGTCCCGCGAGGACGTCGACCGGTTGAGCTGGGCGGCACTGCTGCACGACGTCGGCAAGGTCCACGTCCCCGTCGAGGTGATCAACAAGAAGGGCCGCCCCGACGACGAGGAGTGGGCCTCGCTCCAGCAGCACCCCGCCCACGGCGGGCGCCTCGTCGAACCCCTGCGCGGCTGGCTGGGTCCGTGGCTGGACGGGGTGGAGCAGCACCACGAACGCTTCGACGGTGCCGGCTACCCCCGCGGTCTGCACGGGACGGACATCTCACTGGCGGCGCGCGTCATCGCCGTCGCCGACACCTACGACGTCATCACCTCGGCCCGCTCCTACAAGAAGCCGCTGTCCGCCGAACAGGCCAGGGCCGAGATCACCCGTTGCGCCGGAGCGCAGTTCGACCCCGACGTCGTCCGCGCGTTCCTCACCGTCGGCGTCGGGCGGCTGCGGCTCGTCGCCGGGCCGGCGACCCTGCTCGCCGCGTTGCCCGGGGTGGGTTCCCTCCCGGCGCAGGCCGTGTCGAACGTCTCCGCCGCGGCTCACACCGTCGGCGGGCAGGTCCTCGGCGCCGTCCTCACGGCCGGGGTCGGGGTCGGGGCGGGTTTCGTCGCGACCGACGCCGCCGCCGCGGACCCCGTTCCCGTCGTGGCCGCCGCGCCGTTCTCCGACGTGAGCGAGAACTCCCCCGTCGCGGCCACGGTCCCGGGCCCGTCCGGAACCCCCACCACCAGCCCGAGCGACCTCGTGACCCTCCAGGCGCTGGGGGCCGCCCCCTCCACCGCGATCGAGCCGTCCTCCGCGCAGGCGCCGGAGCGGTCCGCGCCCGGTTCCACCACGGCTCCCGTGGCCCTCGCCGCGACGGCGTCCCGCCCGGCGACCGCCACTCCCACGGCGACGCCCACGACGAGGCCCACGACGAGGCCCACTGCGACGCCCACGACGACGCGAACCTCGACCTCCCCGAGGCCGACCACCCGCCCGACGCAGCCCGTGCCGACCGCGACCGCGGTCCCCTCGGCCGTGACGACGACACCGCCGACCCCGACCACGGGAACCC